>JAHDBV010000021.1 GCA_020630195.1 Acidimicrobiales bacterium
CCTTGAGCTCACGGAGGTTCTTGAACAGCTCGTCGACCTCGTCCGGCACGAGCACGGCCGTCGGTTCGTCGAGGATGAGGATCTTGGCGCCCCGGAACAGCACCTTGATGATCTCGACCCGCTGACGGGCGCCGACCTCGAGGTCCTCGATCAGGGTGTTGGGGTCGACGTTGAGGCCGTAGGCGGCGGCGACCTCGGCGAGGTGGCTGCGGGCGGCCTTGCGGTCGAGTCGTCCACCGCCCCCGACCGGTTCGGAGCCGAGGATCACGTTCTCGAGCACGCTCAGCTGGTCGGCGAGCATGAAGTGCTGGTGGACCATGCCGATGCCGGCGTCGATCGCCTCGGTCGGCGAGCCGAACACGACCTCGCTCCCGTTGACCCGCATGACGCCCTCGTCCGCCGGCTGCATGCCGTAGAGGATCTTCATCAGGGTCGACTTGCCGGCCCCGTTCTCGCCGCAGATGGCATGGATCTCGCCCTCCTCGACGGCCAGGTTGACCTGGTCGTTGGCGATCACACCGGGGAAGCGTTTGGTGATGTCGACGAGTTCGATGGCGAGTGCCACGGGGACTCCTGGGTCGCGGTCAGGGTGTGTCGTGGGGTCGTCGTGACCCATGACACCGGACAGTGTGGACCAGCCCGGGCCGTCTGTCCCACGGGCGGGGCCAAAACCCGAACGGGACCGGACACGAGGTCCGGTCCCGTCGGGCGCCGGGGCGGGGCCCGGCGTGGTTCCGGGGTGGCTCCCGGAACCTCAGTGCTGGACGATCAGCCCTCGGGGACGGTCGGGACCTCGATGGCACCCGACACGATGTCCGCCTTGAACGCCTCGAGCTGGTCGACGATGTCGTCGACGAAGCCACCCGAGGTGGAGTAGCCGACACCGTCGACCGAGAGGTCGTAGACGGTGTTGCCGGCGGCGAAGCTGCCGTCGGCCTGCGCCCGGGTGATCTCGAGCACGGCGGTGTCGACACGCTTCAGCATCGAGGTGAGCACGAACTCCTGCACGCCCGGGTCGACGGTGTTGTACTGATCCGAGTCGACGCCGATGCCCCACACCTTCGAGCCGTTGGCCTCGGTGTACTCCTTGGCGGCCTCGAACACGCCGGCGCCGGAGCCACCGGCGGCGTGATAGATGATGTCGGCATCCGCGCCGTACATGGCGAGCGAGATCTCCTTGGCCCGGTCGGCGGCGAAGAAGCCGTCGAAGTCGGGGAACTCGGTGATGTACTGCGAGATGATCTCGATGTCGGGGTTCACAGCCCGGGCACCGGCGATGTAGCCGGCCTCGAACTTCTCGATCAGACCGAAGCCCGACACACCACCGATGAAGCCGATGGTGCCGGTCTCGGACTTGAGCGCAGCGGCCGCACCGACGAGGAAGGAGCCCTGCTCCTCGGCGAAGGTGAGCCCGGCGATGTTGTCGCCGAGCGGCACACCGCCGTTGTCGAAGTCGAGCATGGCGTCGTCGACGACCGCGAAGTTGGTGTCGGGGTTCTCGGCGGCGACGGCGGTGACGTCACCGGCGAACAGGAAGCCCACGCCGATGACCAGCTCGGAGCCGTCGGCCTGGAGCTGCAGCAGCTCGGCACGGTTCGAACCATCGGCGTTCGGCTCGGCCTCGGTCGCGGTCACACCGAGCTCGGAGACGGCGGCGTCCATGCCGGCGGCGGCGGCGTCGTTGAACGACTGGTCGCCACGGCCACCGATGTCGTAGGTGAGGCCCACGTTGAAGCCGCCACCGGCGGCGTCGGCGGTGGCTTCACCCTCGCCGTCGTCCTCCATGGCCTCTTCTTCCATGGCGTCGTCGTCGTCCATGGCCTCCTCGGCCTCGTCGACGACCTCTTCGGCAGCCTCGGTGGCGGTGTCGGCGGCGTCTTCGACGGCGTCGGTGGCGCCATCGACCACATCGGCGGCATCGCTACCGCAGGCGGCGGCGACCATTGCGAGCGCAGCCAGCAGTGCCAGCAGCATCTTCCACGAACGGGTCATGGACTCTCTCCTTGTGTTGTGTCTCCGCGGCGCCCCGGCCGACGGAGTCGGAACGGGGCGACGATACCGGCCCGGCTCGGCCCGGATTGGCGCGCGTCACCGGAAGTTCACACGATCCGTGTCCGGATCCGACGCTGCGTGGTCGGCGTCGCGCGGGCCGCGGCGTCCGATCCCGATCGGGGGTTGGCGGCGCCGGCCGAGCTGCGACACTCGGTGTGATGACGGACGCCGCGTTTCCCCCCGCCCGCCTGCTCGCGACCGACATCGACGGCACGATGCTGCGGGCCGACGGCACGCTCTCGGCCCGTGTGCGCGAGGCACTCCACCGGGCGGTGGCCGCCGGGATCGAAGTGGTGCCCACCACCGGCCGGCCCGCGCTCATCTGCCGAGAGGTCCACGAATGGACCGGGCTCGACGGTTTCTGGATCTACGCCAACGGTGCGGTGACGCGCCATCGCGGCCGCGACGAGACGGTGCGGACCTGGTTCTTCGACGCCGACATCGCCCGCACCCTCGTGGCCGACGTCCGGGCGGTGCTGCCCCAGGCCGGATTCGCCATCGAGTTCGACACCTCCGTCGCATGGGAACGGGGCTTCGAGCACACCGTCCCGAACCCCCCGCCGAACGACCCGATCGACGACGTCGTCGACGCGCTCGACGAACCCGTCCAGAAGGTGCTCGTGTTCGCGGCCGGCGTCCCGGTCGACACGTTGCATCGGCTCGTGGCCGACGCGGTCGGCGACGACGGCGTGGTCTCCTACTCGGGTCTGGCGTTCGTCGAAGTGGCGGCGAAGCTCGTCACGAAGGCCACGGCCGTCGCTGCCCTCGCGGAGGATCTGGGGATCCGGCGCGAGGAGGTGGTGACCGTGGGGGACAACCACAACGATCTGCCGATGCTCGAGTGGACGCCCCGGAGCTTCGCGATGGGCAATGCCACGGCCGACGCGGCCGAGACGGCGAGCGCCACGTTGCCGACCTCCGACGAGGACGGGCTCGCGGTCCTGATCGATCGCTTGATCGACGAACAGCCGGGCTGAGGTCAGTCGGTCGAGGAGTCGGCCAGATCGGCGGCGACCGCGCCGGCGTCGAGGCCACGGACGTCGGCGCCGTGCCGGTCGACGAGTTCGAGCGCACGTCCGACGGCGACGAGTCCGGCCGTGGAGTTGCACACGCCGAGGTGGCTGGCATCGATCTCCAGGTTGAGCGCGGCGTCGTCCACGCAGAACCGCCAGTCGACGAGGCCGTCGGTCTTCGACCAGATGGCGACCCACGGCACCTCGTCGGGGAAGGGGCGTTGCTGGTCGACGTCGACCTCGTCCTCCCTCGGTTCCTCCACGGCGCCGAACCATCCCCGGCGGACCATGACGTCGAACACGTTCGCCGGCCAGTTGACCGCGATGAACGGGGGATACCGCACACGGGTCGGTGCGGACAGGGTCACGATCGACGAGACCAGCTCGGGATGGCGCACGCCGATGATCCGGGCGTACTGCCCGCCGCGGGAGTGACCGAGCACGGTCATCGGCTCCCCGTCGGTCTCGAGGGCGGACCGCAGGTCGTCGACCGCGACGTCGATGGCCGCATAGGCGGCCTTCGCATTCCGTCCGATGGCGGGTCGGTGGGGCCGCCAACCGGCCCGTTCGAGTGCTTCGGCGAGGGCGCCGGTCGAACGTGGTGCCGCCATCCATCCGCCGAGCAGCATGATGCGTCGACCCCGGCCCGGTGCGATGCCCTCGCCGTCCCACACGGGGTGTTCCCGGAGCTCGCGGTACTCCCGCGGCGCCCGCAGTTCGTTCCACACCGGGCGTCCGATCCGTGCCCGCACGCCACGCGGCAGCGGCGGGGGTGCCGGCGCGTGATGGCGGGGTTCGTGGGTCGGTCCGGTCACCCGTCGACCCTATCGACGGGCGCCGGACGGATCGTCGTGGATGGGAGGCCGGGCCGACTACGGTCCAGCGCCATGGCGGATGGCTCGTCGGCGCTGCTGCGCTTCTTCTTCGGCACGATGGGGTCCGGCAAGTCGACCCAGGCCCTGCAGATCCACCACAACCTCGGCCAGGGCGGGCTCGAGTGCCTGCTGATCAGCCAGCTCGACCGAACCCACGGTCGGGTGTCGAGCCGGCTCGGTGTGTCGGCCGAGGCGCTCGTGATCGACCCGTCGATGGACCTGTTCGGCCTCGTCGGCCAGCGCCTCGCCGAACGACCGTCGCTGCACGCCGTCATCTGCGACGAGGCCCAGTTCTACGAACCGCACCAGATCGAGCAACTCGCCCGGGTCGTCGACGAACTCGGGATCGAGGTCTACGCCTTCGGTCTGCTCACCACCTTCCAGGGTGTGATGTTCCCCGGCAGTGCCCGCCTGATGGAGCTCGCCGACGTTCGATCCGAGCTCCAGGTCGAAGCCCGTTGTGCCTGTGGTGCCCGGGCGACGCACAACGCCCGGCTCGTCAACGGCGCCCAGGTCTACGACGGCGAGATGAAGGTCGTCGGCGACACCGGTGGTGAAGCCACGGTCACCTATGCCCTGAAGTGCCGTCGGTGCTGGACCGAGGGCCGTGATCGCGCCCGGCAGGCGCCCTTGTTCGACGACGAGGTCCCGCCGTCCGCACCGTCGGGTCGGATCGTGGTGGATCTCACCGATGGTGCGGCGCTCACCGATGGAGCGTCGGCGTCGACGTGAGCTGGCGCAGCCGCACGAGTGCGGCCGCGGCGAACAACGAACCGAGGGCGTAGGCCACACGTTCGTTGCCGGCGAGCTGGATGACGCCGCCGAGCAGTAGCCCGCCGACGGCGTTCGGCAGGTCGAAGAAGAACCCGAAGCTCGCCACGGCATGGCTCCGGTCGGATGCGTCCGTGTCGTCCATCACGAGCAGGAACAGGGTCGGGTAGTTGAACGCGACCCCGAACGCGAGCACGGCCGTGCCGACGAACACCCCCACCAGGGTCGGGACGGCCGCGATGATCGCGAGACCGGTGGCGATGCAGCTCAGCGCCACGGTCCCACCTCGCCGGGCACCGAGGCGGTCGGGCAACTTCGCGAAGAACAGGCGCACGAACAGCACGATCGCCGCGTAGAGCACGAACGCCGGCCCGGCGTCACCCGACCCGGTGCCTCCCCCGGCGATCCGGTCGACGTGGGGAGCGAGGAACTGCACGAACCCGACGAAGCCGATGAGGGACGAGGCGAGGATGATGCCGGGTGCGACCGACGCCGGGTGCAGGACGCCACGCAGCCCCCGCGGTCGTGTGGTCGGGGCGGTCGTCGCGGGTGCTCCGGCCGGCACCGCCAGCCCCAGCAGCGCCGCCGCGACCATCAGGCCGACGGCGACGGTGACCACCAGCTCGAACCCGCCGCTGCGCCACAACCACTCGCCGACGATCGGGCCGAGCCCGATCCCCCCGTAGATCGCGAAGCTGAACAGGCTCGTCGCCTCGCCCCGCCGATGGTCGGGCGCGAGGTCCTGGGTGGCGGTCGCGGCACCCACGAAGGCGGCCGCCTCGCCGACGCCGCCGATGAGGCGGAGCACCACGAGCGCGGCGATCGAGTCGACCATCGCGTAGGGAAGGATCGACAACCCCGAGACGATCGTGCCGCCCACGAAGAGCAGGCGACGGCCGCGGCGGTCACCGAGCCGGCCGAGCGACGGGCGGACGATGAGCGCGGAGATCGCGAAGCCGGTCCCCACGAGGCCGACGGCGAGACTGCCACCGCCGAGTTCGTCCTCGACGTGGCGGGGGAGCACCGGCACGAGGATGAAAAACGCGAGGAAATAGGTGAGCGCGGCCGCCACGATCGTGGCGAAGCGCGGTGTGAGCAGGGGCTCGCCGAGCTCGCCTGTCGTCTCCGTCCCGGATGCGGGGCCCGCCGTCACCCCGGCACGCTACCGGCGTGGTTCCTCAGGGCTCGGGCTCGGCGGGCAGCGACCAGTCGACGGGTGCCGTGCCGGCGGCCTCGAGCCGGGCGTTGATCGTGCTGAACGGCTTCGATCCGAAGAACCCACGGTGGGCCGACAGCGGCGAGGGATGCGGGGCGGTGACGACGATGTGGCGGTCGGTGTCGATCAGGTCGGTCTTGCGTCGCGCCGCCGCACCCCACAGGACGAAGGCCACGGGGTCGGGTCGGGCGGAGACCGTCCGGATCACCTCGTCGGTGAAGGTCTCCCAGCCCCGCCGTTGATGTGACGCGGCCTGGTGGGCCCGCACGGTGAGGGTCGTGTTCAACAGCAACACACCCTGGCGCGCCCAGGCGGTGAGGTCGCCGTGGCCGGGGATGGCGACGCCGAGATCGTCGTGGAGCTCCTTGAACACGTTGACGAGTGACGGTGGCGGCGGGGTCGGCGCCTTCACCGAGAAGCACAGTCCGTGGGCCTGACCGGGGCCGTGATAGGGGTCCTGCCCGAGGATCACGCAACGGACCGATGCGAGTGGGGTGAGGTGGAGCGCGGCGAACACCTCGTCGTGTGGTGGATACACCGGGCCCTTGGTGCGTTCGTCGTGGACGAAGCGCTGCAGCTCCTGCCAGTAGGGCTTGGCGAACTCGCCCCGCAGGACGGGGTTCCAGTCGGTGGTCGTCACCGGGACGCCGATCGGGAGACGGTGGGCATGGCGGCATCGTACGATTCCGGTCGTGCACGAGCATCCCGTCCCGCCGGTCGTCACGGCCACGGACCCCGACACCGGTGAGGTCTGGCGGATCGATGCCGACTTCCTCGGTTCGTCGTGGCGGTGCATCTGGAACGACGGCTGTGTCGGCATCGGTGACGAGGAACGGCCCGCCGCCGGGTTGGGCTGCTGCTCGGAAGGGGCGGAACTGCTCGACGAGGATGAAGCCCGTCGGGTCGACGCCCTCGGCCGCACGCTCGACCCCGCCCGGTTCCAGTTCCACGCCGAGGCCGCCGACGGTGTCGTCGAGTCGCGAGCGGGTGGCCGGTTCACCCGCGTGGTCGACGGTGCCTGTGTGTTCCTCAACCGGCCGGGGTTCGCCGGTGGCGCCGGCTGTGCGTTGCACATCGACGCGGCGGAGGGCCTCGACGATCCCGCCGAGGCGGCCACGGCCGCGCTCGAGGCCAAGCCCTCGGTGTGTTGGCAGCTGCCGTTGAAGGTCGACCGGTCCGACGGAGGCCCTCATCTGCGGGCGTGGCGACGAGACGACTGGGGCGCCGGCGGGGCCGACATGGCGTGGTGTTGTTCCTCCGAGCCACGATCACCGTCGGGCGTGACCGCCTTCGACGCGGCCGTGCCGGTCACGATCTCGTTGCGACCGGAGCTCGATGCACTGCTCGGTCCGGGGCTGGCCGCCACCGTCGTCGCCGCGGTCGACGAGGACCCGGGCCGGTCACACGGTTCGTCGGGCTGAGTCGGCACCGGCCACCATCTCGGCCATGCAGGTCTCGACCTTCGCCCTCGAACCGGTCGCCGCGGTGGCACTCGCCCATCTCGCCGCCACCGGCTTCATGGTCGGGCTGATCTGGACCATCCACGTGGTCCACTACCCGTTGTTCCGGCTCGTCGGAGAGCCGTATCGGCCGTATCAGGACGAGCACATGTCGCGGATCACCCGGCTGTTGCTCCTGCCGTGGGGGATCGAGGTCCTCACTGCGTTGTGGTTGTTCGTCTCGGCTCGCGACGAGATCTCGTTCGGGCTCCGCCTGGGCGGGCTCGTGCTCGTGGCCTTCATCGTGGCGGTGACCGGCGGGCTGGCCGCCCCGCGCCACGGCGAACTGCTCGATGCGTTCGATGCCGACGTGCACCGGCGCCTGATGCGGGCCGATGCGGTGCGCACCTGGCTGTGGACCGCCCGCCTCGTGCTCGCGGTGATGATGGTCGCCCAGTTACTCGACTGAGGCGAGCAACACCTCGGCCACCCGATCGGGTTGCTCGGCGTGCAGGTCGTGGTGCCCGTCGAGGAACCACTCGACCCGTCGGGGTGCGGGTGCGCCCAGGTCGACCAGGCGTCGTTCGAGCGCCTCGCGGTCGTCGTCGGCGCTCGTGGGTGAGGCGAGCAGGAACGCCATCGGCACCTCGGTGCCGGCGACCGAGACCCACGGATCGTGGGCGAAGAGCCCCGCCAGGACCTCGAGGTGATCCTCGAACGACAGGTGCGGCGTGATGGTGCCGTCGTCTCGGTGGACCATGTTGGCGAGCGTCGCGAGTCGACCGGACGGCGGCCAGTGGCCGGCGACCTCGTCGATCCATCCCGTGAACTCCTCGACCGTGCGGCCGTCGAGCCGTGGTGGGGCGAGCGCCGTGGCGCACTCCTCCCAGGTCGGGAAGCGGTCGGCCAGGCGGATGAGGCCACCGTCGACGGCGGTGACGCCGCGACAGCGGTCCGGGTGGCGTCGGGCGGCTTCGACCACGACGTTGCCGCCCCACGACTGGCCTGCGAGATGGGCATCGTTCCAGCCGAGCCGGTCGAGCAGGGCGGCGAGGTCGTCGGCGGCCGCGGGCGTCGTGTAGCGGTCGTCGGCGGGGGCCGGTGGGTCGCTGTGGCCGTGGCCCCGCTGGTCGACCGCCACGACCTCATGGCCCGCCGCGGCCAGCCGCTCGGCGGTGTCGGCCCAGAGCCACGCATTGGAGGCGAGGCCGTGGACGAGCAACCATCGCTGCGGGTCGGTGTCGGTCGTCCGCCATCGGAGGGTCCGGACCCGTTGTCCGTTCGCGAGGGTGATCCGATCGACGGTCGCGGCCGGGTGCCGCCCCCGCAGCTCGGCTTCGGGGTCGACGCCGCTCACCCCCGTGGCTCGATCTCGATCAACGAACCACCCTCGTCGCCCGAGCGGTGGGCCGCCTCGAGGACCGCGACCACGTCGCGGCTCTGCTCCGGCCGGACCTCGAGGGCTTCACCGAGCAGCAGATGGTCGGCGAGGTTGCGATGGAAGCCCCAGCCGGGATGTGGCGCGGTGGGGATCGTGTGGTCGATCAGCACGCCGTTGCCGGCGTAGGTCGTGGCGGACAGCTCGACCGGAGCCTCGGCATGATGGTGCCAGCCGTCGAGATGGCCGCGGCCCGCCTCGATGCGCTCGTCGCGTAGCGGCCGGTAGTGGCCCGCCGCGGTGCCGCCGGTGCCCTGCACGTAGAACTTCGGTCGGCGAATGGCGGCGATGTCACTCTGGCGGAACGTCGCTTCGCGGCCGTCGTCCCACTGCATCCAGACCGAGAGCTGATCGACGTTGGTCGAGTCGAGCCAGACCCGGGTGTGGGCCGAGGTGAGGACTCGTCGAGGTGGCTCGCCGTCGAAGAACCGCAGGATCCAGTCGATGTGGTGGGAACCCCAGTCGTAGACGGCCCCGCCCGACACCGAGGCCTCGGAGTGCCATGCCCGGCATGGATGCTCGAACCCGCCGACGAAGGTCTCGATGTTGAACACCTCGCCGAGCAGGCCGTCGTCGATGATGCGTCGCAGCGCCAACACGTCGCGGTCCCAGCGACGGGACTGGTGCACGGTGAGCACCCGGTCGACCTGGTCCGCCGTGGCGAGCATCGTGTCGGCGTCGGCGGCGGTGAGGCACATGGGCTTCTCGACGACGACGTGTTTGCCGGCCCGCAGCATCTCGAGGCCGATCGGTGCGTGGAACACGGGGGGTGTGGCGACGATGACGATGTCGACGGTGTCGTCGCCGGCCAGGGCGTCGGCGTCGTCGTAGGTGTGGAGATCGGGGAAGTCACGGCGCGCCGCGTCGAGGCGCTCGGCGCTCGTGTCGACCGCGGCGGCGAGACGGAGGCCGTCGGTCTCGGTGGCGGCGAGGCCGTGGAGGTAGCCCATGCCGCCGAACGGTCCGTAGCCGACGACGGCGACACCGAGGTCACGGGTGGTGGCGGGGGAGCGGGGGTGCTCGAGGCGCCCGAGGAAGACGCCGAGGACGTCATGGCGTCGGAGTGCGTCGAGGTCGGCGACACCGGAGGTGACGATCCGGCCGCGCCCGAGTCCTCGCACCGCCATCGTCGGGTGGTGGCGGAAGCGGATCGAGGTGGTCGCCACGGTCTCGGCGTCGATCGTCTCGAGGGCTCGCAACGCCGAGCTGATCGGGACCTCTCCCTCCAATCGGGCGGCGGCCGGCCCGCCGGCGAGCGTGATGAACCACTCGGTGTGTGGCAGGTCGTCGACCACGCGACACCCGGTGAGCTCGGCGGCCACCGTGTCGTCGGGTTCGGGCACGACGACGATCGTGGCGCCGGCCTCGGCCGCACCACGCAGGCGGGCGGCCTCGTCAGCGTGCATCGGTCCGGTGTGAGTGAGCACGGCGGCGGGGCTGGACGGCGCGGCGCTGGTCGTGGGGCTGGCGTCGGTGTCGGTGCGAGGAGGATTCATCTGACCTCGAGAGGGGAGAAGGTTCACGCCCGGAAAGGTTCCGAGATACAACGAACGCTGACGAGCGTTGTTGAGTGCGCTTCAGTGTGCCGCATCGTCGTCGGCGGTGCCGTTGGGGCGGCCAGAACCCCTCATCTGGATCAGATGCGCCGCCGCTGGATCCGGGGCGTCACCACGGCATCGAATGGATGAACGCTGTGTCCTCTGTCACACTCGTTCGATCCGGCGCCCGCCGAGGGCGCCGACGTGCACAAGGGGGCCGGCATGGTTGCCGACTGGATGGTCAAGACCGAACTGAGCGAGCGCTTCTCGTTCTACACACGAGCGAACGTCGGGGAGGTGTTCCCGGATCCGGTCGCGCCGATGACCTTCTCGTTCGGCTTCCACGACGGCGAGAAGCTCGGTGGATCCGAGATCGGGTTCCGTCAGGCCTATGAACGCATCGGGGTGATGGAGGCATCCGAGCTCCCCGACGACGAGAACGTGTTCCTCGGTGTCACCGGGGGCTACGCCTACCTCAACGCCTCGGCGCTGCGGCTGCTCGGCCATCGCGCCCCCGGCATGACCGCCCAGGACATCGACGATTCCTTCTTCGGCGACGCCCCGGGTGTGCCGGAGTTCGTTCCGGGTCCCGACGACGATCGGCCCGACCTCACCGCCAAGATCGGCGAGACGTTCGGGTGGGTGCTCACCACCGACGGGCTGCCCGAGGTGGCACGTGACGAGGCGATGCTCAACCAGCTCCGCCTCGACCGCCCCGACCTGTCGAGCATGTCCGACCGGGAGCTCGTCGATCGTGCCTGGCAGCTGCTCGACGATCACTTCGCCGAGCTGTTCACGCAGCACATCTTCATCTCGTTCCTCGCCACGCTGCCGATCGGGATCATCACCGCGGTCTGCGACGCCGTCGGGCAGCCGACGACGACGCTGAAGCTGCTCGCCGGCCTGGGCGACGTCGAGTCGGCCGCACCGTCGATGGCCATGTGGGACCTCGGTCGCTCGGTGGCCGCCAGCGGTTCGCTGACCTCCCTGTTCGACGGTGGCAATGCCGGCCTCGATGCCCGGATCCGGGCCGCCGCGACGGACGGCGATGCCGACGCGGCGGGGTTCGTCGAGGCCTTCGACGCCTTCCTCGTCTCCTACGGCGCCCGGGGTCCGAACGAGTGGGAGGCCCGGTCGCCGGTGTGGGAGACCCATCCCGACCTCGCCCTCGCCGCCGTCGACCGGATGCGTCTGTCATCGGACGATCAGGCCCCGCAGCTCAACAACGCGGCCCGCGCCGGTGAGCGTGAGGCACTCGGTTCCGCCATCACCGAGGCGCTCGCGGCCGACCCGGAGACCCAGGGGCAGTTCGCCGCGGCACTGTCGTCGGCGACGGTGTTCATGCCCGGCCGGGAGCGGACCAAGACCAACTGCATCAAGCTCATCCAGGAGACCCGGATGTGCATGCGCGAGTGGGGCCGCCGCCAGGTCGAGGCCGGGTTGCTGCCGAACACCGAGGCCTTCGGCATGCTCACCAAGACCGAGCAGTACGAGTTCATGGACGATCCGTCGGGCTGGATGGAGACCGTGCGGGCTCGCGAGGCGCACTACGCCGAGGTGGCCGAGCTCCAGGAGCCGTTCCTGTTCGACGGTCCGCCGCCCACGATCGACACCTATCCGCGACGTGATGCCGTGCAGATCGACGGGCTCACCGTGGGCGACGAGCTGATGGGGATGCCCGGGTGTCCGGGGAAGGCGACCGGTCGGGCTCGCGTGATCCTCGACAGCCACGACCCGACCGATCTCGAGCCCGGCGACATCCTCGTCGCCCCGATCACCGACCCGTCGTGGACGCCGCTGTTCGTGCCCGCGTCGGCCGTCGTGGTCGACGTCGGTGCGCCGCTGTCGCACGCCATCATCGTGAGTCGTGAGCTCGGCATTCCGTGTGTGGTGTCGGCCACCGACGCCACGAAGCGCATCCCCAACGGTGCGTTGATCGAGGTCGACGGCGACACGGGCGTCATCCGGATCCTCGAGGAGTAGCTGGGTCCTATCCTCGGCGGCGTGAGCGACGCCGTCGAGGAGACCGAGCCCGCACCCTGGGCCATGCAGTTGGCGGCCCGGGTGCCGAAGCTCGACCCACCCGGTGAGACGGCGATCTGTGAGGTCGCCGTCCTCGCCGCGCTCGCACTGCTGGATCACGAGTGGTCGGCCCCCGGCGGCCCCTGGCACGAGGCCGTGTCCACCTGGGACGGGATGCGGATCCGCAAGATCGTGCGGCGGGCCCGGGGCGCCAACTGGGACCGCGGCCACGAGGCGGACGGGGTGACGGTCGAACGCGACGGTGTCGCCGTACGCGCCTTCGTGCCGTCACCGACCGATCGTGTCCCCGAGCGGGTCCGCAAGCTCCAGATCCAGACTCCACCGCTGGATCCGCCGGACGTCGCCGACGACGCCGACGTGGTTCGGGCGCTCCGCGGGCTCGTGATCGCGGTGACCCCCTCGGTGCCGATGAGCTGGGGCAAACGGGCGGCCCAGTGCGCCCATGCGGGTCAGCTGGTGCGCCGCATGGTCGACCCGACGACCCATGCGGCCTGGGTCGTCGACGGCCGTCCCGTCACCGTGGTGCATCCCGACGAGGCCACCTGGGCGGTGCTGGTCGACGAGGCCGACGTCGAGGTGCACGACGGCGGCTTCACCGAGATCCCGGCCGGCACGAAGACCGCACTCGGCTGGCTCCGGGTCTGAGGCTCAGGTCGCCCGGTCGGGGAAGAGGCCGAGCACCCGCCAACCCCGATCGGGGAAGCCCGACGCCTCGGCCGTGCGGGCCGAGGCGTGATTGTCCTCGGCGTGCAGGTAGGTGGGGACGGCGCCCTCGTCCAGGGTCCGAGCCGCGGCCTGGGCGACGAGGCGTCGAGCCCAGCCCCGCCCGCGGTGGCCTTCCTCGGTCACCACCGCCAGCTCGATGCCGCGCCGATCGTGGATCTTGCGTCCGACGCCGGCCGCCACCTCGCCGTGGTCCAGCGCCACGAGCACCGGTCCGTTGAAGGGACGCAGCCATCGGGGCACCCGCGGATCGTCCCGTTCGAGCCACACCCCGGGATCTCCGTCGAGCACGGGCTCGGAGCTCCAGCGGAACAGACCCCGACCGAAGCGCCAGCTCGGACGTCCGAGTGCCTCGCCGAGACCGGTACCGATCGTGTCGACGTCGTCGCCCAGGGACCGCACGGCCTCGAGGCGATCCGGTGGGACCGACAACACCGCACCGTCCGGGGTCTCGATGCCGAGGAACGGTCGGACCGAGCCGTCCCAGCTCGGCACGACACGGGCACGTGAGGCGACCACCCGGACCTCTCCCGGTTCGGGCGGCCAGGCGCCGAGCCACTGCCCGAGGTGCTCGATGAGGTGGTCGTGAACGACGGTGGGCTCAGTCATCGTGACGGTCCCACCAGTCGAGCAGGCGGGCCGCGGCGGCGAGATGCAGCGGCGCCCGGTCCCGGTCGGCCTCGGACAGTTCGATCGAAGCGAGCACGTACTTGACCACGTGGGCGTCGGGGTGGGCACCGGCGGCGCCGGCCAACTCGTGGGTGGTCGCATCGGCCCAGCGTCCGAGTCCGGCCTCCGGGGGTGCGCCGAGGTCGTCCCAGTGTGGCGTCGCGGCGCCGAGCGTGGCCCGGAAGGCGACGATGGCGGTCGCCGCGGCGATGACCCCGAGATCGGGATGCCCGGCGCCGACACCGACCTCGATGGCGGCGTACGGGATCGTGAGCCCGTGGGTCCAGCCGTAGGGGACCTCGTCATCGGTCTCGTCGAGCATCGTGCGCTGGCAGGTGGCCAACACCCCGAGCGGGTCGTCGTCGATCCGGCGGGCGAGGCGGCCGACGACCACCATCGTCTCGGGATCGGCCTGCGCGGTGGAGACCTGGGGCCAGATGAAGGCCGGATCGGGGGCGGGCAGTGAGGGGACCGCCCCGAGCACCTCGGCCGTGGCCCGCTCGTGGTCCTCGACGGGCACCGCCGCCGGGAGGTCGTCGTAGGTCGTCGTGAAGCGCCAGTCGGGCCGTTCGGCCAGGATCCGCACGGTCGGGACGAGCGTCGCCCGCTTCAGCCGGGTGTCCTGGATCCGTGAGAGCAGCTGGAGTCCGATCGGCGCGTGGGCGGCGGCCCCGACGAGTGGCAGCACCGCCGGGGCGAGGAAGCGGACGAGGTTCGTGCCGTCGACCTCGATGCAGAGCCGCCGCATCGCGAGCTCGGCGGCATCGGGATCGCCGTCGGCCAGCGCCGACACCGCGGCGTTCGTGAGGCGGGTCGGACCGAGGAGATCGTCGTCGATGTCCGGGTCGGGGCGATCCTCGCCGGAGGCGGCGTAGCGGGTGCCGAGTCCCTCGATCGCGTCCCGGATCGGATCGGCGTCCTCCGGGCGGGCCCGGGTGAGCAGCGTCGCCCGGGCGAGCAGTTCGAGCGGCGCGTGCAGCTGGAACGAATCGGCGGGCGAGGACTTCGGGCGCATGATCGCCCGAGCCGCACGGTCGACACAGATGTTGTCCTGCATCGACAGCGTGCGGCGTCGGGGAGTCGGGAGGGGAGGTGGGGGCGTGCGGGCCATCGGCACGCACCGTAGAACTTCATCCACACTCGAGGTCAACGGGTGTCGGGCGGCGCTCCGACCTGTTCGAGGCGGGGGCGGGCGACGAGGGCGGCGATCAGGGCGATCGCGGTCACCACGACGGCGAGCGGCACGGCTCCCCAGGCGTCGAGGTCGGCGATCTCGGCGACGATGACCCCGGCGCCGACGACGGCGGTGAACACGCCGAGCACGAGCCGCCCGGTCCGGATGGCGATCATCGGGTCACCCGCATCTCGCCGAAGCGGAGGGTGCTCTCGATGACGAGCACCGGTTCGCCGTTGGCGACGGCCTCGGCGACCGCGGCCCGGCCGACGCGCTCGCCGCTCGGGTCGATGACGATCGAGTCGTCGATGTTGCTGCCTTCGGTGGTGCGGCCGAAGAGGTTGATGACGCCACCGCTGACGTCGGCCTCGACCTGGACGAGCACGTCGTCGGGCACCCGGATCACGAGTTCGCCGATGCCCTGCTCGACCTCGACCTCCCGGAGCCGGGCGACGTCGGCGGCCCGCAGGTCGAGTTCGTACTCGCCGATGCCCCAGCGGAAGTCGTCGTCGTCGATGACACCGACCACGGTCTCGGTGCGCTCGCCGATCCCGCCGAAGACGATGGGGCCCGAGATCGACACGAGGCCGAGGGTGAGCAGCGAGAGCAGCGAGAGCCCGATCAGGAGACCCGAACGTGCGCCCTTGATCAGGGCCGAGGCCAGGAGCCCGCCGCCGAAGCCGAGGCACAAGACGCCGGCGTAGACCACCTCGCTCGGATCGATCGCGTCGAACGAGTCGAGCAGCACGGTGAGTCCGAGCAGTGCGGCGGTGGCGGCGAAGGTGATGGCGGTGATCGGCGGGCCGCTCGGCCGGGTCGTCACCGGCGGGGTCGCCCAGTGGGAGGACGTCTCGGCGAATCCGGTGGCCGTGGCGGCCGTGGGCGGTGGCGGGGTGACCGGTCCGTGGGGCCCGCCGAGATGGTCGACGGTCGGTGCGGTGGCGGGTGACACGGGGTCGAGATCGGGTCGGCGGTCGAGGAACCACACACCGGCGCCGATCAGGCCGAGGGGCAGGATCAGGTCGGTGATGTCGATCGAGAAGGGGTCGGCGATCGTGGCGAGCGCGCCGATGGCGGCGGCGAGTCCGATCACGAGCCCGGCGACCGAACGGGTCGGCACGACGGGTTGTGGCCGTGGGTCGTCCTCACCGGGGATCAGGGCCCAGGCTGCGAGGTAGGCGAGGAGCCCGAACCCGTTGAAGAAGACGAGCAGGATGAAGCCGGCCCGCAGATAGGCGGCGTCGACGCCCAGGTAGCGGCCGAGCCCGGTGGTCACGCCACCGAGCTTGGAGGTGCGGCCGTCGTGGCTCGTGCCGCTGCGCACGCGGCGCAGGCGACGCTGCGGGGGTGCGGGCATCGGCCCACCGGGGGTCGGCCCGGTGCCGTCGCCGAGCCCCGAGCCCGACGGGCCCGCATGGTCGCTCGGCGGCTGCGGCGGGCGGATCCCGCCGACGGGTCGTTCCTCGCCGGTCATGGCGGCCGAGTCTGGCACGCCGACACCGACGAGCACCGGCTCGTCCTCCGAGGTGAGCGCGTCGTCCTCCTCGTCGACGGTCGTGTCGATGTCGAGCACCGGGATGTCGTCGTCGGTTTCGTCGAACCCGACGATGTCGTCGAGTTCCGTGGTCTCGGTCTCGGCGCCGGTGACGGGATCGGCGGCGTCGACCCGCTCCTCCTCGGTGGGGTCGCCGGCCGGGTCGGTCGGGGGGTGGGGGTTGTCGTTCATGGCTCCATCGTCGATCCCGACCGGCGTCGCACCCATGGGGGATGTCCTCGATCCGTCCCTGAGTGCTCAGGGTCCGATCAGGGTCGCCCCCGATGACCGCGGTGGTCGGCGCATGCGACACTGAACCCGTGACCACGTCCGTTCCCGGTGCCCCCGCACCCCATTGGCAGGTGCCCGACCTGCACCGCGACGCCCTGCTCGGAGGCGTCGCCGCAGGCATCGCGGCCGAGCTGGGCGTCGAGGCGCTCGTGGTGCGCATCGCCTTCGTCTTCCTGACCGGGGCGGGTGGCCTCGGCATCGCGATCTACGGGCTGGCCTGGCTCGCCCTGACGCTCTACTGGTCGCGCGATCGGCCGCCGGTGGTCGCCCGCCGGGTGAAGGGCCGGTCGGTGTTCGAGCGCCGCATCGGCATCGCGTTCGTCGTGTTCGGCCTGTTCGTGCTCGGCGCCGATCTCGGGAGTTCCCGCACGCTCGTCGTGTGGGGCCTCGGCGCGGCCGGTGCCGGGGTCCTGCTGTTCTGGGGGCGGGCCCGGATCCGTCGACCGTCGGCCGTCGAGCGGATCATCGCGGTGCTGCTCGTGGTCGCCGGCCTCGCCCTCGCCGGCAGTCAGGGCTTCGACGACCCCTCGTCGGTCGTGCTGCTCGCCGGTGGTGTGCTCATCATCGCCGGTGCCGTCGCCCTCGTGACCGCCCCGTGGTGGGCGTCCCAGCTGCGCGAACTCGACGTCGAGCGTCAGGCCAGGATCCGCTCCGACGAGCGGGCCGAGGTCGGTGCCCACCTCCACGACTCGGTGTTGCAGACCCTCGCGCTCATCCAGAAGGCGGACGACCCGGCCCGCATGGTCGCCCTGGCCCGCCGCCAGGAACGTGAGCTGCGGAGTTGGATCGACCGTGGAGCCGGAGCCGCCGCGGATTCGTTCCGGTCGGGGCTCGACCGCATCGCCGACGACGTCGAGGACCGTCACGGCACCCGGCTCGACGTCGTCGTGGTCGGCGGCGACCGGCCCTATGACGACGCGGTCGACGGCGTGCTGTCCGCCGTCGGCGAGGCCGCCGTGAACGCGGCGAAACACGCCGGCGTCGACACGGTCGACGTGTTCGCCGATCTGTCCGACCCGACCCGCCTCGAGGTGTTCGTCCGCGACACCGGCGTCGGCTTCGATCCCGACGAGGTCGACCCGTCCCGCCTCGGCATCCGTTCCTCGATCATCGGCCGCCTCGAGCGGCTCGGCGGCTCGGCCGCCATCCACACCGCACCGGGGGAGGGGACCGAGGTGGAACTCGTCCTCGGTGTCCACGATCCGGAGACCGCCACATGAGCTACCAACCCACCGTCGTGCTCGTCGACGACCACGACCTCGTCCGGGCCGGGGTCCGAGCCGAGCTCGGCACCGGCGTGCACGTCGTCGGCGAGGCCGACTCGGTCATCTCCGCCGTCGACGAGATCTGTGAGCGTGTACCCGACGTCGTGCTGCTCGACGTGCACCTCCCCGACGGCACCGGCGCCGATGTCATCTCGGCGGTGCTGGCCAGGGGGGTCGAGACGACGTTCCTCGCGTTGTCCGTGTCCGATGCCGCCGACGACGTGATCGCGACGATCCGGGCCGGTGCCCGGGGCTACGTCACGAAGGCGATCACGGGCGACGAGCTGGTGTCGTCGATCATCCGGGTCGCCGAGGGCGACGCCGTGTTCAGTCCCCGGCTCGCGGGGTTCGTGCTGGATGCGTTCAGCGGCTCCATCGCCGAGCCGGTCGACCCCGAGCTCGATCTGCTCTCGCCACGAGAGCAGGAGGTGATGCGGTTGTTGGCCCGTGGCTACGCCTACAAGGAGATCGCCCGGCGCCTGACGATCTCGATCAAGACGGTCGAGACCCACGCCTCCAACGTGTTGCGCAAACTGCAGCTCTCGTCCCGCCACGAACTCTCCCGGTGGGCGGCGCAGCGTCGTATCGTCTGAGCCCGACGAAACGAGGACCCGCCGTGCTCACGAAACTCGCAGACAACTGGAAGATCGCCGCACCGGTCGGTCTCGTCGGACTGGTCGTGGTCGGCTTCCTCGCCTTCGGCGTGTTCGGCGTCCACACCCTGTTCGTCGACGACGTGGTCGACGAGGAGGGGCCCGCCTTCGCATCCGGTGCGGTGAGCCAGGACGTGCTCGACGAGATCGACGAGGTGATGGAGACCGAGGACATCCCCGCCGAGGTCGCAGCGGACGAGGCCGATCCGATGCCGGGGGAGATCGTCACGCAGTTCCGCGGATCGTTCTTCAGCCTCGCCCATCCGCAGGAGGGCACGGCGGTGGTCCTGAACGACGGGACCGCACAGCGCTTCCTGCGTTTCGAGGACGACTTCGCCGGGGACAACGGCCCGGATCTCAACGTCTATCTGACCAGGGCCGACGGCGGGGTGGGGGTCGGCGGCGACGGTGACTACGTCGACCTCGGCGACCTCAAGGGCAACATCGGCGCGCAGAACTACGAGATCCCCGAAGACGTCGACCTCACCGAGTTCGACACCGTCGTGATCTGGTGTGTGCGCTTCGGCGTGAGCTTCGGCGCCGCCGAGCTGGCCGCCACCTGAGCCGTCGCCGGGCGGCGCAACTGCAGAAGTGAGCCGAGCCCCAGCGAGGTGAACGGCGATCAGCTCAGCTCCGCGGCCACCTGGGTCAACACGGCACGGGTCCGGGCGGCCCCGTCGGGGTCGCCCACGAACTCGACGGCGGTGAAGTCGGTGGCCCCCGAGGCGGCGATGCGGTGGAGATGGTCCCGCACCTGCTCCTCGGAGCCGAAGACGCAGACGTCGCCGACGTTCTCGGCGCCCTCGCGGTCGAGCATCGCCCGGTAGGACGGGAGCTGGCCGTAGATCTCGAGCACGGAGTTGGCGAACGCCTTCGAGCCCTCGACGTCGTCGGTGACGGCCACCGGGAGCGAGCACAACACCCGGGGAGCGGCTCGGTCCGCGGCGGCCGCCGCCTCGTTCATGACCGGCGCGATGTGGCTCTCGATCGTGGCCGGCCCGACCATCCACAGGATCGTGCCGTCGGTGCGCTTGCCGGCGATCTTCAGCATCTGCTCACCGAGGGCGGCGACCATCAGCGACGGCGGGGTGTCGGTCGGCCGGGCCTGCGGCTCGGTGATGTAGGTGAACATCTCGCCGCGGTACTCCACGGCCTCACCGGCGAGCAGCGGCTCCAACACGTTGAGGTAGTCGAGGAAGTGGCGGATCGGGCGCTCGAAGCTCATGCCCCAGCGGTCCTCGACCGCCGGCTTGTGCGACAGGCCGATGCCGAGCGTGATGCGGCCAGCGGTCGCCGCCTGCGCGGTGAGTGCCTGCGACGCGAGTGCCGAGGGATGGCGCGGGTAGGTGGGGATGACCGCGGTGCCGAGCTCGAGCGTCGGGGCCGCCGATGCCACGTGGGCGAGTGCGAGCAACGCGTCGACGGCGCCGGTCTGGGCCAACCACCACGACGAGAACCCGTCGGCCTCCGCCCGGGCGGCGTGGGCCGCCATGGTGTCGAGGTCGGGCGAGGCGAGCAGGTTCGAGGCGTTGAGTCCGATGCGCATGGGCGGAACCTAGTCGTGCGGCGGGGGTCGACCCGGGTGTGGTCGGGGTCGTCTCAGGGTTCGTTCGGGGTCCGTCCCGATGTCGCGCCAACCGGAAGGCGCTCACGATCGTCTCATGACCACGGCCCCAGCGACCACGAGGACCATCGCCATGCACGACATCGACCCGTCTCCCGCACCGTCACCGGCGGGGACCCTGCTGACCGCACGCGACGTGCACAAGACCTACCGGACCGGCGACGTGGAGGTCGCCGCACTCCGCGGGGTCGACCTCGACGTGCTCGGCGGCTCGTTCAACGTCGTGATGGGCCCGTCCGGCAACGGCAAGACGACCCTGCTCAACTGCCTCTCCGGACTCGACGAGATCGACCGCGGTGAGGTGATGCTGGCGGGGAACGACGTGCACGGCCGCAACGACCGGGCCCGTACACGGCTCCGGGCCGAGCGCATGGGGTTCGTGTTCCAGAGCTTCAACCTGCTCCCGGTGCTCGACGTCGCCGAGAACGCCGAGTTGCCCCTGCTCGCCGCCGGCGCCTCCCCGAAGCAGGCCCGTGCCCGGGCACTCGACCTGCTGACCCGGGTCGGCCTCGCCGATCGGGCCCGACATCGTCCGGCCGAGCTCTCCGGCGGTGAGCAGCAGCGGGTGGCGATCGCCCGGGCGCTCGTGACCGACCCGGATGTCGTGTGGGCCGACGAGCCGACCGGCAATCTCGACTCGGCCACGGCCCAGCAGGTGCTCGAGCTCTTCCGCGAGGTGAACGCGGCCGGGCAGACGATCGTGATGATCACCCACGACCCCACGATCGCCCGAGCCGGTGACCGCCGCATCGTCGTCACCGACGGCCGGATCTCGACCGACGAGATCGTCGGGGGTCGATGATGGTCACCATCGCCGCCGCCGTCGTGCTCGTGGTGCTGATCATCGGCATCGCCCGCACCATCGTCCGCCGCCCCGCCCTCGGGCGCCTCGCCGTGGGCAACGTCGTCCGCCGCCGGGGCGAGTCGGCCCTCGTGGTGGGGGGCTCGATGCTCGCCACCGCACTGATCACCGGATCGTTCCTCATCGGGGAGAGCTTCGGTACCTCGATCCGGGCGATCGCCGGCTCCGAGCTCGGTCCGATCGACGAGATCGTCCGCGTGGACGACCGCGACGAGTCCACGGTCGCCACCGAGCGGATCCGGGCGCTCGCCGCGGGATCCGATGACATCGACGGGGTCCTCCCGGTGACCGTCGCCGAGGTCGGGCTGCTCCACCCCGACGGCACGGCCGCCGTGGGTGATGCCGAGATCGGCGAGGTCGACCTGGCCGCCGCCGTCGACTTCGGAGGTCGGCCGGCCGACACCGGTCTCGCGGGTGTCGATCTCGACCGGGTCGCCGCGCTCGGTTCGGAGGCGATCGTGCTCGACGAACGTGTGGCCGACGAGCTCGGCGTCACGGTCGGCGACCCGGTCGTCGTGGCCGCGGGCCCGCTCGAGGCGACCATGATCGTCGCCGGGCTGGCCGAGCCGAGTGGCCTCGGCGGGTTCCGGGATGCGTGGATCCCCGCCGGAGCCCTCACCGACGGCATCGACGACGCCGCCGAGGTCACCACCGAACTGGTGCTCGTCTCCAACACCGGAGGTGTGCTCGATGGTGCCGACCGCAGTGAGGCCGTCGTCGCCGAGCTCGAGGCGGCGCTCGCCGATCTCGGTGTCGACGCCACCGACCCGGTGGTGAACGACACCAAGGCCGATCTGCTGACGGCGGCCGACGAGGAGGCCGCCGAGAACACCCAGCTGTTCGCCACCATCGGTGGGTTCAGCGTGGCGGCCGGGATCCTGCTCGTGGTCAACCTCTTCGTGATGCTCGCCGAGGAGCGCACGGTCGAGCTCGGCACCCTCCGGGCGATCGGGTTCGATCGCCGACGGGTCGCCGCGATCCTGCGGGCGGAGGGTCTCGTCTACGGCGCACTCGCCGCCGCCTGCGGTGCACTCGCCGGTGTCGGGGTCGCGGGTCTCGTGATCCGTGCCGCCGCGGCGCTGTTCGACGACGACGACTTCACGGTGCGGCTCGACATCGCCCCGGGTGCGCTCGTCTCGGGGTTCCTCATCGGGCTCGCCATCTCCCAGCTCACCGTCACACTCACGAGCGCCCGGATCGTGCGTCGCAACGTGATCGCCGCACTCCGCCAGCTTCCCCAGGTGCAGCGCCGGGTGCCCGGGCGTGGTGCGACCGTCGCCGCCACCGTGGTGTCGGTGCTCGGTGTCGTCCTGTACGTCGTCGGCGGCGACGTCGGCTCCCTGCTGATCCTCGGACCGGTGCTCGCCGTGGCGGGCCTGATCCCGCTCGCGGCCCGTGTCGTCGGGCGCAACGCCGCCGCCATCGGGCTCGGACTCGTCGCCTCGATCTGGCCGCCGCTCGCGTTCCAGGTGCACGAGTCGACGATGGTCGATGCCGATGTCGACGTGTTCCTGACCCTCGGACTCTCCCTGGTCGCGCTGTCCGCGATCGTGCTCGGCCACGCCGGGCCGATCTGGCGGCGCCTGCTCGGTCGTCGTGGCGGCATCGTGACCCGGGTGGGGTTCGCCCACCCGCTCGCCCGGCCCGGTCGGACGGCGATGCTCGTGTCGATGTACGCCCTCATCGTGTTCACCGTCACCTTCATGGCGGCCATCAACTCGGTGTTCGCCGCCCAGGTGCCGGCCTTCGCCCGCTCCGCCGGTGGTGACTGGGGCGGTGTGGTCGATCTGAACCCGACCGCCGTCGTCACCGCCGACGACGTCGCCGCCCTCGACGGGATCGACGCCGTGGCCACGACCACGCTGCAGCGCATCGAGATCGGTCGGGTCGTCGACGACGCCGACGGTCGCCGCATCGACGGCGACGGCCGGTGGCGCACGACGGCCGTCGGCGACGATTTCACCGCCGTCACCCCACCGGAGCTGCGCTCGACGGCCGCCGGCTTCGCCGATGTCGATGCCGTGTGGGCCGCCGTGACCGCCGGTGAGGCCGTCGTGGCCCCCGGCGAGGACGAGGGGGGTTGGGTGGCCGGCACCGTGCTCCAGCTCCGCGACGCGGACCTCGAGGACGGTCCGACCCGTGACGTGGTGGTCGCCGCGACGTATCGCCTGGGTTGGTCGGTCGGGTCGGGCGTCTTCGTCGGCCCCCCGGTCGTCGACGACGTGCTCGACGGCGATGCCGGCCGGACACGGTTCTACGTCGCGGGGGAGACGGCGGCGCTCTCGTCGATCGACGAGACCTTCGTCGCCGCCGGCGCGGACACGACCACCTTCCGGGGCGCCGCCGACGACGAGATCTCCGGGCAGCAGTCGTTCATCCGGCTGCTCCAGGGATACCTCGCCGTGGGTCTGCTCATCGGCATCGCCGGCCTGGCCGTGGTGCTGATCCGGGCGGTGCGCGAGCGTCGCCGTCAGCTCGGCACGATGCGGGCGATCGGTGTGCCGGCCGCGCTCGTCGAGCGCAGCTTCCTCGTCGAGGGCGCCTTCATCGGCGTCCAGGGTGTGCTCGTCGGCATCGGCCTCGGACTGCTCGCCGCCTGGCAGGTGCTGATCGGCACCTCGTCGTTCGAGGCCGACCTCAGCTGGCGCACGCCGTGGGCGGCGATCGTGGTGCTCACGGTCGTGGCCGTCGGAGCCTCCGTGCTCGCCGCGGTGGCGCCGGCCCGTCGGGCCGGCCGGATCACTCCGGCCGTCGCCCTCCGGGAGCACTGAGGCATCCGCTAGTCCTTGAGCGCCACCGCATTCGGCGTGACGTTCATGTTCGGCACGTACTCCGGTGTCTCGATGTCGGCACCCTCGCCGCCCTGCGAGGCCCGGAGTACGTCCCGACAGTCGTCGCAGGGTCCGTAGATCCGCACCGTCGTCGGGGCGCCACAGCGGGGGCAGTCGATGTCGAGCTCGGCTCGCAACTCGGTCCCGATCTGGTCCGAGACCCTCGGCGGGAGATTCGGCAGCGCCTCGCCCCGCCCGTCGTCGGTGGTGGTGTCACTCATCAGCGGTTCTCGAAGATCGTCGAGAGGCCACCGATGACCGAACCCTCGCCCTGGCTGCCGCCGGGCTGGAGGTTGGCCACGACACGGTCGGCCAGTCGGTTGAACGGCAGCGACTGGAGCCACACCCAGCCGGTGCCCTGGAGCGTGGCGAGGAACAGTCCTTCGCCGCCGAACACCATCGACTTGAGGTTGCCGGCCCGCTGGATGTCGTAGCTGATCGACGGCTGCATGGCGACGAGGCAGCCGGTGTCGACCCGGAGCGTCTCGTTGTCGAGGTAGCGGGGCACGACGGTGCCGCCGGCGTGGATGAACACCATCCCGTCGCCCTGGAGATCCTGGAGGATGAAGCCCTCGCCGCCGAACAGACCGGCGCCGAGTTTGCGGTTGAACGCGATCCCGACCTGGGTGCCCATGGCGGCGGCGAGGAACGAGTCCTTCTGGCAGATCAGCCGACCGCCGGCCTTCGCGAGGTCGACCGGCACGATCTTGCCGGGGTACGGCGCCGCGAACGCGGCCTTCTGCTTGCCGTGTCCGGTGTTGGTGAAGTGGGTGAGGAACAGCGACTCGCCCGTGAGGGCCCGCTTGCCGATCTGCTTGGCCTTGTTGAAGAACCCGTCGGACGGGCTCGTGCCGTCACCCATCTTCGACTCGAACCCGATGCCCTGCTCGAGGTACATCATCGTGCCGGCCTCGGCGATCACGGTCTCACCCGGATCGAGCTCGATCTCGACGAACTGAAGGTCGTCGCCGTACACGTGATAGTCGACTTCGTGGCTCCGCACGGGTGCTCCTGGGGTTCGTTTGTTGTCGTCCGGTCACTTGCTGGTGCCGGATTGTCGGATCATCGCAGTGTCGCACATGAACAGGGCGTCACCCGCCTGCTACGGTTTCGTCCCGGCAACGAGTGCAGCGCCGCACCAGTGTGTCGACAACTCGTCACCATCAGGGGGGAACACTCATGGCAGAAGTCGTCCTCAAGGACATCAACAAGGTCTATCCGAACGGCTACCACGCCATCCACGACCTCAATCTGGAAATCCGCGACGGCGAGTTCCTCGTCCTCGTGGGTCCGTCCGGTTGCGGCAAGTCGACGGCGCTGCGGATGGTCGCCGGCCTCGAGGACATCACCTCCGGCGACATGCACATCGGCGACAAGCTCGTCAACGACGTGCACCCGAAGGACCGGGACATCGCCATGGTGTTCCAGAACTACGCCCTCTACCCCCACATGAGCGTCGCCGACAACATCGGCTTCGCCCTGAAGCTCGCCAAGGTGCCGAAGGCGGAGATCGAGGAGCGGGTCACCAAGGCCGCACAGATCCTCGACCTCACCGAGAACCTCGACCGCAAGCCCGGTCAGCTCTCCGGCGGCCAGCGTCAGCGTGTCGCCATGGGCCGCGCCATCGTGCGTCAGCCGAAGGCGTTCCTCATGGACGAGCCGCTGTCGAACCTCGACGCCAAGCTGCGCGTGCAGATGCGGGCCGAGATCGCGGGCCTCCAGCGCGACCTCGGTGTCACCACCCTCTACGTCACCCACGACCAGGTCGAGGCCATGACGATGGGTGATCGGGTGTGCGTGCTCAAGCGCGGCTATCTGCAGCAGGTCGACACCCCGCAGAACCTCTACGACTCGCCCGACAACGTCTTCGTGGCCGGGTTCATCGGCTCGCCGTCGATGAACCTCATGCGGGTCACCCTCGGCGGGACCGCCGAGGCGCCGACCGTCGAGGTCGCCGGCCAGACGCTCGCCCTGGACGCCGACGTGATGTCGAAGCGCCCGGCCCTGAAGAACTTCATGGGCTCCGAGATCGTGCTCGGGATCCGTCCCGAGGATCTCGAGGACGCCTCGGTGGCGACCGATCCCGATCCGGCCAAGACGATGAGCTCCGAGGTGTCGCTCGTGGAGTCGCTCGGCGCCGAGATCATCGTGCACTTCCCGCTCGCGGTGGAGTCGTTCTCGATCATGGACGCCGAGTTCGAGGGCGAAGACGCCGTCGAGGCCTCGAAGGACGATCAGGGACGCACGATCTACGTCGGGCGCTTCAGCCCCCGATCGCCGGCCCGGATCGGTCAGCCGATCCAGATCGTGATCGACACCAGCCGCTTCCACTTCTTCGATCCCGCCTCGGGCACGGCCATCCGCGACTGAGTCGTTCCCGGGATCCGGCACGGCCCGCCCTCTCCGGAGGGCGGGCCGCCGCCGTTTTCGGGCCTGGGTGATCCCGCCCGGACGGCAGGACCACCCAAGACGGCGCCGTCGGTCGAGCGATACAAAAGGGGCCGATTCGCGCACGGAGGGAATGCATCGTGGACGGTGGCGATCTGTTGTGGGCTCTGGCCGGTCTTGCCCTCGGTCTCATCATCTGGGCGTTCTACGCCCGGCGGGCGGCTGCCCGATCGGAGAATCTCGAAGCCGAGCGTGACCGCCTGGAGCGCAAGCTCCGTCAGGCCCGGGCCACGATCGAGCGTCGTGACGCCGAGATCGCGACGCTCGGTGGACTCGAGCCGTCGACGGCCGAGGGCCCGACCGGACTCGACGCCGACGCGAGCGTGACGACCGACGCCGTCGCCGACACGCTGATCGACGTGGATGCCGATCGTGAGATCGCGACCGGGCTCGCGGTCTCGGCAGACGCCGATCCCGATCCGGCGCTCGATCCCGATGTCCCGATCGACGACATCCCCGTGCCGTCGGCCCGTCGAGTGGACACCCCGCCGACGCTGGCCACCATGGGTGCCGAAGGTGGGTCGTCGTCGGATGTCCCCGCGGCGGAGGGCGTGGCCACCGCCGGTCTCGCGGCCAGCTCGTTCATCGCCGGATCGGCCGATGCCGGAGGCCGGCGCGACGACCTGGCGCCGGATGTCGCCGAGCTCGACGACGTCGCCGGTCAGGCCGTCGCCCGGGCCCAGCAGCTGAACGATCGGCTCAGTGCCGCGAACAGCCGCATCGAAGCGGGTGACGCCCGGATCGCCACCCTCGAGGCCGCGATCGTGCGGGCCGACGAGCGCATCCGGGATCGCAACGCCACGATCACCCGGCTCGAGTCCGAGCTCACCGAGCTCCGGGCCGAGGACCGCCCCGACCCCGAGGCCATCCGTTCGCTGGAGCAGCAGCTCGCCGAGTGTCGGACGGCTCGTGCCGAGGCGGCCGAGAGCATCACGCAGCTCACCGCCGAGCGCGATCAGCTGACCGAGACCCTCGACGCCACCGAGCACCAGCTGCGGGTGACGACCGAGGAGCTCGCCGAGCGGGAGTTGTCATCGGCGGAGACCCGCCGTCAGCTCGCTTCGATCCGTCGCCGTCTGGCGAGCATCGTCGACCAGGACACGATCGATCTGCGGGACCCCGTCCGCCAGTCCTGAGCGCCGGCTGCGAGACTGGCCCCATGGGACCCGTCTCGTTCGAGACCATCGAGATCGGCCACGACCGGATCCGCGCGCTGGTGCTCACCGAGATGGTGACCGCCGAGGGCATCCGGGCCGAGCTGCTGACCTACGACGCCGCCGGGCTGTACCAGCCGCTCGCGGGACCCCAGCCGTACAAGCTGCTCGTGCGGAACGAGGATGCGGCACGAGTCCGCGATCTCGTGGCCGCCGCGGACGACGGCCGACTCGAGCTGGCGATCGACGTCGATCCCGAACTCGACCCGTCCGACTGAAATCCCGGTGGGGTGCGTGCACCGGCGGGCGAGAATGGCCCCGTGCCCACCCGACCACTCCGGCCCCTCGACCGACCACCGGCCCACACCATCGTGGTGCCGGGCTCGAAGAGCCACACCAACCGTGCGGTGATCTGTGCGGCGTTGGCCGAGGGCACCTCCCGCCTGCGCGGGGTGCTGCGAGCCGACGACACCGCCGCGGCCCTCGGGGCCGTCGGTGATCTCGGCGCCGAGGTCGATGTCGACGACGCCCGGGTCGCCACGATCACCGGGGTCGCCGGTCGTCCCGTCGTGCCCGATCGTGCGGTCGACGTCCGCCAGTCGGGCACCACCGGTCGGTTCGTCGTGCCGATGGCCGCGCTCGCCGGTGCACCGGTGGTCGTCGATGGTCACGAGCAGCTCCGGGCCCGTCCGTTCGGTCCGTTGGTCGAGGCGCTGCGGGCACTCGGGGCGGTGGTCGACGGCGAGGCGCTGCCGCTGCGGATCGACGGTTCGGGCCTGGCCGCCTCGGGGCGACGCCCGGTCGTGCGGGCGTCCGGCTCGATCTCGTCGCAGTTCCTGTCGGGGCTGTTGCTGATGGCGCCGTGCCTGCCCGACGGACTCGAGATCGAGCTCACCGATCGGTTGGTGTCGATCCCGTACGTCGAGTTGACCCTGTCGACGATGCGGTCGTTCGGTGCCGAGGTCGACCACGACGATCACCGTCGGTATCGGGTGGCGCCGACGGGGTATCGGGCCGCCGACATCGACATCGAACCCGACGCGTCGGCGGCGTCGTACTTCTTCGGTGCCGCGGCCGTCACCGGCGGCTCGATCCGGATCCCGGGTCTGGGGGCCGACACCGTCCAGGGCGATGTGGTGTTCACCGAACTCTGCGCCGCCATGGGCTGTTCGGTCTCGGTCGACGACGGCGGCATCACCGTCGTCGGGCCACCGCCGGGCGAGCTCCGTGGCATCGACGTCGACCTCGCGGATGCGTCCGACCTGACCCAGACCCTCGCGATCGTGGCCACCTTCGCGGATCGGCCCACGACGATCGATCGCATCGGGTTCATCCGGTTCAAGGAGATCGACCGGATCGGGATCCCGGTTGCCGAGCTCGGGCGCCTGGGTCTGCGGGCCGAGGCCCTCGCCGACGGCATGCGGATCCATCCGGGTCGACCGTCGCCGGGGGTGGTCGATCCGCACGACGATCACCGCATGGCGATGAGCTTCGCCCTGCTCGGCCTCGTCCACCCCGGCATCACGATCGACGACCCGGGCTGCGTGGCGAAGACGTTCCCCGACTTCTGGCAGGTGCTCGACCAGCTAGGTTCGTGACGTGCGAGCCGCCGTCGTCACCGGACCGGGAACGGTCGAGATCCTCGATGTCGCCGAACCCGAGGCCGTGCCCGGGTCGGTCGTCGTGGAGGTCGCGGCGTGTGGGCTCGGTGGTTCGGATCGCGAGGCGGCCCGCCACGGTGATCCGCCGGCTCCCGGCTGGTTCGGTCACGAGTGGTCGGGCCGGGTCATCGCCGTCGGCGACGGCGTCGACGATCGCTTCGTCGGTGAACGGGTGGTGGGGTCGGTCCCGCCGCCGTGTGGACGGTGCTCACGATGCCGGGCCGGTCTGGTCGAACACTGCGAGCGGGTGCTCGCGTCGATCGTCGGCACGGAGCCGTTGGCCTCCCCCCACGGCGGATTCGCGCCGCGGATCCGTGTGGCCGGCGACCGCCTCACCCGCGTGCCCGAGGGGGTCGACGACGTCGATGCCACCTTCGCCGCGCCCGCGGCGGTGTCGGCACGGGCGCTCGCCCGAGCCGGTCAGGTCGTCGGGTCGGTCGTGGCGGTGGTCGGTGCGGGCACGATCGGGGTGCTGGCGGTCGAACTGGCCCGTCTCGCCGGAGCCGCACGGATCCTCGCGGTCGAGCACGACCGGGTCCGGGCCGAGCTGGCCTGTGACCTCGGCGCCGACGCGGCGATGCCCCCCGGCCCGGGCGCGGTGGAGTGGCTCGCCGACCAGGGCCACGGTCTCGGCGCCGACGTCGTGCTCGATTGCGCCGGTCTCGGCGGACGGGACCGACCCGAGGTCCCGGCGCTCGTGCGCCACGGCGGCGTGGTCGTCGTGGTCGGTCGTGGCGGGGTGACCGCCCTCGATCCGGATGTGCTCGTCACCCGGGAGGTGACGGTGCGGGGATCGGTCGGGTTCGGAGCGGTCGACATGAACCGGACGCTCGCGCTGATGGCCGAGGATCGACTGCGTCCCGGTCGGTTGATCGGTCCGACGGTCGGGCTCGACGAGGTGCCCGCCCGGGCGCTCGATCCCGAAGCCGTCGGCCGGGTGATCGTCGATCCGAGCCGCTGAGGCTCAGACGGTCAGGTCGTCGAGGAACCCGCTGGCCCAGCTCGTGGCGTCGCTGCGCTTGACGATGCGCCGCAGCGCCTTCATCCGGACCCTGGCTTCCTCGGGGCTGATCTCGAGGCCGTGCCGGATGGCCGCCTTCACCCCGGCGATGTCGTAGGGGTTCACCCGGATCGCCTCACGCAGCTGATGGGCGGCGCCGGCGAACTCGGACAACACGAGGACACCGGAGTCGTCGTAGCGGCTGGCGACGTACTCCTTCGCCACGAGGTTCATCCCGTCGCGGAACGGCGTCACGAGCATCAGGTCGGCCACTCGGTACAGCGCGAGGAGCTCGTCGAACCCGCGGGTCTGGTGCAGGTAGTGGACGACGGGGAAGCCGACCCGGCCGAAGTCACCGTTGATCTCACCGACGAGTCGCTCGACCCGGCTGCGCAGGTCCTGGTAGGCGCCGACCTGATCACGACTCGGCTCGGCCACCTGGACGTAGGCGACCTGTGCCGGATGCACGTGGCCATCGGCGAGCAGCTCGCCGAAGGCCCGGAGCCGCACGTCGATGCCCTTCGTGTAGTCGAGCCGGTCGACGCCGAGGATGACCCGATGGGGTTGGCCGAGACGGGCACGGAGGTCCCGGGCCGCCTCGGTGATCTCCGGTCGGCGCGAACCCGAGTCGTAGCGGTCGACGTCGATACCGATCGGATAGGTGCGCACCCGGATCTTGCGGCCGTCGATGTCGAGCATCGAGCGACCGTCACGGGAGGCGAGCCCGAGTGACACCGCCAGGCGATGGAAGTTGCCGGCGCCATCGGGCGTCTGGAAGCCGATCAGGTCGGCGCCGAGGATGCCCTTCGTGATCTCCTCACGCCAGGGAAGTTGGTAGAAGAGCTCGGGCGGCGGGAACGGAATGTGGAGGAAGTACCCGATCCGCAGGTCGGGCCGGAGTTCGCGCAGCATGCCCGGCACCAACTGGAGCTGGTAGTCGTGCACCCAGACCGTGGCGCCCTCGGGCGATTCGGCGGCGGCGGCCTCGGCGAAGCGCTGGTTGATGAGCTTGTAGCCGTCCCACCAGCTCCGGTGGTACTCCGACGGTGCGATCTTGTCGTGATAGAGCGGCCAGAGGGTGCCGTTCGACATGCCGTCGTAGTGGCGGCCCTTCTCGGCTTCGGTCAGGCCGACCGGGACGAGCCGGAGACCGTCGAGTTCGAAGGGCGGGTCGGTGGTCCCGTCGGTGTCACCGGCCCACCCGACCCACGCCGATCCCGGCGAGGCCTCCATGGTCGGTGCGACGGCCGAGACCAGTCCACCCGGTGAGGTGACCCACGTGGTCTCGCCGTCGTCGTTCTCCACCCGGCGCACCGGCAGGCGGTTGGCGACGATGACCAGCCCGGTCTGCGGTGATGCCATGGGCGCAACCTACTTGGCGGACCCGGGTGACCGGGGCCGAGCCCGACGGGTTCACCTCAGCCGAGGTGGAGGCGGCCCTCCGCGTCGACCTCACCGCTGCGCCCGTGGACGTCGTCGGCCATGAGGGCGGCCATCGTCTCGGGATCGGTGCTGTGGCCCCAGGTGCGTCCCACGGCAGTCCGCAGCGCGGCGAGGCCGCGCTCGGGTCCCTCGTGGCCGTGCATGACCGTGGCGGCCTCGACGGTGACCGTGCCGACGTGTCCGGTGTCGTCCGGTGTCGACCCGGCGGCGTCGGCTTCGGCCTGGGCGTCGGCCCACCGGAAGCCGTCGGTCGGTGGCTCGGTGGAGTAGAGGCCGAGTGCGTGCTTGGTGAGGTAGCCCCCGTTGGCCGTCACGAGTCCGAGCGAGCCCGGGTCGTCACGGAGCACGCGGGCCATCGTGGCGATCGAGTGGGTGACGTAGTTGTTCAGCGGACCGCCGGCGAAGGGCAGGCCACCGGTGACGGTGAGCTGGCGGTCCGGATCGAGGCCGAGTTCGGCGACACCGACCTGCACGGCCGAGGGGAAGCAGGAGTAGACGTCGACGTGATCGGCGGCGGCGGGTTCGACACCGGCGAGGTCGGTGAGCATCCGACCGGCGGCACCGATGGCGGGGGAGGAGTGCAGATCGCGTCGTTCGGTCACCGCATAGGTGTCGTGGGCGTCGCTGCCCGCCAGCGGGAAGACCCAGCGATCCCGGGGCACGCCGGCGGCCTCGGCCGCCGCCACCGAGCACAGGATGAGCCCGGCCCCCTGATCGAGATCCCAGTTGGAGTTCATGGCCTTCGTGTAGGGCCACCCGACCATCCGGTTCCCGGCGGTGGGCTGGCGGATCTCCTCCGGGGTCATCGGCGTCGGCGACCAGGCGTGCGGGTTCGTCGCGGCGACCGTGTTGAAACCCGCCCAGAGCGCGGCGATGACATCGCGGTGCTCGTCGTTGGTCCGGCCCCGGTCCGCCCGGATGGCCGATTCGAAGATCGGGTAGTGGTTGACGGGTGCCGCGAGCCCACGGGCCTGTTCGACCTCGGTGGACATCGGGACGTCCGCCCCGAAGCGTGGCGCCTCGGCCAGGTCCGAGGCGGTGCGGTTGTCCGCCAGCCCCGCACGCCGGCGTCGTCGGCCCGACCAGATCGCTTCGGCGCCGGTGATGGCCACCACGTCGGCATCGCCGGCCTGGATCCGGGCGGCCATCGCATTCACGTAGGACTGCGGGGTGTTGCCGCCGTGGTACGACAGCAACGTGCGGGCCCCGGGTGAACCGACGGCCTCGGCGAGGAGCCGGCCCGGGTCGGGGTAGTTCCACGCGCCGTAGACGACCGCCACGAGGTCGATCCGCTGCAGCAGTTCCGGGCTGCCGGCGTCGATGGCCGCCTCCACGACGGTGCGTCGCATGAGCTCGAGCGCCTCCACGGCGTCGGCGACGTCGTCGGGGCGTTGGCTGATCTGGCCGGAGCCGACCAGGACGGGGGTACGGGGTTCGAGCGCCATGGCGCCCGAACCTACGTCAGCCCGTCGTCAGCAGCACACCGAGGAACAGCACCACGAGGGCCAGCACACCACCGAGCGCACCGGTCGCCGCCTTCACCGGCGTCTTGTCCGTCGTCTGGTGCAGGAAGGCGGCGCCACCGGCGATCATCACGAGCAGCACCTTGATGCCGAGGGTCACGTGGTAGGAGGCGCTCACGTCGTCACCGACGGTGAACAGGCCCCACATGCCGGTGACCACCACGAGGAGGAACGCCGGCCAGGCCACGCGGGCGAAGCCACGGGCCACGGCCTGGGTCGCCTCGGGGCCGATCTTGCGGGTGCCGGGCACGATGCCCGCGACCACGAACTGGCCACCGACCCACACCGAGGCGGCGAGGAGGTGGAGGAAGAGACGGAGGGTGTCGAGGCTGGGAGCGAGCACAACGGGACGCTAGCAACGCGGCGGTGTGGGCCGTTCGGTCCACCGTGGGGTGGGTGTCTCGGCCGTTCTGGTCGATCCATGCCCCCGAATCGGAGGTGAACGGGCTTCGAATCTCTCGAACCCGGCCGTTTCGGCCGACCGGATTCGAGACCTCGTGCCCTCTCGACCGGAGCCGATCCATGATCACCACCTCACCCCGTCGCCGGGTCGTCCGGCTCGCCGCGGCGTTCGCCGTCGTGGCCGCGACGCTCGGCCTGCCGGCCACACCGGCCGCCGCCGGCATCCCGACACTCGACCACACGGTGTCGATCGAGTTCTCCGGCACCGCCCCCTTCGCCGATGACGGCGACGGTGAGGTCGGCCCCGGTGAGGACGTGTCCGGTGGTGTCGACGACGGCTTCGCCGGCATCAAGCACTACGCCCGCACCGGTGATCGCACGAGCTTCAAGCTCGAGTACAACGTCAACGGCGAAGACGCCGATCGCCTCACCCTGAAGGCCCGCCTCGTCGAGGTCGACGCGGCCGGTGTGCCCACGGGCAACCCGATCCGGGCCGGCGTGACCTTCCCCGAGTTGCCGGTGGCGTGTCAGGCCGGGTCGAGCCTCGCCGCCGACGGCCACTCCTTCACCTGCGAGATCGGCGCCGTGCCCTCGGGCACCACCGCCTTCGTGCCGGCCCAGGTCGAGGCCGACAACACGATCCCGAACGGGTACCACTACGCGATCCAGTACGAGGTCTGCGAACTCGCCGACGACGGCTCGGTCGAGGTCCAGACCGGAGAGCAGCTCTCCGAGTCCGTCACCGCCACGGCCGCACCCCGCTACGACTTGTGGAAGCGGCGTGCATACAACCGTGGCCCGGTGCCGATGCCGGCCGACGGCCCCGGCACCGAAGGTGACATCGGCGTCGTCGTGCAGTACGCCCTCGGTGTGTTGGCCGGCGACGGCGACAGCCGTGGCCTGTCGATGCTCGCCGAGTACGACCAGGACCTGAACGGCAACTCGACGATCGACGACGAGGTCTCCTTCACCGACGACATCGCCCCCATCGCCGGCGGCCCGCCCTTCGGCACCCCGCCGGGCTCGTACCTCTACGACTTCGGGTACTTCGGCGACGGCTGCGGCTCGAACTACGGCACCGACGCCCGGGGCGAGTCGAACGTGTGGGGCGACCAGCCCCGCGGCCAGATCGGCCACGACGGCGGCACGATCGACAACGCCACGCCCGACTCGGGTGTGTGGACCTGCTCCCAGACCGGTACCGACATCGACATCACCATCACGGGTGCCGACTTCCGTGGCCGGAGCTACCCGACGACGACGGCCTCCAACTCGGCGATGTCGGCCGACCAGAAGTGGTTCGCCTCCGGCTGGGTCGCCGTGTGGATCCCGATCGAGGCCATCGAGAACGGCCCCGACGGTCTCGCCGGCACCGCCGACGACGGGGAGTACCCGTCGTCGGACGAGCTGAGCCCCTTCGACCCGGACGACATCTGGGGCCAGTCGAACTACGGCGCCGGCACCGAGCCGCTCGTCGACGACGCCGACCAGGGCTGGCGTCAGAACGAACTCGCCTACACCCTCGTCGAGGGCGGCATCGGGTGGGACAAGGACTTCCGCCACTCCCTTCCCGGCGGGAACGCACCCGGCATCGGCTGGAGTGAGGCGCCGACGAACGGCACCGCCGTGAACTCGGGTGACGGCCAGGCCATGAACGGCACCCAGTTCTCCAGCTACCTGCGCACCACCAACCGTTCGTTCCGGAGTCGCTCCGCCTACCAGGTGTGCGACGCCTTCGACAACAGCACGTTCACGGTCGGTCCGGACCGCAACGGATTCATCTGGGCCGGCTGGTTCAACGGCACCTCGGTCGACGCCGCCTACCCGACCGATCTCAACGCCTACGACACCGGCTTCTCCGGCTCGACCGTGAACCCCGACCAGTACATCGTCGTCGAGTTCGGCACCGGCGTGAACGGCGGTGTCGCCGGCAACTGGGCCGACGGCAACCTGGCCGTGCCCTCCGACCCGTCGGGTTGGGGCATCGACTCGTGGCAGCGCCCGGGCTGGGATCTGATGGAGAACGCCACCTGTGGTGACGCCGACTCCGCCGACGGCTGGTTCGAGTTGCCGAACCCGTACGACCCGGCCGATCTGCCCACCGGCGTGACCCTCGCCGACATCACCAAGTTCCGGGTCCGGATCGTGCATCCCGACGCCGACCCGGCCGGCACCTGGGACGAGCGCTCGGTGCTGCCCGCCGGGCAGGACGTGCTGATGGCGATCAACCACATCGCCCTCGACAACGAGATGTACAACAACTCGGTCGATTCCACCGACCCCCGGTCGACGATCCTCGCCAACATGGCCGGCGACTCCTACACCAACAAGGACGGGTCGATCTTCACCCGGACGGTCGGCTACGACCCGCTCGACAACTCGAGCACCGCCACCGGCGACCGACTGATCGCCACGCTGGCCCAGGTCCGTATCGACAAGGAGTTCGTGGAGAAGGTCGCCGGCTCCGGCCCGAACTTCCTCGGTGGCGACCCCGTCACCTGGACCCTCCAGCCGACCGTCGCCTCGCTCACCGATCTCCCGGCCGACCCCGCCGAGGACGTCCGCGTCGTCGACGAGTTCCCCCAGCCCTACCTCGAGTACCTGCCGGGTTCGGCCTCGCCGGCCTCGTTCACCGATCTCACCTCGGGTGCGGTGTACCCCGTGCAGTTCTGCATCGTCGCCGGGTGTGACAAGGACACCCCGGCGCACTGGACCGCGACCGAACCGGCCGATCCGGCCGCGGTGCTCGGTCTGATGTGGGACTTCGGTGAGGTGCCGCTCGGTGCGGTGCTCCCGCTGCTCTCCTACGACACCCAGATCGCGATCGACGCGCCCAACAACGAGACCATCCCGAACGTGGCGACCATCCACTCGCCGTCGGACCAGGCCTCGGAGGAGCGTCGCAGCGACGACACCTCGATCAAGGTGATCCAGCTCGGTGCCCTGTCGGTCCGCAAGGACGTCTCGACCCCGATCATCTTCACCGACGAGGCGTTCACCTACACGCTCCGCTTCGCCAACGTGTCGGCCGCCGACATCGACAGCTACGACCTGATCGACGTGCTCCCGCACAACGACCAGGACACCGCCTCCACGCCGTACGACTTCCCGTCGGACTACACCGGCAGCCTCGTGCTCACCGGTGTGACCGCGGATGCCGGCAACGTGGCGCACGTCGTCTACTACTCGGCCACCGATCCGGCCACGATCCAGCAGGCCGCCAACGACGCCACCAACACGATCCCCGGTGGCGCGACGGTCTGGTGTTCCGACGACGCGGGTGCCATCGCCGGCACCCCGGCACTCGGCACCGCGGGCTGTCCCGCCGGTGACCTCAGCGACGCCACGGCGTTCCGGATCATCGGTGAGACCCTCGTCGGTCCGCCCACCCCGTCGGGCGTGCAGACCTTCACCGTCGACGTCCAGACCGTCGACAACACCCCGATCGACTTCTACGCCAACGAGTTCGACGTGAAGCTGCCCGACTCGGTGCTCCAGCTGCCGGTGAAGTCCAACGAGGTCTACACCCGGGTCTGGGGCGGCACCATCGGTGACCTCGTCTTCGACGACCTCGACCGCGACGGCGTCTACACCGACGGCACCGACGTCGGCATCGAAGGCGTCGATCTCGAACTGCTCGACGGTGGTGTCGTCATCGACACCGCCACGACCGACGCCGATGGCCGCTACGTGTTCGACTTCATCGAGCGCCCCGGCGACTACGAGGTCCGCATCGTGGCCTCCAACACCGGCAACGGCGAGGACCTCGAGTTCTACCTGCCGACCGTCTCGCCCGAGGCGGATCCGAACACCGACCTCGACGAGGACGACGATCATCACGCCGGGGCCTTCGAGCCGACCGGTGAGGTCCTCTCGGGCGCCGTGACGCTCGGCGTCGGTACCGAGCCCGTGGGCGAGGACCACAACGGCACCGACACCTCCGGTGCGGTCGACAACGACGCCAACGTCACCGTCGACTTCGGTTTCTGGAAGCCGACACCGGACATCGAGATCTCGAAGCTGGTGGAGGACCCGGACAACCCGGACACCTACATCGAGGTGATCGAGGTCGGTCCGACCGCCACGGTCGAGTTCCAGATCCGGGTCGAGAACACCGGTGAGGTCGACCTGACCGGTGTCGTCGTGACCGACCCCGACCTCGCCGCCTGCGACAACACCATCGGTGCGCTCGCGATCGACGAGGTCGTCACCTACACCTGCTCGGGCACCGTCACCGCCGACATGGCCCCCAACACCGCCTCGGTGATGGGCAACCCCGACGACGGGCAGCCGACGGTGACCGACAGCGACGACGCCACCGCCGGCATCGTCGACCTCGACATCGTCAAGGAGTTCGTGCATCCCGACACCGGCGAATGGGTCGGCTCCGCCGAGGCCCCGCTCGACGCAACCGTGCCGTTCCGGATCACCGTCACCAACACCGGCACCGTCGAGGCGCACAAGGTCGAGATCGCCGATCCCGACTTCCCGCAGTGCAACGCCTCGACGACCGATCTCGGTGTGGGCCCGGTGACCCCGCTCGCCCCGGGCGACTCGGTGTCGACCACCTGTGACATCGTCGCCTCCGCACTGATCGACAACACCGCGACCGCCACTATCGGTGGACCCGGCGGTGTCGAGAACGGCGAGAGCGACGACGCTTACGTGAACACCTACGGCATCGACCTCGCGAAGACCGTGACCGACCCCGAGACCGGCGATCCGGTCGAGTTGGTCGAGGTCGGCGTGGGTGACACCGTCGAGTTCACCTTCGTCATCTCGAACCTCGGTTCGGCGCCGATCACCGGTGTCGAGCTGAGCGACGATCGCTACCCGTCGTGTGACACGACCATCGCCACCATCGCGGCCGAGAGCTCGGTGAGCCACACCTGCGAGGTCGTCGTGACCGACTCCCTCGTCAACACGGGTTCGGTGACCGCGACCTCGGCCGGTGGTCACGTGCTGACCGATGACGACACCGCGGCGGTCGAAGCCCGTGGCCTGATCCTCGTGAAGGAGGTGTGGGACGCCACCACCGAGACCTGGGCCGAGACGACCCAGGTGATCGACGGCGCCGACGTCACCTACCGGTTCACGCTCACCAACGTCGGCGACACGACCCTCACCGGGTTGACCGTCACCGACGCCGACGTGGCCGCGTGCTCCTCGGCGACCCTCGGCGAGACGATCCCCGATCTGGCCCCCGATGCCTCCCACGCCTACGAGTGCACGGTCACCCACACCGGTGGTGACCTCACCAACACGGCGAGCGCCGCCGGTGTCGATGGCTCCGGCAACGACGTCGGTGACGACGACACGGCCGCCGTCGATGAGGTGGCACCCGCCATCACCCTCGTCAAGGAGATCCTCGACCCGGCGACCGGCACCTACGTGGCCGCCGATGCGGTCGCCGACGCCCCGGTGTTCGCCGAGGGGGACACGGCGAGCTTCCGGATCACGGTGACCAACTCCGGTGACGTCGAGCTCCTGGCCGTCACGATCAGCGATCCGCTGGTCGCCGGCTGTGCCACGACCATCGCGTCGCTCGCTCCGGGCGCCTCGGAGACCGTCGAGTGTGAGATCGACCTCACCGACGATCTGACCAACACCGCCTCCGTGACCGCCGACCCGGCGTGTGCGGACTGTGGCGACGCCGTCACCGACGACGACGAGGCCTCGGCCGACGTCGACCCCGGTTCCATCTCGGGCACGGTGTTCGACGACGACGACGGTGACGGCACGCAGGACGGTGGCGAGGACGGTGTGTCCGGCGTGACCGTGGTGCTCCTCGACGACGAGGGCAACGAGATCGCTCGGACCACGACCGGCACCGACGGCTCCTACGAGTTCGAGAACCTGCCGCCCGGTGACTACACCATCGAGTACACGGGCGGTCCGACCGGTGTGACCCTCCCGCCGTCGGGCGCGGCGACCGTGAACGGCGGCACCGAGACCGAGATCGAAGGCGCCGCCGCCCTGGCGACCCCGACGACCACCACCGGGAGCGGGACCTCGCCCGACACCCTGGCGTTCACCGGTGCCGAGAGCTCGAGCGTCCTCGTCGTGGCGGCCACGTTGCTCACCGCCGGGTTCGCCCTCCTGCTCGTCGGCGGTCGTCGCCGCCGCACCGAGTAGGCCATCGCCCGCTTCGGCGGGCGCCCGCTGCCGCGTGACGCGGGCCGGTCGGCCTCGACCGGCCCGTTTCACGGTGGCAGGATCGGGCCATGCCGATCGCAGCCGAGTTCCCGTACGAGAAGTCGACCGTCGAGATCGACGGGCGCTCGATGGCCTACGTCGACCAGGGCGAGGGCGATCCGATCGTGTTCCTGCACGGCAACCCGACGTCGTCGTATCTGTGGCGGAACGTCATGCCACACCTCGAGGGTCAGGGCCGGGTGATCGCACCCGACCTCATCGGGATGGGTGACTCGGACAAGCTGCCCGAATCCGGACCCGGCTCGTACCGGTTCGTCGAGCATCGGCGCTACCTCGATGCCCTGCTGGAGCACCTCGGGGTGAACGAGCGGGTCACGCTGATCATCCACGACTGGGGCTCGGCACTCGGCTTCGACTGGGCGAACCGGCACCGCGACGCCGTGCTCGGGATCGCCTACATGGAGGCGATCGTGCGCCCCGTCACGTGGGATGAGTGGCCGGAGTCGGCCCGCAACATCTTCCAGACCTTCCGCTCGGAGGCCGGCGAGGTCGTCGTGTTGGAGAAGAACGTGTTCGTCGAGCGGGTGTTGCCGGCATCGATCCAGCGGCCGCTCACCGAGACCGAGATGGGTGTGTACCTGGCACCGTTCGCCGAGCCGGGGGAGGGGCGCCGCCCCACCCTGACCTGGCCACGGGAGATCCCGATCGAGGGTGAACCGGCCGATGTCGTGGAGATCGTGCAGTCCTACGCCGACTGGTTGAGCTCGGACGACTCGCCACCGACGCTGTTCATCGATGCCGATCCGGGCACGATCCTGATCGGTCCGCAGCGGGACTTCTGCCGCTCGTGGCCGAACCAGTCGGAGGTGACCGTCGCCGGGCTGCACTTCATCCAGGAGGACTCGCCCGACGAGATCGGCGGCGCCATCGCCGCCTGGCGGTCGTCGATCGCCTGAGGATCGCCTGATCCGCTAGCCGCCGGCGAGGCCGCCGAGCACGTCCTCCAACGAGCGCAGGCCCTCCTGGAGCGAGCCCGCGAGGAGTTCGAGTTCGGTCCCGGCGACGTCGATCTCGATCGGCACGTCGAGCTGCACGGGGATGTCGACCTCGACTGGCACCGTCTCGTCGATGGGGACCTCGACATCGAGCTGCACCGGCACCTCGACGTCGACGGGGACCGACACGTCGACCGGCACCTCGAATCCGAGGCCGGTGTCGATCTCGATCGTCGTGTCGATCGTCTGGGTGATCGGGATGACCTCGTCGATGGGGAAGCTGATCGTGCGGGTGAGCTGCACGTCGGTACGGATCGGGATGGTCTCGTCGATCGGGACGTCGAAGGCGATCGTCGAGGTCTTGAACGTCTCGAGCTCGTCGATGGCGGTCGCGACCCCGTCGGAGACGAGCGGCTCGAGCTCGAGCAGTTCGTTCTGGAACCCCTGCACCTGGGCGCCGAACAGTGCCGCTCCGGCCTCGACCCGGGCGAGGTCGTCCTGCACCTGTGCCAGATCGTTCTCGGTCTGTTGGAGGCGTGACCAGAGCAGACCGATCGCGACGACGGCGCCGAGGAGCGCGACGGCGGTCACGGCGGCCACCGGGACGACCCAGCTCGGCGCGCCGGCGGCGGGCCTCGTGTCTCGGGGGCGGGTCTCGGTGGTCATCGGGGCTCCTCGCTGGTGGGCGGTGGTGCGTTCGTGGGGATCGGGGTGGGCGGCGGAGACGCGGTCGGGCGGCGGTGGTCGATCGGCCAACCACACGGCCGCGACGAGCCCGAGTGCGGTGAGCACCGCGGCGGCCAGGAAGGTGTCGGCGATGGCGGTGGCGGTGAGTTCGGCCGAGGCCCGTGCCACGGCATCGGCGAAGCCGGGCTCGGTGATCCCGGGCAGGTCGATCGTCGAGCGCAGTTCGTTGAAGCGGCGCAGGCCCCAGGCGGTGAGCCCGGCCAGACCGACACTCAGGCCGAGCAGCCGCACGACCATCACGACCGATGCGGCGATGCCGCGGCGCTCGGCGGGTGCCGGTCCGACGACGGCCGAGGTGGTGGGCGCGGTCACGAGCCCGAACCCGGCGCCGAGCACACCGAGACCGACGGCCAGTTCTCCGAGGCCGCTGTCGGCGTTCCAGCCTCGGCCCATGACGGCGAAGGCGAACGCGGCGACGGCGAGGCCCACGAGGGTCGGCGTGCGGGGCCCGACGCGGTCGGCCCAGCGTCCCCCGACGAGGCTGGTGAGTGCCATCGCCGCCGTCATGGCGGCCAGGACCGCGCCGGACACGACGGCGGCCCGCCCGACGTCGACGGTCGTCGCGTTCACGAACAGGGGCACGTCGACCATGGCGATCACGAGGCCCGCACCGAGGATCACGTTCACGACGAGCGCGGCTCTCGCCGACCGGCCGGCGATCACCTCGGGCGCGACGAGCGGGTCGGGACGCCCCCGTTGGTGCCACACGAACCCCACGGCGGCGGCGACGGCGAGCAGCCCGAGCCAGCGGAGGTCGGGGCCGGTGCCGCCGGTGAGCTGGTCGAAGCCGGTGACGCTCTGGATCTCCGCGTTGCCGAGCAGGGCGAGGTCGAGCGAGACGAGGGCGATGGTGAGCAACCCGGCGCCGACGAGCTCGAGCCGGCGGGTGCGGCCGCGGGCCGGGTCGGGGGCGAGGGCCCACCACAACCAGGCGAGGCCGACGAGGGTGAGGGGCAGATTGAGCCAGAACTGCCAGCGCCAGTCGGCGAAGCGGACGAGTGCGGCTCCGTAGAGCGGACCCCAGACCCACCCGAGGGTCTCGATCGCGGCGAGGGTGCCGAGCGCACGGGCTCGGCGGTCCGCGCCCACGGTGTCGGCGACGACGGCCAGGGCCACGGGCACCATGGCGCCGCCGCCGAGCGCGGTGAGCACCCGGCCGACGAGCAGGATCTCGAAGGTCGACGTGGCGGCGATCACGACCGATCCCGCGGCGAACACGGCGTAGGCCACCGTCAGGAGGCGCCGGGGGCCGAGCACATCGGCGACGCGTCCGGCCACGGGCATGACCGCGAGGAACGCGAGCAGATAGACGTTGACGATCCAGGAGGCGTCGTCGAGCCCGTCGGGCAGGACGAGGCCGACGTCGTTGATCATCGGGCGCAACATCGTCGACACGACCGTGAGATCGTCCGCCGCGACGAACATGGCGAAACCGAGGGCCGCCATCACGGCGCGGGGTGATCGGTGTGGCCGGGAGCCGACGGGGTCGGTCGGCGCGGCGTTCGTCACGGGGTGGTGGCCGGCGGTTCGATCACGACGTCGGTGCCGTACTCGCTGAGGCGGAGATCCCAGGTGGTCGTGGAGCCGTCGATCTCGGTGGTGAACCGGATCCGGTTGACCTCGGCCGTCTCGGCGTCGAGCCACAGCTCGGCGGGCACGGCCACGGCCCGGGCGAGTCCGGCGGTGACCCGGCGGACGTCGTCGCCACGGGCCACGGCGGTCATGAGCACGCCGTCCTCCTCGGCGCCGACGATCGTGGCGTCGGTGAGGTTGTCGAGCAGCGGACGCCAGGCGCCCTGCGGATCGAAGAAGCGGCTCGGGTCGATGCCGTACTCCTCGGGCAGCGGTTCGAAGTCGCCGGTGATCGGGTTGGACAACCAGGCGTCGCTGCCGACGGCGATGGCGCCGAGTCGTGTCTGCAGCGAACCGGAGACCTCGACGGTGAGCAGGGCATCGGCGTCGGGCACGGCGACACGACCGTCGGCGGCGACGAGGGCGAGGGTCGCGAGCGGATCGATGAAGACCGGGTCGCCGGAGGCCGTGAGTGCGAACCGCACCGTCTCGACCTCACCCATCGCCGCTGCGGCCCGCGCCTGGAAGGCGGCGGGGTCGTCGGGGACGGCCACGGGTTCGGTGTCGCCGAGCTGACCGCAGCCCACCACGACCGAGGCGAGGGTCAGGACCAACGCGAGCAGCACGGTCGTCCGGGGAGGTCGGGGCCTCCGGATGGTGGGGTCGTGCGGCACGGTCTCGATGTCGGGAGACTACTGCCGCCGAAGCCACCGCTCGTGTGCGTGGTGACGCAGGGTGGTCACTCCGATACCCAAGGTCGGTGGTTCACCGAGGATGGTCCACCACCCACGAAGAGTGACGACTATGCTCGCCGGTGGGCGGAGTTGGTGTCCAGGGATGTGCTTCCATGGCTCCAGCTCATGAACGGCTTCTGAAGCGCTTGGCGACCACGCTCGTGGCCGCGATGGCGATGCTCCTCGCGCTCGGAACCGCAGTCTCGGCGCTCGATGAAGAGCGACCGAACCTCGCGACCCAGGTCGCCATGGAGCAGGGCCCCAACGGCGACCTGCCGGATCTGGTCGTGCTCGTGCGCGACGTGCCCGCCGGTGCCGACCTCGCCGCCATCGGTGCAACCGTCAGCGCCCTCGACGACGTGGAACGGGCCCGGGTCACCCCGGCCGACGGCGATCGAGCCGTGGTCTACGCCTCGTTGCACGCCCGTGCCGGCGCCACCACACCCGACGCGGTGCTCGACGCCGTCGCCTCCGAGGTGCCCGACGCGGAGCTGATCCTCGGCGGCCGTGTCGCCGTCGACCGGACGCTCGTCGACCGCATCAACCGTGCGCTCGTCATCGCCGTGGTGCCGGTCCTCGTCCTCATCGCCGCCTTCGCCGGTGCGACCATCGGCGCCTCCCGCGCCCTCGTCGCCGCCGGGTCCGTCGCCCTCGCCACCCTCCTCGCCGGGCTCGTGGCGGCCCAGCTGGTCGGCACGTTCGACGGTTCGCTCGGATCGACGGCGATGCCGTCGGTCCTGTGTGCGGTGTTGATCTCGAGTGTGCTCACCTTCCGATTGCTCGACTGGTTCAGCAGTCCCGAGGGCGACGACGCCTCGGCCTGGGTCCGCCTCTCGATCCGTCACCTCATCCCCGAGGTCGTGATGCTGCACGTCGGTCTCGTCGGTGCGGCGCTGCTCCTCGAGCTGGTCGTCGGACCGGCCCCCATCTCCGCCGTGGCCTTCTCCTCGATGATCGCCACCGTCGTCACCCTCGCCACCGTGGCACCCGGCCTCGCCGTGCTCGGTCCGCTCACCGACGACACCCTCTTCCGGCCGTTCTCCGGCCGGATCCCCGACGGTCGCGACTTCCCCCTCGCGGTCCTCGGAGGATTCGCCTGCTTCCTGCTCGCCCTCGGCCTGTTCGCCACCCGGGCACCGAGCCGGGAGCTGCTCGACGAGTCGGCGCTCGCCCCCGGCGTCGCCGCCGATCGAGTCGCCCGGGAGCTCGCTGCCCTCGGTGGCGACCCCACCTCGGCCATCCTCGTCGAGTTCGATCCGGCCGCCGAGGGGCGATCGGTCGACACCTGGGCCGGCGCGGCCTCGCAGATCTCGGCCGTCGCCTGGGTCGAGACGACCACCGGGCGCTTCGTCGACGGCGTGCTCGCCACCGAGCAGCCCACCTTCGTCGATGCCGACACCCCCCGTGCGGTCGTCACCCCCGTGGGGACCGCCCGCGACGTCGGCACGCAGCGACTCATCGAGGCGCTGCCCGCCGTCGGCGGGTTCAGCGGTGAGATCACCCTGCGCGGGACGCCGATCGCCGCCGCCAACGCCGTCGATGGCGGCACGCTCCAGCTCTGGCTGCTCATCGGCGCCCTCTCGCTCGCCGGCGCCGGCGCCGTGCTGTTGCTCCTCGGCAACGTGATGGTCGCCGCCTCGTCCGCCGCGCTGCGCCTCCTCGGGCTCGCGGCGCTCGTGGGCGTCTACCGCCTCGTCGCCGGCGACACCTCCTCGATCGAAGCCCAGGTGCTCGTGCTGGTCGTGGGTGTCGGGGTCGGGCTGTTCGAGCTCGGTTTCGTCCGCCGGCTCTCGCTCGGCCGTGACGGTCTCGGCGGCCAGGCACTGGTCACCTCCGCCCTCTCCCGTGACGGTCGGGCCGCGATGTTCGGTCTCGTCGTGGTCGCCCTGACCTCGCTCGGCCTCGTGGCGAGCGACCTGGCCATGCTGCGCCGCCTCGCCGTCGGCCTCGTCGCCGGCATCCTGATCGAGCTCGTGGTCGGGATCTGGCTGCTCCGCCCGGCGCTGCTCGCCGACCTCGCCGCCCTGGGCGCCACCGCCGACGCCGCTCGTCGACGGGGTGATCTGGTCGCCGCGACGGCCGGTGCGGCCGCCCCGACGCCGGCCCCGGCCCCCGTGCCCGCCTCCCTCGCCGCCGCCACGTCGCTCGATCCGACCGCCGCCGCGGCGGGTACCTCCACGGCGCCGGCCACGCCCGCCGTCGCCGCCTCGGATCCCGGCCCCGTCGCCACCGTCGGTGCCGTGCCCGCCGGTGCCGGTCACGAGCGTGGCCCCGACGGTCGGGTCGTCCCCTCCGCCCCCGAGTGGCGACGCATCATCGGTGGTCTGCTGCGGGCCGAGTTCGAGTTCCAGTCCGACCCGGGCGCCGCCGACCTCGCCACCGTGTTCGTCACCGGCACCCCGCTGTGGGACGAGCTGGTCGACCACCACGCCAAGCTGCGTGCCGCCGGCGTCCGCGTGACCGGCCGGGGCCCGATGGTGCGGGTCGCGCGGGTCGTGAACGACTCGTCGCCCGTCACGCTCGAGGTCACGGTCGACCATCCGGTCCGTCACCTCGTCGACGCCCACGGCAAGGTCGTCGGTCGCCGCAACGCGGAGCGCCGCAACGGCATGCTCTGGCTGCTGCAGGACCCGTCCGGCCGCTACCGCATCGCCGAGGCCGTCGATCTCGGTGCCTCGAACGACGCCGTGGTCGACGCGGACGCCCCCGCCGAGGTGGCGACCGAGACGGCCGCACCGGTCGCCTTGGCCTGACGCCGCCGAAATCCCCGGTCACCGGAAATCTCGCCGAAGACGGCGGGGTTGATCGGCGACGTCGGGTCGCGTGCGGCATCCTGTCGTCCGGCCACCGTTGTACGTGCACCCGTGCACGCCGATCGCAGAGGACCACCCGTGGACATCGCCGACTCCGTACTCGATCTCATCGGCCGTACGCCGATGGTCCGTCTCCGTCAGGTGGTGGACGGGATCGACTGTCCCGTGGTCGTGAAGTACGAGGTGACCAACCCGGGCGGGTCCTCGAAGGACCGCCCGGCGCTGTCGATGATCGACCAGGCCGAGGCCGACGGGCTCCTGAAGCCCGGTGGCACCATCATCGAACCGACCTCCGGCAACACCGGGGTCGGACTCGCGATCGTGGCGGCCCAGCGTGGCTACCAGTGCAAGTTCGTCGTGACCGACAAGGTCGGGCCGGAGAAGGTCGACCTGCTGCGTGCCTATGGCGCCGAGGTGGTCGTGTGCCCGGTGGCCGTCGCCCCGGAGGATCCCGCCTCCTACTACTCCACGGCCGAACGGCTCGTGAAGGAGACACCGAACGCGTTCCGGCCGAACCAGTACGCCAACCCGGCCAACCCGAAGGCGCACTACGAGACGACCGGGCCGGAGATCTGGGAACAGACCGACGGGAAGATCACGCACTTCGTGGCCGGAGCCGGAACGGGCGGCACCATCTCCGGCGTCGGCCGCTACCTGAAGGAACAGAACCCCGACATCCAGATCGTGGCCGGTGACCCGGCCGGCTCGGTCTATTCGGGCGGGTCGGGCCGGCCGTACCTCGTCGAGGGCGTCGGCGAGGACTTCTGGCCGACCACCTACGACCCGTCCGTGGTCGACCGGGTCATCCCGATCTCGGACCAGGACTCGTTCCTCATGGCCCGGCTCGTGTCGCAGAAGGAGGGTCTCCTCATCGGCGGGTCCTGCGGGACCGCCGTGGCCGCCGCCCTCGAGGTGGCACGCGAGGCCGGCCCCGACGATCTCGTCGTCGTGCTGACCCCCGACTCCGGTCGTGGCTACCTCACGAGTGTCTTCGACGACGCCTGGATGGCCCGCTTCGGGTTCCTCCACGCCCACGAGGGTCCCTGTGTCGCCGACGTCCTGGCGACCAAGGGCAACGACCGCCCCGACCTCGTCTACGTGCAGCCGACCGAGAGTGTGCGCGACGCCATCGAGCTGCTGCACCGCCACGACGTCTCGCAGCTCCCGGTGGCCAAGAACGAGATGCCCATCGCCAACGCCGAGGTACTCGGCTCGATCGACGAGCTCCGCATCATGGAGTCCGCCTTCGGGGAGACCTCCGTTCTCGACCGCTCGGTCGAGGAGGTGATGAGCCCCCGTCTGCCGACGATCGGCGTCGGCCAGCCCGTGAGCGATGCCGTGCAGATGCTCGACCTGTCGCCGGCGCTGCTCGTGCTCGACGGTGGCCGCCCCCGCACGGTGATGACCCGGGCCGACGTCCTGTCGTTCCTGTCGTTGCCCCAGACCACGCCCAGCTCTCCGGCCTGAGCCGGACCGCACCCGAGAAGGACGACCACGATGTCCGTTGACGAGACACCCGCGCACGACGAGGGCTGGGGCTTCGAGACCCGAGCCATCCACGTCGGGCAGGACCCCGAGCCCATCACGGGAGCGGTCACCGTTCCCGTGTTCCAGACCTCGACCTTCGCCCAGGAAGCCGTGGGCAAGCACTCCGGCTACGAGTACGCCCGCACCGGCAACCCGACCCGGACCGCGCTCGAGACCGCACTGGCCGCGATGGAGGGCGCGGCGTTCGGCGTGGCGTTCGCCTCCGGTCTGGCCGCCGAGGACGCCATCCTCCGGTTGCTCTCGCCCGGCGACCACGTGGTCATGGGCAACGATGCGTACGGCGGCACGTTCCGTCTGATCTCGAAGGTGTTCGGCGCCGCCGGGATCACCTGGTCGGCGGTCGATCTCACCGACCCGTCGGCGCTGGCCGACGACTGGCCCGAGAACACGAAGCTCGTCTGGGTCGAGACCCCGACGAACCCGCTGCTCACCGTCGTCGACATCGCCGAGGTCGCCGGGATCGTGGCCGGCCATCCCGAGGCCCGCCTCGTGGTCGACAACACCTTCGCCACGCCCTATCTCCAGAACCCGTTGGCGCACGGCGCCGACATCGTCGTCCACTCGACGACGAAGTACCTCGGCGGCCACTCCGACGTCGTCGGTGGGTTCGTGGCCACGAACGACACCGAGGTCGACACCCACCTCCGCTTCATCCAGAACGCCGTGGGTGCCGTGCCCGGACCGTGGGACTGCTACCTGACGCTGCGCGGGGCGAAGACCCTCGGCGTCCGGATGGACCGCCATTGCACCAACGCCGCCGCGATCGTCGAGCAGCTCGAGGCCCACGACGCCGTGGCCACGGTGCTCTACCCGGGGCTCGAGAGCCACCCGGGGCATGCCGCGGCGGCCAAGCAGATGTCCGGCTTCGGTGGCATGGTGAGTTTCCGGGCCGCCGGCGGTCGTGACGCCGCGATGCGCATCGTCGAGGCCTGCGAGCTGTTCACGCTCGCCGAGTCGCTCGGCGCGGTCGAGTCGCTGATCGAACACCCCGGGGTGATGACCCACGCCTCGGCCGAGGGGTCGCCGCTCGAGGTCCCCGACGATCTCGTCCGACTGTCGGTCGGCATCGAGTCGATCGCGGACCTCCAGGCCGACCTCGCCCGGGCGCTGGACGCGGCGTGACCCCGGCCCCCGGGCCCGACGCCCGTCGGCGGATCGCCGTCGAGCCGGCCTCGGGCCGGTTCGAGGCGCTGCGGGCCGGCGCGGTCGCCGCGGGTGCCGAGATCGTGGCCGTGGAGGAGGCCTCGGCGCTGGTGTGGGCCGACCCGAAGCGGGCCGGCGAACTCGCCGGGGTCCTCGAACGCAATCCCGCGATCGGCTGGGTCTCGTTGCCGTTCGCCGGCATCGAGAACTACGCCCATGCGCTCGACACCGACCGGATCTGGACGGCGGCCAAGGGTGTCTATGCGCGCCCGGTGGCCGAGCACGCACTGATGCTCGCCCTGGCCGGGCTGCGGGGTATGTCGACGTTCACCCGTGCCACGAGCTGGTCGGCGCCCGAGGGGCACAATCTCGTCGACGGCCGGATCACGATCCTCGGTGCCGGTGGTATCACCACCGAACTGATCGGGCTGCTCGCCGGGTTCGGCTGCGAGATCACCGTCGTGCGCCGTCGACCCGATCCGGTCGAGGGTGCGCACCGTGTGGTCGCGTTCGACGACCGGGCCGAGGCCTGCGCGGATGCCGACGCCGTCGTCGTCGCCCTCGCACTCACCCCGGAGACCCGGCACTGCGTCGGCGCCGCCGAGCTCGAGGCGATGGCCGATCACGGGTGGGTGGTCAACGTCGGCCGTGGCGGCCACATCGATCACGACGCCCTGCTCGCGGCGCTCGACGCCGGCTCGATCGGGGGCGCGGCCCTCGACGTCACCGACCCCGAGCCGCTGCCCGAGGGGCACCGGTTGTGGACCCACCCCCGGGTGATGATCACGCCGCACATCGCGAACACGCCCGAGATGGGTGTGCCGCTCCATGCCGCCCACGTCGAGCGCAACGTGGCCGCCTGGATCGCCGGGGGATCCCTCGAAGGCGTCGTCGACCCCGTCCTCGGGTACTGACGTCACACGGCGGTCGACCACCGACCGCGGTATCTCGACCGCCCTCCGCGGAGCTGTGACGATGCGAATCCGCTTCGTCAGAGGATCGTCAAACATTTGACGTGTTCTGGCTTGAGCGGTGACGGGTGTCTCACTACGGTGCGGCCAGCGCTGAGGGAGCGCACCTCACCCGGCCCGACTCCGGGGGAGGCGAATCGAGGGGGATCACGTGGCCGTCGTCACCGAGCCGAACGTCGCACCCGAATTGGGGTCCGGCTATCCGACCGTTGCATCTCGCGCACGCACCTGGGCCATGACGAAGCCCGCCCAGGTCGCCATGCGCGAGAAGGACTTCGGCATCTGGCGTGAGTACACCTGGGGACGCACCTGGGATCTCGTGCTCGACGCCGCCGGCGGCCTGCTGGCCCTCGGCGTCGACGTCGGTGACCGGGTCACGGTGCACGCCGAAGACCGTCCCGAGTGGGTGATCATGGACCTCGCCGCCGTGGCGGTCCGTGGTGTCACCGTCGGTCTGTACCCGACGAACCCCTCGGCCGAGGTCGACTACACCCTCAACGACTGCACGCCCAAGGTGCACCTCGCCGAGGATCAGGAGCAGGTCGACAAGGTCCTCGATCTGCCCGCCGATCGTTTCCCGAGCGTCGAGAAGATCGTGTTCGTCGAGCCCCGGGGCGTGCGCAAGTACGACGACCCCCGCCTGCTGTTCTGGGACGACTTCATCGCTCTCGGCGCCGAGTACCGGGCCGCGAATCCCGGCGCCGTCGAGGCACGGATGGCCGCCGCCGAGGGCGACGACGTGATGACGCTCGTCTACACCTCCGGCACGACCGGCCCGCCGAAGGGCGCGATGATCACGAACGCCAACTGCGAGTTCGGCATCAAGATCACGATCGACACCCCCGAGCGGATGCCCGGCGGCAAGCTGCCCGGCCCCGAGGACCAGGTCCTCACCTACCTGCCGCTGTGCCACATCGCCGAGCGGGTCTTCTCGACCTGGCATCTCGTCGGCCGAGGGGTGGTGCTGAACTTCGCCGAGTCGATCGAGGCGGTCAACGCCAACCTCCGCGAGATCCAGCCGACCCTGTTCTTCGCCGTGCCCCGGATCTGGGAGAAGCTGATGGCCGCGGTGATCATCCGCGGCAACGACGCCAGCAAGTTCAAGAAGTTCTGGTTCGGCTCGGGCATGAAGCTGGCCTCGTGGATCGGTCGCCAGCGGGTGGCCAACAACGGCGACTGGACCCCGGTCAGCCGGGCCGCCTACGCCGTCGGCTGGTTGCTGGTCTTCCGTGCGCTGCGTGATCGACTCGGCCTGCGCCGGGTGCGTTGGTCGGGCACGGGCGCCGCACCGATCGCCCCCGAGGTGCTCGAGTTCTTCCTGGGTATCGGCCTGAACGTCTACGAGCTCTACGGCATGACGGAGAACACCGCCATCGCCACCGCGAACTTCCACGGCCGGGTGAAGATCGGCACGGTGGGTGAGCCCTACGACCAGATCAAGGACGGGTTCCGTATCGACGAGGAGACCGGCGAGATCCAGGTCAAGCACGGTGGCGTGTTCGCCGGCTACTGGGGCAAGCCCGAGAAGACGGCCGAGACCTTCACCGAGGACGGCTGGCTCATGACCGGCGACGTCGGGGAGTGGGTGGATGGCACCCACGTCAAGATCGTCGACCGCATCAAGCACATCATCATCACCGCCGGTGGCAAGAACATCTCACCCTCGGAGATCGAGAACTCGCTCAAGACCTCGCCGTTCATCAACGAGGCGATGGTGATCGGTGATCGTCGGAAGTACCTGACGGCACTGATCAACATCGAGCTCGACACGGTGGGCGACTGGGCGCTGCGGCAGAACCTGCCGTACACGACCTACAAGGATCTCACCGAGAAGCCCGAGGTCGTGGCCCTCGTCGAGGCCGAGGTCGAGAAGACCAACGAGCGGTTCGCCCGGGTCGAGGGCATCAAGAAGTTCCGCTTGATCCCGAAAGAGCTCGACCACGAGGACGGGGAGCTCACCGCGACCCAGAAGCTCAAGCGGTCGGCCATGGAAGATGCGTTCTCCGATCTCGTGGAGTCGATGTACTGATGGAAATCTTCATCCAGACCCTGGCGAAGGCAATCGCCCTGGGTTCGATCTACGCCATCATGGGGTTGAGCTTCGTGCTCATCTTCAAGGGCACACAGGTCCTGAACTTCGCCGCCGGCGCCATCTCGATGGCCGGTGCGTTGTTCATGTCGATCCTGATCGCGGATCGGGGCTTCCCGTTCCTGCCGTTCACGAACCCACTCGCCCCGGCCGACGGTGAGACCGCCGGCGTGGCGCTGTGGATCGTCCACCTGATGATCGCCCTGATCCTGGCCGCCATCCTCGGGTTGATACTCGAACGGGTGGCGATCAGACCGATGGTGGGCCAACCGCTGTTCTCGATGGCGGTCATCACCCTCGGCCTCGAGATCGCGATCCGGCCGTTCAACCTCGATGCCACCGCCATCACCGGCCGAAGCGTCGGTGTGCCGTGGGGGACCGAGAGCTGGGAGCTCGCCGGGGCGATCATCCCGAAGAGCTACGTGGCCGCGATCATCGCGGCGGCGATCGCCTTCACCGGCGTCTACTTCTTCTACCGCTCCCGCTTCGGTGTGGCCATGCGGGCCGTCGCCTTCGATCAGGAAGCGGCGATGGCCCAGGGCATCAACGTCGGCCGGGTGTTCGCCATCGCGTGGGGCCTGGGTGCGGCACTCGCCGCCCTCGGTGCGATCTTCTTCGCCATGGCGCCGTGGCCGCCCGCCGGCACGGTCTCGCTCGAGATCCACCCGATCTGGATCTTCCGGGTGCTCCCCGTGATCATCCTCGGCGGTCTCGACTCCGTCGCCGGTGCCGTCGCCGGTGGCCTGTTGATCGCCATCTTCGAGATCTTCGCCGGTCAGTACCTGTCGCAGTGGACCAACATCCTCGGTCCCGGCTACTCGACGATCGTGCCGTACATCGTGATGTTGGTGGTGCTCCTGGTCCGGCCCTACGGCCTCTTCGGGACCGAAGAGATCCGGAGGGTCTGACATGTCATTCGGACGTCCACTGCTCCGCACCTCCTACGAGGAGGATGCGGCCATCCTGCCCACGTGGTTCCAGAAGGGTTCGGCGATCGTCGCCCTCCTGCTGATCACGCTCATGGCCCTCGGCTTCGGCCCGCTGGCCGCCTTCCCGAAGTTCCTGCTCGGCAACACCTGGATCAACCCGGTGACGCTGACGATCATCTTCGCCATCGCCGCCCTCGGCATCAACATCCTCGTCGGTGTCACCGGCCAGGTGTCGCTCGGGCACGCCTTCTTCATGGGCACGGGGGCCTACACCGCCGTGATGCTCGGCGGGAACGTGGGCGACGAGGAGTCGTGGAAGGCCTGTGTGCCGTTCCACGACAACCTCGGCCTGCTCGAGTCCCAAGGGCAATGCGGCCTCGGGTTGCCCATCTGGATCTGGCTGCCGGCCTCGGGCGTGGTCGCCGCGATGATCGGTGTGCTGGTCTCACCGGCGGCGGTCAAGGTGCGCGGTCTCTACCTCGCCATCGTGACCGTCGGCCTCGTGTTCATCGGCCTGCATCTCGGCCGCATGCTCCCGGAGTGGGCCGGTGACTTCGAGTCCGGCCGGAAGTGGCCCAAGCTCGACATCCGCCTCTGGAAGGAGGAGGCACCGCTCGTCGAGCTGACCGAGGACGGCAAGTGGTTCGGGCTCATCCACCTGAGCGAAGAGCAGAAGCAGTTCTTCTTCCTCTTCGCGATCATGCTGGTGATGCTGTGGTTCGCGAAGAACCTCGTGCGCAGCCGGACCGGCCGGGCCCTCCAGGCCATCCGTGACCGTGACGTGGCCGCCGAGGTCATGGGCGTGCCGGAGTTCAAGTACAAGCGACTCGGCTTCGCCATCAGCTCGGCCTACGCCGGCGTGGCGGGCGCCCTGCTCGCCTCCTACAACGGCCGGGTGTCGCCGATCGACTTCGGTCTGCTGCTCTCGGTCGACTTCATCGCCATCCTGCTCATCGGTGGTGCCGGCACCATCGCCGGCACGATGATGGGCACCGTCTTCGTCGAGTTGCTGCCCGACATGGTGGAGAAGTTCACCGCCTGGCTCGCCTCGAAGCTCGACGCCGGTGGCCCGGTGGGGCTCATCGCCAACTTCCTGCTCACCGAGGGTGGCGAGGGCGACTTCGGTCCCATCTCCATCGCCACGGTGGCACCGGGCTGGCCGATGTCGACGTTCCAATGGAACTTCGTCATCTACGGCACGTTGATCGTCGTGTTCCTCATCTTCGAACCACTGGGCCTCTACGGCGTGTGGTTGAAGGTGCGGAACTACTGGAAGGGCTGGCCGTTCAGTTACTGATCGGCCCGACAGATCTTCCCCGACCACGACGTGGTCGGGGGGAACAAACCACAAGGGGAGGAATCCTGTGAAACTCAAGCAGCTGCTCGCTCTGCTGATGGCGCTCGGCCTGGTGGCCGCCGCCTGCGGTGGCAGCGATGACGATTCGAGCTCCGGCTCCGACGACGGGGACACCGCAACCGCGGAGTCCAGCGACGACGGTGATTCCGGCGACGATGGTGATGATGGTGACGACGGCGACTCCGGCGATGACGGTGACGCCATGGAAGAGGGCGCCGAGATCGCCACCGACTTCGGTGTCACCGACACCCAGATCTTCGTGGGTATCAACGGTGACCTCTCGGGTCCCTTCGCCGCTCTCGTCTCCGAGATCGTCGAATCCCAGGTCGTCTACTGGGAGATGGTGAACGAGCGCGGCGGTATCGCCGGGCGTGAGGTCGTGCCGCTCGTGCTCGACTCCGGCTACGCCACCGACAAGGGCATCGAGAACTTCGAGGAGTTCGCCCAGGAAGGTGACGGAGGCGTGGTGATGATCACGGAGAACACCGGTTCCCCGATCACCGCCGCGATCGCCGAGGACGCCGCCGACAACGACCTGCTCGTCATCCCGCTGTCCTGGGCCTCGCTCTGGCCCGCCGAGGAGAACGTCGCCATTCTCGAGAAGCAGACCACCTACTGCATCGAGTCGATGAACGGTGTCGAGTGGCTCAAGAACAAGGTGGAGGCCGACGGCAAGGAAGCCAAGCTGGCCATCATCTCCCGTCCGGGTGAGTACGGCCTCGACGGCGCCACCGGTGCCCAGATCGCCGCAGAGGAGCTCGGTATCGAGATCGTCTACAACGGCATCGATCAGGTTGCCGGTGACGACCGCACCGCCGTCATCTCCCAGCTCGTCGACTCCGGCGCCACGATGGTCTGGACCACCGTGACCCCGGGTGAGCTCGCCGACGTGTTCGGTCAGGCCGTGTCGCAGGGCTTCGAGGCCGATTGGTCCGGCAACGGCCCGTCGTTCTCGTACCCGGCGCTGCTCCCGACCGACCTCGCACCGCTGTTCGACCAGTACTACTGGCAGTCGGGCTACTCCGTGCCGTGGAACGGCAACGACTCCGAGGGCATGCAGGAGCTCGTCTCCGAGATGACCGCTCGTCGTCCCGATGCCGTGCTGTCCGACCAGTACATCACCGGTTGGATCGAGGGCATCATGGCCGAGACCATCCTGACCCAGGCCGCCGAGAACGGCGACATGACCCGGGCAGGCGTCGTGGCTGCGTCGCAGCAGGTGTCGATCGACTTCAAGGGCATCTCGCCGAACCAGTCGTACAACGGTGCCTACAACGACATCGTCGTGCGTGGCTCCTACATCTTCGATGTGGACGCCGAGGCGTTCAACCTGCAGCCGCTCAGCGCCGGCGAAGGTTCCTCGGGCATGATCCCGATCGAGGAGAACTACATCGGCACGGTGGCCGCCAGCTACCAGTTCGACGGTCCCTGCATCTGATGCAGGTGCGTTAACCCTCGCCCACGCCGGTCGGGTGTCCCCACGAGGGGCACCCGGCCGGTGGGCGAGTGGGTGGGTTCGGGTCGAGTGTCACCGAGAGGAATCGCAGGGTGCTGAACATCTCCAATCTTGAAGTCGTCTACAACGAAGTGATCCTCGTGCTCCGAGGGCTCTCGATCGAGGTGCCGGATGGCCAGATCGTGGCGCTCCTCGGCTCCAACGGTGCGGGCAAGACCACGACGTCGCGGGCCATCACCGGTCTGCTCGACAACCACGAGGGCAAGCCCACGAAGGGCACGGTGACCTGGCAGGGCAACGACATCACCCACGCCAAGCCCTCCGAGATCGTGAAGTCGGGCATCGCCCAGGTGATGGAGGGACGTCGCTGCTTCGGTGAGCTCACCGTCGACGAGAACCTCGCCACCGGAGCCTTCACCAACAAATCGGGTCAGAAGAAGCAGTACGACCTGGTCATGGATCTCTTTCCCCGACTGGCCGAGCGGCGCAAGCAGCTCGCCGGCTACATGTCGGGCGGCGAGCAGCAGATGCTCGCCATCGGCCGAGCCCTGATGGCCGAGCCGAAGCTCCTCATCATGGACGAGCCGTCGCTCGGTCTCGCCCCGCTGCTGGTGCAGCAGGTGCGCGACGTGATCAAGGAGATCAACGCCGCCGGGATGTCGGTCCTGCTGATCGAGCAGAACGCCATGATGGCGCTGTCGATCGCCGACTACGGCTACATCCTCGAGAACGGCAAGGTCGTGATGGACGGCGACGGGCAGAAGCTGCTCGCCGACGACGACGTCAAGGAGTTCTACCTCGGCCTGCACCAGGGCGACGAGGAGGACAGCGGCCGCAAGTCGTTCAAGGACGTGAAGCACTACAAGCGCCGGAAGAAGTGGGCCTCATGAGCAAGATCCTCGAAGTCGACGACATCGTCCTCCGCTTCGGCGGCGTGACCGCCATCGACGGTGTGTCGTTCCACGTCAACGAGAACGAGCTGTTCGCCATCATCGGCCCGAACGGCGCAGGCAAGACCTCGGTCTTCAACTCCCTCTCGCAGGTGTACCGCCCCCAGGAGGGCGACATCCGCTGGAAGGGACAGTCGATCATGGGCATGCGGCCCGATGCCGTGGCCAACCTCGGCATCGCCCGCACGTTCCAGAACATCGCGCTGTTCGGTCAGATGACCGTGATCGACAACATGTTGATGGGCCGCCACATCCGTATGGAGAGCAACTGGTTCTCCAACATGGTGTGGAGCAAGAAGGCCAAGGCCGAGGAGATGGCCAACCGGGAGAAGGTCGAGGACATCATCGACTTCCT
>JAHDBV010000200.1 GCA_020630195.1 Acidimicrobiales bacterium
ACTTGGACTCGTGACGAACTCGCTTTCGGCGCCCGATCGGCAGCCGATGGAACAAGGGTCTGCCGCGGGTAGCGGTGACAGGTTGGTTATGCAGCTACGAGGAGCTGCGGGGTCATGATGGTTTCGTACTCTTCGGGGGTCAATCGGCCGAGGGCTTTCTGGCGTCGGCGTCGGTGGTAGGTCCGTTCGATCCAGGTCACCACGGCGATCCGGAGTTGGTCGCGGGTGGCCCAACGGCGGGTGTTCAACACGTTCTTCTGTAACAGCGAGAAGAACGACTCCATGGCGGCGTTGTCAGCGGCGGTGCCGATGTTGCCCATCGATCCGACCATCGAGTGGCGGGCCAGGGTGCGGTGGACCTTCCGTGCGCGAAATTGCGATCCGCGGTCGGTGTGAAGGATGCAGCCGGCGACATCACCACGGCGGGCGACGGCCATCTCGATCGCTGCGACGACGAGTCGGGCTTTCATGTTCTCGGCGATCGCCCACCCGACGATCCGGTTCGAGAACAGGTCTTTGATCGCGCAGATGTAGAGCTTTCCCTCGGCGGTGCGGTGTTCGGTGAGATCGGCGAGCCAGACCTGGTTCGGGGCATCAGCGGTGAACTGGCGCCGCACGAGATCGTCGTGAGCGGCGGTGGCCGGAGCCGAAGCCTTCCGGTTGCGCCGAGGCTTGGCGAAGCTGCACCACCAGCCGTTCTCCGAGGCGATGCGCCACACCGTCCGGTCCCCGACGTCATGCCCAGCGGTACGGACTTCGTCGGCGAGGAACCGGTACCCGAACTCGGGGTCATCAACGTGTGCGTCGAGGATCGCGTTGGCGAGATACGCCTCGTCGAGCTCAGCGTCGGTGACCGGCTGGGTTCGCCATCGGTAGTACTGCTGACGACAGAGTTTCAGGACCCGGCACGACACTGTGACCGGCACACCGTCGGCGGCCAGGTCGGTGACGACCGGGAACATCATTTTGGGGGCAGGTTCGCCTGCCCGAGATAGGCGGCTGCTCGGCGCAGGACTTCGTTCTCCTGCTCGAGGAGCTTCACCCGACGACGAAGCTCACGGTTCTCCCGGGCTTCGTCACTGGTGACACCAGCACGGTCGCCGTCATCGATCGCTGCCTGACGCATCCATTTCGACAACGTCATCGGATGGATCCCGAAGTCCTCGGCGATCGATTCCAGCGTCACACCGCTCGGGCGTTGCCGAGCGACCCGGACAACGTCGTCACGGAACTCACGGGGATAGGGCTTGGGCATGGTGACATCCTCCCGGCCCACCCCACAGGCAAGCCAGATCAGTTGTCACCACCACCCGCGGCAGACCCCAAAGACAAACCCGCTGAATCCGGTAGGGCTCAAGAAAGCCACGTGGTTGCGATCGAGGGAACAGCAACTCCGGTCTCGACCGACCTGCTCAGCAAACTGGTCGCCGCCGCCCCGGAAGACTGAAATCAACCTGCACATCAACGATCCAAGGCTCCTAACGTGGGGAAGGGAGTGGGTGGTCATCTGGAAGCTCAGCCAGCCACCACAGGTAGGAACTATGTCCAACAAAGTCATGACCGCCGAGCACAAGGAGCGCATGGCTGCTGGCCGGCGCGAAACCCGGGCGGTCGAGGCCTACCTCCAGCTCATCGAGACCTCCGGGCCGCGAACCGCCCGAGCAGCCGACCGCAAGCGCGTCGAAGATGCACTTAGCGAGGTCAACCAGCACCTCGAGGCAACGACGGGAATCGAGCGCCTGGAACTCCTGCAACAGCGGGAGGACCATTATCGGGCCTTGCTCGCTCTCGAGGAGACCGACAAGGACGCTGAGCTCGAGCATGCCTTCATTGCCGTGGCGGCCTCGTACTCAACGCGCAAGTCGATCTCTTACTCGACCTGGCGAGAGTTCGGCGTACCGAAGTCGGTACTCGACGAAGCTGGCG
>JAHDBV010000107.1 GCA_020630195.1 Acidimicrobiales bacterium
CGGCTCGAGCAGGGCGCGGGCCTTGTCGAGGTTGCCGTTGTCCGGCCAGGAGTTGAGCGGGGCGAACCGCTGCTGGCCGGTGCCACCACCGCCGCGACCGTCATGGGTGCGGTAGGTGCCGGCGGCGTGCCAGGTCATCCGGATGAAGAAGGGGCCGTAGTGGCCGTAGTCGGCGGGCCACCACTCCTTCGAGTCGGTCATGAGGGCGTGGAGGTCGGCCTTGAGGCCGTCGTAGTCGAGCGAGGCGAACTCGGCTGCGTAGTCGAAGTCCTCGTCCATCGGATCCGAACCGGGGTGGTTCTGGCTGAGGATGTTGAGGTTGATCTGGTTCGGGAACCACTGCTGGTTCGCCGACGATCCCACCGCGTTGTGGTGGAAGACCGGGCACTTGCCTTCTTCTGTCATTGCTTCTCCTGTAGGGGGTTGTCCGGGAACCGGGTGATGGTGTTCAGAACTCGGGCGGGTCGCTCAGGCGGCCCGTTGACAGTCGGGGCAGACGCCCCAGTAGACGACCTCGGCTTCGTCGATGTCGAAGCCGTGATCGTCGTCGATGTCGAGACACGGACGCTCACCGACGGCACAGTCGACGTCGACCACCACACCACAGGTCCGACAGACCAGATGGTGATGGTTGTCGCCGACGCGTGCCTCGTAGCGGGCCGCCGAGCCGGCGGGTTCGATCCGACGCACGAGACCGTGATCGACGAACACCCCGAGGGTGTCGTAGACGGCCTGCCTCGAGATCGACCCGAGGGTGGCCCGCACGTCGTCGGTCAGGGCGTCGGCGGTGACGTGGGGGGTCTCGCCGATGGCGCTCATGATCGCGAGGCGCTGCGCGGTGACCTGGATGCCGTGTTCGCGCAGCAGCTGGTCGGGTGCGGGGGCCACGAGGGCCACCCTAGACGGATTCTGGACAGAGTCAAGAACCCGAAGACCTCCAAAATCGGGGATCCGTGGACCTCAGACGTAGCCCCGCATGTGGGCCGCCTCGGCGACCCGTTCGATGGCGATCGCGAAGGCGGCGCGACGGGGTCGGACACCCCAGGTGTCGGCCATCTCGAGGGTGTGATCGACGGCTCGCTTCATGCGCTTCTCGAGGCGGGCGTTGAAGTCGTCCAAGTCCCAACGGAACTGCTGGATGTTCTGGGTCCACTCGAAGTAGGAGCCGGTCACACCTCCGCCGTTGGCGAGGATGTCGGGGATGACGTGCACGCCCCGGGCGTGCAGCAGCTCGTCGGCGTCGGGCGTGGTGGGGTTGTTGGCGCCCTCCACGATCCACTCCGCCCGCACCGCATCGGCGTTGTCGGTCGTGATGACCTCGCCGAGCGCCGCGGGGATCAACACGTCGCAGTCGGTCGTGAGGATCTCGCCGCCGTCGAGTGCGTCGGCGTCGAGCTCGTCGACGGCGTCGGCGACCGATCGTCCCGACTCGACCACGGCGACCGCGGCGGCCACGTCGAGCCCGGCGTCCCGGCGGACCCCGCCGCCGATGTCGGACACGGCGACGATCACCGCGCCCTTCTCGGCTGCGGTGATGGCGGCCCAGGTTCCGACGTTGCCGAACCCCTGGATGGCGATCCGGACACCGTCCAGCGTGCGGCCCTCGCGATGCAGCGCCTGCTCCAGTGCGAAGATCACGCCTCGGCCGGTCGCTTCGCGGCGGCCGGGTGCGCCACCGAAGGCGATCGGCTTCCCGGTGACGATGGCGGGGGTGTACCCCTCCTTCGCCGAGTAGGCGTCCATCAGCCAGGCCATCACCTGGGGGTTGGTGTTCATGTCGGGAGCGGGCACGTCCCGGTAGGGGCCGAGCACGTGGGAGATCGAGGCGGTGAACCGGCGGGTGAGTGCCTCGAGCTCACGCTCGGAGAGATCGGCCGGGTCGACGTTCACGCCGCCCTTCGCGCCACCGAAGGGAAGATCGAGCAGCGCCGTCTTCCACGTCATCAGCGACGCCAACGCCCGGACCTCGTTGATGTCGACCGCCGGGTGGTAACGGATGCCGCCCTTGTAGGGGCCACGGGCGCCGTTGTGCTGCACCCGGTAGCCCCGGTAGAGCGCCAGGCCCCCGTTGTCGAGGTGGACCGGGACCTGCACGTCGGTCTCGCGATACGAGGTCTGGAGGACCTCGTGCAGGTGGTCGGGGAGGTCGATCGTCTCGGCCGCCTCCGCGAAGTATCGGTTGACCATCTCGTCGGCACGCATCGTCGCTCCTCGGTGGACGCCGCCGACGAGTCTGGCCCACGGCGGCGTCGGTGTCCGATGGAGGGAACGCCTCGTCGGCACGAGTGCTTCCCCGGTGCGGGTGCGACGCGGCCCGGCTCGTACGCTTGGGGCATGAGCGCCATGCCGACCGACCGGCTGCCCGAAGGTGACGAGAAGCGCCGGGCCGTGCGCGAGATGTTCGACGCGGTCGCGCCGAAGTACGACCGGGTGAACCGGTTGATGACCTTCCGCCTCGACGTGGGCGTGCGGCGCAAGACCCTCGAGTCGCTCGCCCTCGCGCCCGGCTCGACCGTGCTGGATCTGGCCTGCGGGACCGGCGACTTCGTGGTGGAGCTCAACAAGGCCGGCCACACCGCCGTCGGGGTCGACCTGTCGTACGGGATGCTCGCCGCCGGGCGGGATCTGCGCCGCCTCGTCCAGGGCGATCTCCTGGCGCTCCCGATCGCCGATGCGTCGGTCGACGCGGCGGTCTGCGGCTACGCGCTGCGCAACCTGGTCTCGCTCGAGCCGTTCTTCGCGGAGCTCGCCCGGGTCGTGAAGCCCGGCGGTCGCATCGCACTCGTCGATGTCTCCGCGCCGGAGAACCCGGTGATGAAGTGGGGCTTCGACCTGCACTTCAACAAGATCGTGCCCAAGATCGGCGGTCTGCTCGGTTCGGACAAGAACGCCTACGAGTACCTGCCGAAGTCGGTGGCCTACCTGCCCGAGCCCGCCGAGATGGTCGCGATGCTCGGTCGTGCCGGCTTCGTGAATGCCGAGCGGCGCCAGCTCACGCTCGGCATCGCCCAGCTGCTCACCGGCGACCGACCGGCCTGAGCCGGAACGCGAACGAACCCGGCGCCGGGGCGCCGGGTCCGGTTCGTCGGGGTCGGGCCCCGAGGTGGTCTCGTTGCCGGATCAGGCCGGAGCGACGGCACCCATGATCGACTTGGTCTCGAGGAACTCGTCGAGGCCGTGGGCGCCCCACTCGCGGCCGTTACCCGACTGCTTGTAGCCGCCGAACGGGGCGTTGAAGTCGGGGCCGGCGCCGTTGACGTGCATCATCCCGGTCCGGATGCGCTTGGCGACGTCGATGGCCTCTTCGGCGGGCCCGGAGATGTAGCCGGCGAGGCCGTAGACGGTGTCGTTGGCGATGCGCACGGCGTCCTCGGTGTCCTCGTAGCCGATGAGCACCAGCACGGGTCCGAAGACCTCTTCCTGGGCGATCGTCATGTCGTTGGTGACGTTCGAGAACAGCGTCGGTCGGACGTAGAAGCCGGTGTCGAGTCCGTCGGGGCGACCGAGCCCGCCGGTGACGAGGGTGGCCCCCTCGTCGATGGCGGCCTGGATGAGGCCCTGGATCTTGTTCCACTGCGCCTCGGAGGCGACGGGGCCGATCACGGTGCCGTCGCTCGTCGGGTCGCCCACGACGACGTTCTCCATCGAGGCCTTGGCGATGGCCGTGGCCTCCTCCATCTTCGAGTTCGGGACGAGCATGCGGGTGCCGGCGTTGCAGGACTGGCCGGAGTTCATGCACATGCCGAAGGCGTCACGGCCGACGGCCTCGGCGAGGTCGGCGCCCTCGAGGATGATGTTGGCGGACTTGCCGCCGAGCTCCTGGGCGACGCGCTTCACGGTGGGTGCGGCGTTCTTCGCGACCTCGACACCGGCCCGGGTCGAGCCGGTGAAGCTCATCATGTCGACATCCGGGTGGCTCGACAGGTGGGAGCCGACGACGGGGCCGTCGCCGTTCACGAGGTTGAACACGCCGGGCGGCACACCGGCGTCGTGCAGCACCTCGGCGAACAGGATCGCGTTCATCGGGGCGACTTCGGACGGCTTCAGCACCATGGTGCAGCCGGCGGCGATGGCCGGGGCGACCTTGCAGGCGATCTGGTTGAGCGGCCAGTTCCAGGGCGTGATCATGCCGACCACACCGACGGGCTCCTTCACCACGAGTGAGGTGCCGATGGTCTCCTCGAACTCGTAGTCGGCGAGGATGCCGGCCATCGTGGCGAAGTGGAACAGCCCGGTCGGGGCCTGGGCGGCCTTGGCGAGGCGGCCGGGGGCGCCCATCTCGGCGCTGATGGCCGCGGCGAGCTCCTCGGAGCGGGCGCCGATGCCCTCGGTGATCTTGTTGAGGAGCTCGAGGCGCTCCTCCCGGGTGGTCTGCGAGAAGGTCTCGAACGCCGCCTTCGCCGCGGCGACCGCGGCGTCGACGTCGGCGGTGCCGCCCATGGCGATCGAGCCGATGGAGGCCTCGGTCGCGGGGTTGATGACGTCGAGGGTGTCCGAGGTGCTCGGCTCCACCCACTCGCCGTTGATGTAGAACTTGCCGGTGTTCGGGCTGATGTCCACGCCGTTGTCTCCGTAGGTCGTCGGGATGTCGGGCCGACCCTAGAGCTCGGGTGGCGGCGGGATCGAGCCGACGCCCGTGGGGTTGTGCTGAATGCCACACCACAAAAGCTGTTAGGAGGGGTTTACAGACGGCGATCGGCATCGCTAGCGTCTCGCCCATGACCACGACTCGCCGACTCCCGGCACTCGCCATCAGTCTTCTCGCCCTGCTCGCGATCGCGGCCGGGTGCTCGTCATCGGACTCCGAGGACACGGTGACCATCTACTCGGGTCGCAACGAGGAGCTGATCGGCCCGCTCCTCGAGCAGTTCACCGAGGCCACCGGGATCGAGGTCGAGGTGCAGTACGGCGATTCCGCCGACCTGGCCCTGCTCATCACCGAAGAAGGCGAGGACTCGCCGGCCGATGTCTTCCTCTCGCAGAGCCCCGGCGCCATGGGCTTCCTCGAAGCCGGCGGCCAGCTGGCCGAACTCGACGGGTCGATCCTCGACGCCGTCCCCGCCTCCAGTCGGGACGACGACGGACGCTGGGTCGGCATCACCGGCCGACAGCGGGTGCTCGTCTACAACCCCGAGCTCGTCTCCGCCGACGAGCTCCCCTCGTCCGTGCTCGACCTCACCGATCCCGCCTGGTCGGGTCGTATCGGCGTCGCACCGTCCAACGGTTCCTTCCAGGACTTCGTGACGGCCATGCGGGCCGACCTGGGTGACGACGCCACCTCGTCCTGGCTCGAGGGTCTCGCCGCCAACGACCCCGTCCCGTACCCGAAGAACTCCGCGATCGTCGCCGCGGTCGGCCGTGGCGAGGTCGCCGTCGGGCTCGTGAACCACTACTACAACTTCCGGGCGCTGGCGGAGGATCCGGCCCATCCCGGCCTGAACCACCAGCTCGCCGTCGACGACCCCGGAAGCGTGCTCATCGTCACCGGTGCGGCCGTGATCGAGGGTGCCGACGCCGCCGACGGTGCAGCCGAGCTCATCGAGTACCTGCTCGCCGCCGATGCCCAGCGGTACTTCGCCGACGAGACCTTCGAGTACCCGCTCGCCAGTGGTGTCGAGCCCGCCGAGGTGATCCCGCCGGCGTCGTTCGCCGACACCGGAGCGATCGACTACGAGGGTCTGACCGGTGGCCTCGAGGCCACCCGCGATCTGATCACCGCCGCCGGCTTCGAGGGTTGATCCGGGGCCACGGCACAGCACACTCGTCCACGTGACGGAGCCGTCCGCATGACCGTGGTGGCGCCGGATCGGATCGATCCGGCGACCACCGTCCACCCGGCGACCTCGGGATCGGGCCCTCGTTGGCCCATCCCGGTCGCCGGGTTCATCGCGCTCGTGTTCGCCGTCCCCGCCCTCTACGTCACGGTCCGGACCGCGCAGCTCGGCTCCGACCTCGGTGACACGCTCGGTTCGGCGATGGGCCCACTCGGGCGCACGTTGTTGCTCGCGTCGACCGTCTCGGTCACCGCGGCCGTGCTCGGGACGATGCTGGCGTGGCTCGTCGAACGCACCGATCTCCCGGCGGCTCGGCTGTGGCGCCTCCTGCTCGTGTTGCCCCTCGCGTTGCCGAGCTTCGTCGGCGCGGCCGCGCTGTTGGCGGCATTCACCAACACCGGGCTCGTGTCCGACCTGCTCGGTGTGGTCGGGCTCGGGGGGCCTCGTCGGATCCGGGGGTTCTGGCCGACCTGGCTCGTGCTGTCGGGCTTCACCTATCCCTATGTGCTGCTGTCGGTGCAGGCCCGCCTCGCGTCGCTGCGGCCGAGCCTCGAGGAATCGGCCCGCCTCCTCGGCCGGACCGGCTGGCAGACCTTCCGCAGCGTCACGCTGCCGCAGCTGCGTTCATCGATCCTCGCCGGCGGGCTGCTGGTCTTCCTGTACTCGGTGAGCGAGTTCGGGGCGGTGCAGTTGCTCGGGTACGACACGCTCACCCGGGTCGTCTACGCGAGCCGCATCAGCGACCGATCGACGTCGTTCACCTCGGCGGCCCTGCTCATCGTCGTCGCCTTCGTGGTCGTGGCGACCGAACGTCGCTTCCGGGCCGCCGCCACCGACGAACGGGCCCGCGGTCGGGCCCGCAACGTGGTCGCGCTCGGTCGGTGGCGTCCCGCCGCCGTGGGTCTCGTCGGTGCGGTCGTGACGTTCACGCTGGTCGTCCCGATGTTGTCGCTGGGGGTCTGGGCTCGTCGTGGGCTCGTCGAGGGGCGCCTCGACCTGGGCGACCTGGTGGGCCCGATGCTGAACACGATGCTCGCCGGTGTGGTCACCGCCGCGGTCGCCATCGCCGTGCTGCTCCCGCTCGCCGTGGCCACGGTGCGGCACCGGTCCCGGGCCGCCGCCGTCGGATCGGTCTCGGTCGTGAACGGTTTCGCCGTTCCGGGGCTCGTCATCGCACTGTCGCTCGTGGTCGCCGCGCTCCGGGTGCCGGGCCTCGGTTGGCTCTACCAGACCTTCCCGCTGCTCGTGCTCGCCTACGTCCTGCACTTCGGTTCGCAGGCGCTCGGGTCGGCCGAGGACGCCGTGCGAGCCGTGCCGGCCTCGATCCGTGAATCGGCCAGGCTGCTCAACTCCGACCGCAGCGAACGCCTCGTCCGGGTCGATTGGCCCCTGATGCGGCCGTCGCTCGCGTCCGGCGCCGGCCTCGTGATGTTGTCGACCGTGAAGGAGCTGCCGGCCACGCTGCTGCTCGCCCCGATCGGGTTCGACACACTTGCCACCGACGTGTGGGCCGCCTACGAAGAAGGCTTCCTCGCTCGGGTCGGGCTCACCTCGATCGTGCTCGTCGCGGTCTCGGCGGCGCTCACCTGGCTGTTGGTGATCCGTCAGCTCGACCGGCGTTGAACCGGCTGCTCGTCAGTTCGTGACGAGGATGCGCTCGGCGGCGAACGCCCCGAGCCCGATGACCGAGCCCGACACGTCGACCGTGGTCGTGCCGTCGGGCGAGACGGCGAGCACCGTGCCGCTGCTGCCGGGCACGACGTTCGACGCCTCGAGATACTCGAGCATCCCGTCGGCGAACTCGAGCTCCTCGGGGATCCGCTTGACGGTGAAGCCAGTGCCGATCGTGACCGCGCTCAGGCTGACCATCGACGGCTCGACGTAGTCAGAGCCGGGGATGGGATTGCCGTGTGGGCAGGTGGTCGGGTCGTCGAGGTGGGCGGCGATCGCGGCCTCGACCTCGGGGCTGATCACGTGTTCCCACTTGCCGGCCTCGTGGTGGGCGGTGGCCCAGGAGAGTCCGAGCACGTCCGTGAGGAACCGCTCGGCGAGCCGGTGGCGGCGGACCATCGTGGTGGCGAGCTGTTCGCCGCTCTCGGTGAGCTCGAGTGCACCGTCGACGACGGCCACGAGACCCTCGGCCTCGAGCCGCTTCACCATCTCCGACACGGCGGGTCGGGAGACACAGAGTCGCTCGGCGATCCGGGCCTGGATCACCCGCACGTCGTCCTCGCGCAGCTCGAAGATCGTCTCGCAGTACTCCTCGAATGCGGGGTGGTGTTCGGGTGAGACGTAGTCGCCCATGTCCCGAGTGTAGATCAACCCAGCCGCTCGCCATTGACCCGAACGGTGGTTGTTCGGTTAGCCTCACAGGCGATGAACGGGTTCCTCGGCTCGCGACGCTCGACACCCCCGGTGACGTCGACCGCGGTCGAGTTGTCGGGGGTGACCGCGGCCTACGGCGATGTCGGCGCGGTCGTCGACGCCGACCTCGACATCGCAGCCGGTGAGATCGTGGCCCTGCTCGGGCCCTCGGGCTGCGGGAAGACCACTCTGCTGCGTTCGATCGCCGGTCTCCATCGACCCGCGGCGGGCACGGTCCGCCTGGCGGGTGAGGTCGTCTCCGACGCCCGGACCTGGGTCCGCCCGGAGAAGCGGTCGGTCGGCATGGTGTTCCAGGACGGCGCCCTGTTCCCGCACCTCACCGTCGCCGAGAACGTGGCCTTCGGACTCAAGCGACGAGAGCGTGGCCGCACCGAACGCGTCGACGAACTCCTCGAGCTCGTCGATCTCGCCGGCTACGGCGAACGCCTCCCGGGCACGCTCTCGGGTGGCCAGCAGCAGCGGGTCGCACTGGCCCGGGCACTCGCCCCGTCACCGTCGGTGCTCCTGCTCGACGAGCCGTTCTCCGCGCTCGACGCGGCGCTGCGCAGCCAGATCCGGGTGGAGATCGCCCGCATCCTGCGCGATGTCGGCGTCACCACCGTGTTCGTCACGCACGACCAGGACGAGGCGTTCGTCCTCGGCGATCGGGTCGCCGTGATGTCCGGCGGGCGGATCCACCAGGTCGACACCCCCGATGCGCTCTATCGCCGACCCGTCGATGCCTGGGTGGCCGGGTTCGTCGGTGAGGCGAACCTCGTCGACGCCGTTGCCGACGGTGGCTTCGCCGACACGCCGTTCGGCGCCGTGCCGCTCGACGGCGCCCACGCCGGACCGGTGACGGTGCTGGTGCGGCCCGAGCAGCTGAAGCTCCATCCCGGTGCCGAGGCCGAGATCGTCGACGTCGAGTACTTCGGGCACGACGCGCGCTACGGCGTCCGCCTGGGAGACGGCCACGAGGTCGCGGCGCGAGACACCGACGCCGAGCTGCGTGAGCGCGGCTCGAACGTCGCGGTCACCTATGCGGGGCCGCCGGCCCGCTTCTGGCCGACGTCGGCCTGAGCCCACGTGCGCCCCACCCCGAGTATCGATCGAGGCCGGATCGAGGCCGCGGCGACCCTGCTCGACGGGCGGGTCCGGCGCACCCCGGTCGTCGGGTTCGGCGCGGGCTTCTCCGGCCATCCGGATGTGGTCCACAAGCTCGAGCTGCTGCAGCACACCGGCTCGTTCAAGCCGCGGGGTGCGCTGCATCGGGCGCTCACCAGTGAGGTGCCCGCCGCCGGTCTGATCGCCGCGTCCGGTGGCAACCACGGCCTCGCCGTCGCCTGGGTCGCCGCGGAACTCGGCGTGTCCGCCGAGATCTTCGTGCCGGAGGTGTCGCCGGCCGCGAAGGTCGACAAGACCCGACGGCTCGGGGCGACCGTGCACGTCACCGGCGCGCTCTACGACGATGCGCGGGCGGCGTGTGTCGCCCGCCGGGCCGAGACCGGCGCCCTCGACATCCACCCGTACGACCACGACGACACCGTGGCCGGCGCCGGCACGATCGGGCTGGAACTCGACGAGGACGTGCCCGGGCTCGACACGGTCCTCGTGTCGCTCGGCGGCGGTGGCCTGTCGTCGGGGATCGCCGCCTGGTTCGCGGGAACCGACACCCGGGTCGTGGTGGTCGAGCCCGAGACCTCGTCGTGTTTCGCCGCGGCCGTGGCTGCCGGGGCCCCCGTCGAGGTCGATGTCGCCGGCGTCGCCGCCGACTCGCTCGGCGCCCGGAAGGTGGGTCTGGCCAACTGGCGGGCGCTGCACGCCGCCGGCGCCGCCTCGGTCACGGTGGCCGACGATGCGATTCGCGACGCTCAGCGCCGCTTCTGGGCCGAGGCGCAACTCGTAGTCGAACCCGGTGGTGCCGCGGCCGCAGCCGCGTTGTGGGCGGGTGCGTACGAGCCGCGGGCGGGGGAGCGGGTCGCCGTCGTGGTCTGCGGCGCGAACTGCGATCCCGCCACCGTCGTGACCTGATCGGGCTCGGTCCGTCGTTCGGAGGAATGGCATCGATCGGGCATTCGTTGGAGCATCTGTGTCCATGAGCCCCTCCTCCACTGATCCGGCCGCCTCGAGCGCCGGATCGCTCACGTACGACCTCGTCATCGTCGGCGGCACCGCCGCCGGCCTCTCCGTGGCGATCTCGTCGCAACGTTCCGGCCTGAAGCTGGTCCGCATCGTCGAATCGGGCGACCGGGTCGCCTTCGGCGAACTCGTCGGCGAGAACCGTCTCGACGTCGGCTACGGCGAGACCGTCACGTCGATCGACGTCCTCGACGAGGAGTCGCTCGTGGTCACCACCGATCGCCTCGCCTACCGGACCCGCGCCGCCCTCGTCGCCGACCGTTCGATCGACGAGAGCTGGACCTCCAGCTGGGTCGGCAGTCATCCTCGGGTCCGTGTCGGCCTCGGTGACACGCCGTTCGGCGAGGACGACGACGTGCTCGTGATCGGCCACACCGACACCGCCGTGGAACTCACCGCCGAGGTCGCCGAACAGGGCGCCCGGGTCGTGCTCGCCGGTGGTGGCCTGGATCCGACGCTGCTGTCGCCGGCCGGCGACAACGTGCTGCGCAGACTCGAACGCGAGCGCCGCGCCACGGTGCTCTACCGCTCGCAGCCCTCCGCCGTCGCCGACGTCGACGGGTTCCCGATGGTCGACTTCGGCGATCGCCGGACCCCGGACCTCCAGTTCGATCACGTCGTGTTGGCGCCCACCCGCCGCACCACGGCGATGGACACCAACGGGGTCACCGAGGCCGCCGCCGCGAGCGGTCGGGTCTGGTCGGTCGGTGACCCGACCGGCGACGAGGTCGTGCCGACGGCGCCGGGGCATGCGGTGGGTGCCGCCATCGCCGAGGCGCTGTTCCCCGAGGTCGACCTGTCGCAGATGGTGTCGCCCGCCGAACGGCGTCGCCGACACACGGCGGCGATCGACGAGCTCCGTGACGAGCACTACAACGCGACGATCACCCACTTCGAACCGACCCACTCCGATCTGTGGGTGCTGCGGGTGCAGCCGGATCACGGCGAGACGAACTACCTCCCCGGTCAGTACGCCACGCTCGGACTCGGCTTCTGGGAGGACCGCGTCGACGACGCCACCGACCCGAAGCTCGACGAGCGGTGGGACAAGCTCATCCGTCGGTCCTATTCGATCTCCTCGCGCATGTTCGACGAGCACGGCTACCTCGTCGACGAGGGTTCACTCGGCGAGCTCGAGTTCTACATCGTCCTCGTGCCGCCGACCCCGGACAACGTGCCCGGGCTCACGCCCCGTCTGGCGCTGAAACGCCCGGGTGACCGGATCTACCTGGGCCCGAAGGTGACCGGCCGCTACACCCTCGCGGACGTGACCGATCCGACCGGCACCGTCGTGTTCCTGTCGACGGGCACGGGTGAGGCGCCCCACAACGCCATGGCGATCGAACTGCTCCGCAAGGGTCACGTCGGCCCGATCGTGGCGGCGGTGACCGCCCGCCGGTGGGCCGACTTCGGGTACCTCGAGCAGCACCGCACCCTGGCCGAGCGCTATCCCAACTACCACTACGTGCCGTTGCCGACCCGTGAGGACGACGTGCCGAAGCGGTATCTCCAGAGCCTCATCACCGATGACGTGTTCGGCTCCGAGCTCGGGGTCGACCTCGACCCCGAGCGCACCCACGTCTACCTCTGCGGCAACCCGGCGATGATCGGTCTGCCCGAGACCGTCGACGGTGAGGAGCGGTGGCCCGAGACCGTCGGTGTCGTCCAGCTCCTCAGTGAGCGGGGCTTCACGATCCACAAGCGCAACCAGCCCGGCAACATCCACTTCGAGGAGTACTGGTGA
>JAHDBV010000022.1:0-448 GCA_020630195.1 Acidimicrobiales bacterium
CTGCTGGGCGGCGGTGTCGGCGTCGAGGTCCATGAAGTCGGTGGTCACGGTGCCCGAGAAGGTGTCCTCGAGACCGGCGCAACGCTCGGTCAGGCCGACGTTGTTCTGCTCCTGCTGGCCGCACAGCACGTGGGTGGCGCCGGCGTCGTTGAAGCGGTTACCGGCGGCCTGGCCGGCGATGAACTCGGTCTGGCCGACGTGGGTCAGGGCACCGATCTCCTGGTAGTCGTTGGCACCCGAGTTGAGCGTCACGACCGGGACACCGCCGTTGACGGCGGCCTGGAGGGCGGGAACGAGGGCGGCGGGGTCCGGCAGCGAGGCGGCGATGCCGTCCGAGCCTTCACCGATCGCACCTTCGATGCCCTGCACCATGACGTTGGCGTCGTTGTTGCCGGGGACCCAGACGCAGGTCACGCCGAGGTCCTCACACGCGGCGTCCATGCCACGG
>JAHDBV010000022.1:582-55114 GCA_020630195.1 Acidimicrobiales bacterium
CCAGAAGGCGCATGAGCTTGTTCATTGGGTTTGGTCCTCCCCATTGGTGGTTGAAACCCGATCCCCCGAGGACGCCGACGAGCCGTCGGTGCCCTCCAGCGATCGGAGGTACGAGACGCTGCGAGCAACGTCACGAATCGGGCCCTCGCCGGCGGGTGGCTCCCCGTCGGTGATGGCGGCGTCCTGCTCGACGACGTACCAGCCGTCGTACCCGGACGCTTCGAGCGTGGTGATGACCTCGCCGACCGGCACGTCGCCGGCGCCGAGTGCCGGGAACAGTCCGGCCTGCACGGCCTCCATGAGCGTGACCTCACCGGCGTTGAGCTGGTCGGCCACCGACAGCACGGTGTCCTTGAGGTGTACGAGGCCCACCCGGTCCGGGTGGGTGCGCACGAACTCGAGAGGTGAGCAGCCACCGACGGTCAGGTGGCCGGTGTCGAGCACGAACTTGACGTCGGAGGTCTCGACGAGGCGCATGACGTCGGCGTCGGTCTCGATGGTGGCGCCGACGTGCTCGTGGAGCGCCTGGGTGAGGCCGTGCTCGGCGCAGATCGCGTCGATCTCGGCCAGCATCATCACGAGATGCTGCCACTCGTCGTCGGTGAGCGCCCGACGATCGCCCCACTCCCAGGTCATGACCGGGCAGCAGACGAACACCGACGCCCCACCGTCACGGAGGAGTTCGGCGGCCTCGCGAGCGTTCGCCCGCGCCTTGTCGGCGTCCTCGGGGCGGTGCAGCACGAGCGGCACGAAGGCGGCGAGCAGCGACAGGTCGTGCTCGCGGAGCATCGAGGTCAGCGGTTCGACCTCGGTCGGCAGCCAGCCGTAGGAGCCGAGTTCGGTGTGGGTGAACCCGAGCTCCGACATCTCCGCCAGCACGCGGGACGGGGGCATCTGATAGCCCCAACCGGGGACCTCGCAGATGCCCCAGGAGATGGGCGCGGTGGCGGTTCGTTCGAGCAGCGTCATCGGAGGAATCAGGCCCCTTCGGTGGTGGCGGAGGATTGAAGCGCTTCAACTCCCCGTGCGGGGTGGCACATTAGACGAGACGTGACCGATGTCAAACCCTGTCATGAAACCGCAGCGTCATTTGTCGTCCGAGTCCCTGAACCCGCCACCCAAAGCGTTCACCCGGCCACGGGCGGGGCGGTTGAAGCGCTTCAACGATCGGCGTATCATCGCCCGCGATGGCCCGGACCCGCCCACCCACCATGGACGATGTCGCGGCGGTCGCCGGCGTGTCGCGGGCGCTCGTCAGCCTCGTCATGAACGACTCGCCGAAGGTCTCCGAGGAGCGCCGACGGCGTGTCCAGGCCGCCGCCGACGAGCTCGGATACCGCCCGAACCGGGCGGCGCGGAGCCTCGCCCAGCAGCGGTCGAAGTCGATCGGTGTCGTGCTGAACGACCTCCACAATCCCTTCTTCGCCGAGGTGATCGACGGCATCGACCAGGTCGCCCGCTCCGAGGGCCTCCACGTGATGATCACGAGCCCGAAGCGCGACCCCCGGCAGGAACTCGAACTCGTCGAGAACTTCATCGAGCTGCGGATGGACGCCGTCATCGTGCTCGGCGCACGCGGTCGGCCCGACCGGCTCGCCGCGGCCGGACGCGAGGTGCCGCTCGTGGTCGTGGGCGACGCCGTGCCGGGGGTCGACATCGTCATCAACAACGACCGCCGTGGCGGGGAGATCGCCGTCGAGCACTTCGTCGAGCTCGGACACCGACGCGTCGCCCACATCGACGGTGGCGCCGGTGGTGGTGCGTTCGACCGACGGGACGGCTTCTGGGACGCCGCGGTGGCCGCCGGACTCGACGTGCGGTTGATCCCGGGCGAGTACACCGAGCGGGCGGGCCGTGAGGCCGTCGACCACCTGATCGCCTCCGGCAGCCTTCCCACGGCGCTGTTCTGCGCCAACGACGTGGTGGCCATCGGTGTGCTCGACCGACTCGACGACCACGGCCTCTCGGTGCCCGACGACCTGTCGGTGCTCGGCTACGACAACACGAACCTCTCGCAGCTGCGACGATTCTCACTGTCGACCATCGACCAGCCGCGCCACCGGATGGGGCGGCTCGCGATGGAACAGGCACTCATCCGGATCGGCGGCGGCGACGCCGACCCGGTCACCCATCTCGTCGAACCCGAACTCGTCCCCCGACGCACCACCGGTGCGCCCCCGACCACGGCGTGAGCGCCGGAGACCTCCCATGACCACCATCCCCCACTGGATCGACGGCTCGACCTCGGCGTCGAGCTCCGGACGCACCGCCCCCGTGACCGACCCCGCCACCGGCGCCGAGACCGCCCGCGTCGCACTCGCCTCGGTGGCCGAGGTCGACGCCGCCGTGGCCTCCGCGGCCGCCGCCTTCCCCGCCTGGCGCGACACCTCACTCGCCCGCCGGACGGCGATCCTGTTCCGCTATCGGGAGCTGCTCGACCGGAACCGGCTCGAGCTCGCCCGGCTCATCTCCGCCGAACACGGCAAGGTGCTGGCCGACGCACTCGGCGAGGTCGGCCGAGGCCTCGAGGTGGTCGAGTACGCCTGCGGGATCGCCGAGCACCTGAAGGGCGAACTGTCCCAGGACGTCTCGACCGGGATCGACGTGCACTCGGTGCGCCAACCGCTCGGTGTGATGGCCGGGATCACGCCGTTCAACTTCCCGGCGATGGTGCCCATGTGGATGTATCCCGTCGCCATCGCCTGCGGGAACACCTTCGTGCTCAAGCCCTCGGAGAAGGATCCGTCGGTGTCGATGCTCGCGGCCGAGCTGTTCACCGAGGCCGGCCTGCCCGACGGCGTGCTCAACGTCGTGCACGGCGACGTCGAGGCCGTGCATCGGCTTCTCGACCATCCCGACATCGCCGGGGTGAGCTTCGTCGGCTCCACCCCGATCGCGAAGGCGGTCTACGAACGTGGCACCGCGGCGGGCAAGCGTGTGCAGGCCCTCGGTGGCGCCAAGAACCACATGCTCGTCCTCCCCGACGCCGACATCGACGTGGCCGCCGACTCGGCCGTGTCGGCCGGCTACGGCTCGGCCGGTGAACGCTGCATGGCCATCTCCGTGGTGGTCGCCGTCGGTGACGTCGCCGACCGGTTGATCCCCGCGATCCAGGAACGCACCGCCGGCCTGGCGGTGGCCCCGGGCATCCCCGCCTCGGGCGACCCCGCCGACTCCCCCGACATGGGCCCACTCGTGACCGAAGCCCACCGCGACCGGGTCGCCGGGTTCGTCGACCTCGGCGTGGGAGAGGGTGCGGACCTCGTCATCGACGGCCGGGGCTACACACCCGAGGACCCCGCCGCGGCGGACGGCTTCTGGCTCGGGCCGTGTCTGTTCGATCACGTCACCGCCGACATGGAGATCTATCGCGAGGAGATCTTCGGACCGGTGCTGTGTGTGGTCCGGGTCGACTCCTACGCCGACGGGCTCGCGTTCATCAACGCGAACGACTACGGCAACGGCACGGCGATCTTCACCGGCGACGGCGCCGCCGCCCGCGACTTCCAGCGCAACGTCACGGCGGGCATGGTGGGCGTGAACGTGCCGATCCCGGTGCCGGTCGCCTTCCACAGCTTCGGCGGCTGGAAGGACTCGCTGTTCGGGTCGAACCACATCTACGGCCCCGAGGGCATCCGGTTCAACACCGCCTACAAGGCCGTCACGACGCGCTGGCCCGAACGAGCCGACTCCCAGGTGTCGCTCGTGTTCCCCGGCAACGACTGACCAACGACCTCCCCTGGCCACCCGCGCGCCGATCGGTCGTCGCCGACCGGTCGGTGTGCGGGTTTCGGGATGTCGGCGGACCGGTTCCGGCTCAGCCGAGTTCGGAGCCCACGACCGAGACGAAACTCACGCACTCACCCGGTGCACCACCGAGGTTGTGGGTGAGCCCGAGGGTCTTGCCCTGCTCGGCCACCGAGGCGATCGTGCGTTCCTCGGGGGCCTCGCCACGGAGCTGCAGCCAGCACTCGAACAACATGCGGAGCCCGCTCGCACCGATCGGGTGGCCGAACGACTTGAGGCCCCCATCGGGATTGACGGGGAGGTCGCCGTCGAGGTCGAAGGTGCCGGCGAGCGACTCCTTCCACGCCATGCCACGCTCGGCGAAGCCCAGGTCCTCCATGAGGACCAGCTCGGTCGGTGTGAAGCAGTCGTGGACCTCGGCCATGGCGATCTCGGCCCGGGGGTCGGTGATGCCGGCCTGGGCGTAGGCGTCGGCCGCCGAGGCCACCACCTCGTCGAAGGTCGTGTAGTCGTAGTCGGGGTCGATGGGCCCGGCCGCGGGGCCGGCGGCGAAGGCCAGCGCCTTCACGTACAGCGGGTTGTCGGTGTACTTGTGGGCGTCCTCGGCACGGCAGATGATCGCCGCGGCCGAGCCGTCGGACACGCCGGAGCAGTCGAAGATGCCGAGCTGGCCCGCGACGAGCGGCGCGTTGCAGATGGTGTCGGTCGACACCTCCTTCTGGAACTGCGCCCGGGGGTTCTTGGCCCCGTTGGCGTGGTTCTTCCAGGCGATGCGGGTGAGCACGTCCTTCATCTCGGTCTCGTCGACGCCGTACTTCTCGGCATAGGCCGGAGCGAGCAGCGAGAACATCGCCGGGGCGGTGAGGGTCCGCTTCGTGCCGTCGTCGGGGATGACCGCACCGGTGAGGCCGGACATGCCGTTGTCCTTGAGCTTCTCGGCGCCGATGGCCATCACGACGTCGTAGGCGCCCGACGCCACGGCGTAGCAGGCGTTGCGGAACGCCTCGGAGCCCGAGGCGCACATGTTCTCCACCCGGGTGACGGGCTTGTGGTCGAGCTTCAGCGCCCGGCTCACGGTGAGTCCGGAGACGCCGGATCCGAGCGTGCCGAACCAGTAGGCGTCGACGTCGTCGGCGGTCACGCCGGCGGAGTCGTAGGCCTCGGTGGCGGCGTCGATGAGCAGGTCGTCGACGCCCCGATCCCAGTGCTCGCCGAACTTCGTGCATCCCATGCCGATGATCGCGACCTGGTCCTTGATGCCCCGTGATGCCATGACGAACACTCCTCGATGCCGTTGGTCCCTGGTGCACAACGTGATGGAGGCGGACCCGGGCCGTCAAGCCCGGTGTGGTCTGGCAAGCTGCGACGATGCACGAACCCGGGCCCCTGCTCGGCGTCGGACGGGCCGCCGACGTCTACGCGATCGGTGACGGCCGTGTGCTGCGTCGGTACCGCACCGACCACGACGCCGGCCCCGAAGCGGCCGTGATGATCGCCGCCCGCGCCGGCGGGTTGCCGGTGCCCGAGGTGTTCGACGTCGACGGCGGCGACCTCGTGATGGCGCGCCTCGACGGCCCGACCCTCCTCGACGACCTCGCCGCCCGGCCCTGGCGGCTGCCCGCCCACGCCCGGCTGCTCGCCGACCTCCACCATCGGGTCGCCACCGTGCCACCCGACGGGCTGCCGATCGGCGTCATCGGCGATCCGGGTGACGACCCGGTGGTGTGCCACGGCGATCTCCACCCCGAGAACGTGATCCTGACGGTGGCCGGCCCGATGATCATCGACTGGACCAACGCCCGCCGGGCGGCCCGCCACGTCGACGCCGCCCTCACCTGGCTGGTGCTCGCCGCCGCCGACGCACCGGGGTCGGGAGTCCAGCGGCTCGTGACCACGGTCGGACGACGTGGCTTCATCACGTCGTTCCGTCGGGCCTACGGTGCCGGAGCGATCGACGCCGCCGCCGGTGACGCACTGGCCGTGCGAACGGCCGACGCCGGACTGTCCGACGACGAGAAACGACGGATGCGGGCCGCGGTCCATCCCGCCGGCCGGAAGGGCCCCCGATGACGAACGACCACCGACCCGACCCCGCCACCACCGACGATCTCGTGACGCCGACCCTCGTCGTCGACCGTGGGGCCTTCGACCGCAACCTGGCGGCGATGGACGCCGTGCGGCCGGGCCGTGAGCTGCGCCCCCACGTGAAGGCGTTCAAGTCGACCGATCTCGCTCGTCGGCTCGCCGACGACGGCCACGACGTGTTCTGCGCCGCCACCGTCCGCGAGATCGAGGGCATGGTCGCCGCCGGGCTCGGGCAAGACCTCCTGCTCGCCAACGAGTCGCTCGACGTGGCCCGGCTCGGGGCACTGGCCGACGAGGCGAACATCACCGTCGCCGTCGACTCCGACGCGACGCTCGCGGCCGCGATCGACGGTGGCGTCCGGTCGGTGCTCATCGACGTCGAGGTGGGCCTCCCCCGGTGTGGCTGCAGCCCCGATGACGCACCGCGCCTCGCCGAGGCCGCCCGGGCGGCCGGGCTCGAGGTGCGCGGGGTGATGGGCTACGAGGGGCACCTGATGATGGTCGGCGACCGGGCCGAGCGCATCGACCGCGTCGGCGCCGCCATGGAGCTCCTCACCGCCGCCCACGACCGGGTGGGCGGCGACATCGTCTCCGGCGGGGGCACCGGCACGTTCGACACCAACACCTGGTGCACGGAGATCCAGGCCGGCTCCTACACGCTGATGGACACCCAGTACACGACGCTCGACCTGCCGTTCGAGCTGGCCCTCGGCGTGCTGGCCACCGTCATCTCGGTCAGCCCGAAGGGTTGGATCGTGGTGAACGCCGGCCTCAAGTCGCTCGGCATGGACCACGGCGACCCGAGCTGGCCGGGTGGCGAGGTGTTCTTCTGCTCCGACGAACACACCACGCTGCGGCCCGCGGAGGGATCGAGCTGGGCGGTCGGCGACCGCACGATCCTGCACCCGGCCCACGTCGATCCGACCGTCGCGAAACACGAGGCGATGTGGGTCTGCGACGGCGACCGGATCGTCGATCGTTGGGCGGTCGACCTGCGCGGGTGGTGAGCCTCCCCGGCGATGACCCGCTCAGGCGGGTGGGGCGGGGAGCTTCGCCAGGTCGGTGACGACCTCGCCGCCGATGGCGGTCAGGATCTCCGGGGCCGCGACGATCTTGCGATCCCGGCCACCGCCGCCGAGCACGACGCGCGCACACGACATCACCCGCTCGTCGATCCACAACGGCAGATCCGCCGGGCGACCGAACGGCGTGACCCCGCCGATCACCATGCCCGTGAGTTGCTCGGTGAGTTCGCCCGGCGCGAACGAGGCCTTCCGCGTCCCGAGCCGCTTGCGGACCGTCTTGTTCACATCGAGGCGGGTGTGGGCCAACACGATGCACATCGCGAGCACTGGCGGGTCGGCCTTCCCCATCACCACGAGCGCGTTGGCCGAGGCCTCCATGTCGTAGCCGTAGGCCTCGCAGAACGCGGCGGTGTCGGCGAGGTCGGGGTCGCAGGCCACGACCTCGTGCGCCACACCCGAGGCGACGGCGGCGTCGAGCACCGGATCAGTCACGGACGGGCTTCGCCTTCCAGAAGTAGTTGTGCACGCCGTTGGCGGTGAGGAGCCGACGGAAGGTCATCTCGACCCGGTTGCCGATCTTCACGTCGGCCGCGTCGGCGTCGGTCAGCTCACACCCGAAGCGCCCGCCGCCATCGAAGTCGATCACGACGGCGATCGTGGGTGGCGACGGGGAGAACGCGAGCCGGTCGATCGTGAAGGTGGCCACGGTCGCCTGCTTGTCGGCCATGGGGACCCGCTCCATGTCGTCGACGGTCGCCCCCTTCACCGAGACCCGTTGGGGTGGCAGATGCACCGCGCCGCTGCTGCGGTCCCGCGACCCGACGAACGCGTACTTCCAGTCCTCGGAGCGGAACGACGGCGGCGCGGCCGGTGAGGCCGGGTCGGGGCGGCGTGGCGGCTCCCGATCGAGGAAGCCCCGCCAGGTGAGGAAGGTCGTGTAGTCGAGGCCGTCGTCGCCGGCGGCGATCTGGTCGGCCACGGGGTCGGCCGCGCGGAAGTCGGTGATGGCGTCGGTCGTGCGGTACACCCCGACGTCGCAGCCGTCCGCGAGGTGCACGACCATGATCGTCGTGCCGGGGGCGGCTTCGTCGAGCACCGACGTGAGCACCAGCCCGGCGTGGGGCGTGCCGGTGTTGCCGATCACCTGGCTCAGATCGTCGGCGATCCGTGTGCCACCGAGACCGGCGGCCCGGGCGGCGCCGCGCACCGCTCGGGCGTGCAGACCCGTGACGATCGCGACGTCGATGTCGTCGACGCTCAGGCCGGTGTCGTCGAGGGCCGCCTCGACGGCCTCGGTCACGAGCGGGAGATAGGCGTGCTCGCCGAACCGCTCCTCCCAGACACGGGAGTGGTCCCAACCCGGGATGCGCCATCGGTCCAGGAACTCGGCCGTGGTGGAGGCGCCACCGAGCCACTCGGCGACCACCGGTCCGTCGTCGTCGGAGCCGATGAGCCAGGCCATGCCGGCGTCACCGAGATTCGCCTCGTCGCCGGAGGTCGGGCGACCGGTGCGCAGGTCGGAGGCCGCGACGAGGGTCGGCCGGGAGCCCTCGAGCGCCGCCCGCAGCGCGGCGTTGACCGAACGGGGCGCGCCCACGACGTCACCGGCGAAGACCGTCTTCGGCACGTCGAGCACGGCGTGCAGCACCGTGGCGTTGGTCTTGTCGAGGTAGGGCGGGGTGGCCGAGGAGAAGGTGATCGCCGCGGGCACCACGTCACCCGCGGTGCGCATCGCCCGGCGGGCCGCCTCGACGGCCATCGACGTGGCGTCCTCGTCGTAGGAGGCGACGCTGCGTGTGCCACGGCCACCGCCGGCGCCCATGGCCGCGTTGATCGTGGCGCCCCGCAGCCGGTGATGGGGCACGTAGGCCCCGTAGCTGATGATCCCCCGCATCCGATTCCCCTTCCGGTCGACTCCGGCGAACCTAGGGGACCCGATCCGTCACGCACCAGCGACGTCCCGCCGGGGCCGGGATGCGGCGGCGCTCAGGTGTAGAAGGGGTTCTCGCCGGCCGTGTGATCGGTGGCGTCGATGACCTCGTCGATCTCGGGGATGGCGTCCTTGAGCATCTTGGTGATGCCTTCGCGCAGCGTCATGGCCGAGGCCGCACAGCCCTGGCAGCCGCCGCCCATGGTGACCACCACGTTGTTCCCGTCGACGCCCACGAGGGTCGCGAACCCGCCGTGGCTGGCGAGTGCCGGGTTGACGGCCTGCTCGAGCACCATCTGGGCCTGGGTGGCGAGGTCGCCCTCGAGCTTGAGATCGAGGCCCTCGAGCGGGTCGGGCTGGTTCGGGTTCTTGATGACGAGGCCCTGCCCGGTGGAGGGCACGTCGAGCGAAGCGCCGGCGAGCGACGTGGCCGAGTCGGCCGGCACGATCACCGTGAGTTCGTCGTGGTCGCCCTGGTGGTAGACGAGGTCGTCGTCGGCGGCCTCGTCGAGCGAGACGAGATCGAGGGCGTAGGAGAACTCGGTCATGTTCGCCCCGGTGATCGCGACCCGGAGTGCGGTGTTGACCGGATCGGGCTCGGAGGCGCGCACCTCGAGCACGACCGCGAGTGCGGCCTCGGAGACGGTGAGCGGAGTGGTGACGACGGCCTCGGTCATGGACGGGAGGCTACCGACGCGGGCGACCCCGCCACGAAGCCGGGACGGGTTCGTGTCCCCCGAACCGTCAGCCGCCGCGCCGCTCCTCGAGTTCGCTCGACAGCTCCAACCAGGCCATCTCGGCCCCCTCGAGCTCGTCGGTGACCTCGGCGAGCGTGGTGCCGAGCTCGGTGAGTCTCACGTGATCGGTCGCCGCGGCGTCCATCTCGGTGTGCAGCGCGGCCTTGCGCTTCTCGAGGCGGGCCATCGTCTTCTCGGTCTGGCGGATCTCGGCCGAGATGCTGCTGGTCGATCGGCCCGACGAGGCCTTCTCCCGGGTGTCACCCTTGCGGACCCGACCACCCGGGGCCGCCCGGTTCACCCGGCGGCTCTCCAACCAGGCGGCGTGCCCACCCGGCCAGCGGCGGGCGGTGCCGTCGCCGTCGAGCACGAGCACGTCGTTGGCCACCCGCTCCAGGAACGCCCGGTCGTGCGACACCACCACGACGGCGCCCTGCCACTCCTCGAGGAAGTCCTCGAGCGACCGCAACGTCTCGAGGTCGAGATCGTTCGTGGGCTCGTCGAGGAACAGCACGTTCGGCTTCGCCGCCAGCGTCGCCACGAGCTGGAGCCGGCGCCGTTCGCCGCCGGAGAGGAACTCGACCTGGGCCCACTGGGCGTCGGTGTCGAACCAGAACGCCTCCGCGAGGCGGGCATCGGTCCAGTCGGGCTCCCGGTGCGGGCCGGCGATGACCTGGCGCACGCGGGCCGCGGGGTCGAGCTCGGCGCCGAGCTGGTCGTGGTAGGCGAACGACACCGTGCTCCCCCACCGGACGGTGCCGGCGGCCGGCTCCCGGCGGCGGGCGAGCGTGTCGAGCAGCGACGTCTTGCCGGTCCCGTTCGGACCGACGATGCCGAGCCGCTCGCGTGGGTCGAGCCGCAGCGTCAGACCTTCGACGACGATCCGTCCGTCGGGTGCGCGCACCGAGAGGTCCTCGGCCTCGATCACGATGTCGCCGAGCCGGGGTGTCGGGAACTCGAAGTGCAGATCACCGGGCCGAGCGGCGCCGTCGGGTCGTTCGTTGACGAGGGCGGTGGCCGCCTCGATCCGCGCCTTCGGCTTCGAGGTCCGGGCCGGCGCACCGCGGCGGAGCCAGGCGAGCTCGGCCCGGGCGAGGTTCTTGCGGACCGCCTCGGCACTGGCCGCCGCGACCTCCCGGTCGGCCTTCGCCTCGAGATAGTGGGCGTAGCCACCGTCGTGGAGGAAGTGCCGACCCCGATCGAGCTCCAGCATCCGGGTGGTGACCCGGTCGAGCACGTGACGGTCGTGGGACACGAGCAGGAGGCCACCGGTGAAGTTCGCGAGCCAGCTCTCCAGCCAGTCGATCGCGTCGACGTCGAGATGGTTGGTCGGCTCGTCGAGGATCAACAGGTCGCCCGGATCGACGAGGGCGCGGGCGAGCTGCACCCGACGGGCCTGGCCCCCGGAGAGTTCGTCGGTGGCGCGGTCGAGGTGGTCGCCGAGCCCGAGTCGGGTCAGGACGGCTTCGGCCTCCCACGGCTCGTCGGGCACGGCGGCGGCGACCACCGACCGCACGGTGCCGGCGGGCAGCGGATCGCCCTGATCGACCATCACGACCCGGGCGCCCTGGCCCCGACGGATCGAGCCCTCGTCGGGGTCGATCCGGCCCGCGAGCACCCGCAGCAGGGTCGACTTGCCGGTGCCGTTGATCCCGACGATGCCGAGTCGATCGCCGGTGGACAGGGTCAACGAGACGTCACGGAACAGATCCCGGTCGGGACGCTTCAACGTGAGCCGATCGGCGTCGAGCAGGATCATCGGAGCTCCGCCGTGGTCGGGGTGGGGTCGGGCAGACTGCGCTCGTGTCCGACGACGCCGTGCGACCCGACCCCCTGCCGGTGAAGCTGCCGGGCCGCGGTATCCGCCTCGCCGGCCGGGTGCTGCCGGGCATCGGCCGGGTGAACCGTTCGATCCCGGTCCACACCGAGTGGTGGAGCGAACACAACGCCACCCAACCACTGGGAGGCCCGGCGCTGGTGGCCATCGGGGACTCGACCGCACTGGGCATCGGGGCGTCGCATCCCGACCGAGGCTACGTGGGTCGCCTCGCGGCGCGGACCGACGCCGACGTGGCGACCTTCAACCTCGCCATGTCGGGGGCACGGGTGCGCGACGCGCTCGATCGCCAGCTGCCCCAGGCGGCCCGGCTGCTGGGCGGCATCGGTGAGGCCCTGGTGACGTGTGGGATCGGCTCGAACGACGTCTTCTGGGACCGCACCGACGACCTGCACGATCAGCTCGACCAGCTGCTCGACGCACTGGACGACCTCGACACCCCCGTCGTCCTGCTCGACATCGCCGGGCGATCCGGAACCGCCCGGCGGGCCCGCCGGCATCTGCGTGCCGGGGCCGAGCGGCTCGGATTCGGGATGGCTCCGGTCTGGGACTGGCCGATGGGCGGGCTCGGGGCACTCGCGTCCGACCGCTTCCACCCGAACGACCGTGGCTACGGCCACATGGTCACGAAGCTCGCACCGGAGGTCCACGATCGGGCGCCGGCGATCGTGCCGGACCCCTCCGCCGAGGCGTCCGGCTGAGCACGACACCGCTCGCTAGCGTGCCCCCGTGCCCGATGCCCGCCCACCCCGCCGACCCGGCACCCTGCCCGACCGGATCGATCTCGACGCACCCCGCCGTCGACGCCCGACCTACCCCGACCACCCCGCCGAACCCGGCACCCGCGTCCGGCATCGGGGCTCGGGCACCGTCGGCACGATCCGGCGGTTCCGGGCGACCCATGTCGAGATCGAGACCCGCACGGGCCGACTCGAGCTCCTGCCGATCTCGGCGGGCGCCTTCGAGGTCGCGGGGCCCGACCGCCGCCCGATGGCGGTGACGCTCGTCGCGCCCCGGCCGAAGGCGGCCGGCGCCCCGAAGGTGACCGCGTCGGGGTCGGTCGCCGTCGCCGGGGCCCCCGCGCGTGTCGCCCGGGCGTCGCGGATCCTCGTCGAGGGCCGCCACGACGCGGAGCTCGTGGAGAAGGTCTGGGGTGCCGATCTGCGGGTCGAAGGGGTCGTCGTCGAGCCCCTGCACGGCGCCGACGACCTCGCCGCCGTGGTCCGCGGCTTCGGGCCCCGCCCCGGCCGCCGACTCGGGATCCTGCTCGACCATCTGATCGACGGCACGAAGGAGTCACGGATCGCGGCCGGTGTCGACCACCCCGATGTGTTGATCACCGGGCACCGCTACGTCGACATCTGGCAGGCCGTGCGGCCCGCCGTGGTCGGGATCGAGGCGTGGCCCGTGATCCCGAAGGGTCAGGACTGGAAGCGTGGGGTCCTGCGTGAACTCGGCGTCCGGGGCGAGCCGGGCCAGTTCTGGCAGGCACTGCTCGGCAAGGTCTCGACCTACGCCGACCTCGAAGCCGACCTCGTCGGCGCCGTCGAGCAGCTCATCGACTTCGTGGCGCCGCCGGAGTGATCAGGCTGGCGGGCAGGTCGCCCGGCGTGGCCGGCACCTGGGTGTGCAGCGGCGACGCGGCGTGGGCCTGCGACGGCGGCATCGGCGGCACGGCCCCGGGCGGGGGAGGCGGCGTGTGGGCCGCACCCTGCTGCTCACGGAACCACGCGGCCGGGTTGATCTTGTCGGCCGGCACGGGCGGGTTGAACAGGTAGCCCTGCTGGATCTCGACCCCGAGGTCGATCAGCTGACGGGCCTGTTCGGGGGTCTCGACACCCTCGGCGACCACGGTGAGGTCGAGGGCGGTGGCCATCGACACGATCGCGTCGATGATCGCCGTGTTCACGGCGCCGTTGCGCATGTCGTGCACGAACGACTTGTCGATCTTCAGCGACTCGACCATGTCGAACTGCTTGATGTAGCTGAGCGACGACTGACCGGTGCCGAAGTCGTCGATGGCGAGGCGCACACCGAGGGCCTGGAGCTCACGGAGCACGTTGAGACCGTCGAGGTGATCGACGATCACGTCCTCGGTGATCTCGAGCGTGAGCTGCGAGGGCGGCAGGCCCGACCAGCTCAGCACCTCCGACACGAGATAGGGGAAGGTGTTGTCGAGCAGCTGCTGCTCGGCGACGTTGACACCCATCCGCACGTTGCGGGCACCGGGGTTCTGGTGGTTCCACACGGCCAACTGGGCACACGCTTCCCGCAGCACCAGCTCGCCGAGGCGGGCCATCATGGCGGCCTCCTCCGCGACGGGCAGGAACGCCCCCGGGCCGAGCAGGCCACGGGTGGGGTGGTTCCAGCGGATGAGGGCCTCGAACGAGGAGAGCTGCTGGGTGCGCACGTTCACGAGCGGCTGGTAGTGCACGACGAACTGGCTCTCGGAGAACGCCGAGGTGAGGTCCCGTTCGGTGTCGAGACGGACGACGGCGGCCTTGCGTTGCTCGTCGTCGAAGATCGCGTAGCCCGACTTGGCCTTCTTGGCCTTGTACATGGCGGCGTCCGCGTCACGGACGAGCTCCTCGGCCGATCGCACGTCGCCGGGGCGGGAGACGGCGATGCCGATGGAGGTCGACATGACCTGCGAGCCGCCCCGGAGCGACACCGGCTCGGTGAACGCCTTGAGGATCGACTTGGCGACGGCGGTGACCGACGCCTCGGAGATCAGGTCGCGGCACACGACGACGAACTCGTCGCCACCGAAGCGGCCGACGATGTCGGAGGACCGCACGGTCTTCTCGAGCCGGGCGGCGATGATGCGCAGCAGCTCGTCGCCGGCGTCGTGACCCATGGAGTCGTTGATGACCTTGAAGCGGTCGAGGTCGAGGAAGAGCACACCGACCACCGTGTCGGAGGTCTTGGCCCGCTCGATCGAGTCGCCGAGTTCACGGAACAGCCCGATGCGGTTGGTGAGGCCGGTGAGCGTGTCGTGGTTCGCCTGGTGTTCGGTCTCGGCGAGATAGCGGTGCTCGTGGCGATTGCGCCACGCGATGACGAGGGAGACGAGTGCGGCGGACGCCGCGGCGGCCAATCCCGCGGCGAGTCGGTCCGTGGCGCTGCCGTCCGCGGAGAACACGACCGCGAGCAACGCCCACAGCATCGCCCCGGCGATGCCGCCGGCGAGCACGAGAAGGGGTGCCCGGATTTCGGAACGGCCATTACTCATCGAGAGTCCTAACGGCACCGCGGGCCCGAGATTGAGTGATCCGACCGTGGGGTGACCGACCCAATCGATTCAGGCTCAGGTTCGGCCGCCGGATGCCGATTCCAGGAGGGAGATGTGTGCCGCTCCGTCATCCCGCCCCGATCTGGACCTGTCCCGCCACTCGCTGCTCGGCGAGGGGTTCCAGCGCCTCGCGCACGGACTCGGGCCGTTCATCGACCCGCGGATGGCCGAGTACTTCGACGACGAGCACACCTGGAACGAGGTCGCCGCCGACCGGATGGGCCGCGGCGTCGAGGCCGGCACCGGCGATCCGCTGTTCCAGCTCCTGGTGTTGCGGCGGTTCTGGGGGCCGGTCTTCGCCGACCACTTCTCCGCGGATCTGCGATCGCTCATCGGCCAGCTGATCGAAGCGCGCAACCTCTGGGCCCACTTCTCCCTGCCCGACGATCCCGACTACCTCGACCGCATCCTGTTGGGGCTCGAGCGGCTCCTCGCTCCGGTCGAACCCGAAGGCGCCACCGAGCTCCGCACCCTGCGCAGTCGCCTCCGCGACCCGATCGCCGACGACGACGGACCCCCGCTCGAGCGGCCCGACACCGACGCACTCGAGCTCCGCTCCCAGCTGTCGGAGACCGAGCTCGCCTTCGAGCGGCTCCAGGGTGAACACATGAACCTGGCCCGCCAGCTCGAGACCCGTCGCCGGGCCGAAGCCGGCGCCAAGCTCCAGCTGACCGCCGCCGAGCAGCGGCTGCTCGAGCTCCAGGACCGCTCCGAGGCCCTGGAGGATCAGCTCCAGAACTTCTCGCTGTCGAAGGACCGCATGGAGTGGCTCTTCGTCTCGCTGTTGGCGGTGCTCCTGCTCGTCATGGCGCTCGTCGTCGCCTGACCGGCGGCGCCCCCGGGCCCGGCTCTAGGGTCACGCCCATGGAGATGCGCCTCGACGACAAGACCGCTCTGATCACGGGCGGCTCCCGTGGGATCGGCAAGGCGATCGCGTCGACGTTCGCCGCGGCGGGCGCCTCGGTGATGCTGGTCTCCCGCAAACCGGAGGGCCTCGAGGCCGCCGCCGCGGAGATCACCGCCGAGACCGGCGGCGAGGTGGCCTGGCACGCGGGGAACACCGGCGACCTCGACGTGGCCGAGGCGGCGTGTGCCGCGACCATCGAGCGCTTCGGTTCGCTCGACGTCCTCGTCAACAACGCCGCCACGAACCCCTACGCCGGGCCGACCATCGACGTCGACCTCCCCCGCTGGGAGAAGACGATCCAGGTGAACCTGACCGCCCCGATGTTCTGGACCCAGATCGCCTGGCGCTCGTGGATGGCCGAGCACGGCGGCAACGTGATCAACATCTCCTCGGTCGGCGGCCTGCGGACCAACCCGGTGATCGGGGTCTACGACATGACCAAGTCGGCCCTCATCCACCTGACCGAGCAGCTGGCCGCCGAACTCGCCCCCGCCGCCCGGGTCAACGCGATCTGCCCCGGCCTCGTCAAGACCGACTTCGCCCGCCTGTTGTGGGAGGGCGAGAACGGCGACCGGGTGGCCCAGGGATATCCGATGAAGCGTCTCGGCGAAGTCGAGGACATCGCCAATGCCGCCCTCTATCTGGCCTCGGATGCCAGCTCCTGGATCACCGGGCAGCACCTCGTGCTCGACGGTGGCGGCCAGGTGGCGTTCACCTCGTTCGGATGACCGGGATCGGCCACCGACCGCGGCGGTGTCGTTGATGGGATTCCGCCTCCCGTCGATCCGCCTCGGCCGCATCATGGGCATCCCCATCCGCGCCGATCTCGGGGTGGCCGTGCTCGCCGTCGCCGTCGCGTTCACCCTCGGAAGCCAGCTCCTCCCGTTCGCCTTTCCCGAGCGGTCGGTGCCGCTCCGGTGGGGCGCCGCCGTGGTGGGCGCGCTCGGCTTCGTCGCCTCCGTGCTGTTGCACGAGCTCGGCCACGCCGTGGCGGCCCGGCGCCACGGCATGGGTGTGCGCGGCATCACGCTCTGGGTGCTCGGCGGGCAGGCCGAACTCGACCGCCTCGCCGACTCCCCCCGGGCCGAGTTCGACGTGGCGGCCGCCGGGCCGGCGGTGAACGCGGCCCTGGCGGGTGTGTTCTCCGTCGTGGCGTGGTGGATCCATCAGCTCTCCGGTGCACGGATCGGCCCCGGGGTGCTCGCCTGGCTGGCGATCATCAACATCGTCATCGCCGTGTCGAATCTGATCCCGGTGGCGCCGCTCGACGGTGGACGCATCCTCACCGCCTGGATCTGGGCCCGCCGGGGGGACGCCGAACGAGCCCGCATCATCACCGCCCGGCTCGGCCTCGGGGTCGGTGTCGCGGCGATCGTGGGCGCCGTGCTCTGGGCGGTGCGTTCCCCGATCGACCCGAACGCCGTGCTCCTCGCGGTGACCGGCTTCTTCCTCGTGCCCGGCGCACGTTCGGATCTCATCTCCGCCGTCATCCGGCGCCGTCTCGCCACGACACGGATGGCCGACGTGATGTCCCGTCTCGCTCCCCCGGTCGCCGTCGACGACCAGGCGACCAGGGTCGCCCGCCTCGACGACGGCACGAGCCGCGGCACGGTGGCCGGAGTGGTGCGGTGGACCCACGAGCCGGTCGGCTTCGTGACGGTCGCGAGCGCCCGCCGCCTCGACGCCCCGGCCGCGTCGATGACCCGGGTCGAGTCGCTGATGACCCCGGTGCGGGAGTTGGCACGGGCCCGGGCGGACGAACCGGTCGCCGACGTGATCTCCCGCCTCGAGCTGTTCTCCACCGAGGCCGTGATCGGACCGACCGACCCGATCGTCGTGGAGGACTGGGACGACCGACGGGTCGGCGGGGTCACCCCCGTGGCGTTGGCACCGCTGCTCACCCCGCCGAACTGGTGGGGCCACACGATCATCGACTCGGCGACCCCCACCGGCTGACTAGGTTCGGGCCGTGCCCACACCCGAGCCCGCCCCCGTCGGGGCGCCGACCACCGACGGCCTGCCCTGGCGGCGCCTCATCCTGTTCTTCTGGCTCTCGGGTGCCGCGTTGTTGGCCGCGTGGTCGATCACCCGGATGCTGCGCGGCCTGCTGATCCAGGTCGTGGTGTCGTTGTTCCTCGCGTTCGCGATCGAGCCCTCGGTCGACCGACTGGAGCAACGCGGCGTGCGCCGGGGCCTCGGCACGATGTTGATGCTGCTGCTGATCGTGGGGTCGACCATCGGCTTCCTCGCCGCCGTCGGGTCGGTGCTGGCCACCCAGATCACCGATCTGGCCGCCAACCTGCCCGACACGGTCCGCTCGGTCGAGCGCTGGGCCGAGGACCAGCTCAACCTCGAACTCGAGACCGACGACCTCGTCGAACGGATCGAGACGGGCGAGATCGTCGGCCGGGCGGCCGATCTCGCGCAGAACCTCGTGGGCGTCGGCTCGGCGGTGCTCAACGGTGTGCTGCAGATGCTGACGATCCTGCTGTTCACCTTCTACCTCGCCGCCGACGGGCCGAAGCTGCGTCGCACGATCTGCTCGGTGCTGCCACCCCACCGCCAGCGGGAGGTCCTGCGGGTCTGGGAGCTGGCCACCAACAAGACGGGTGCCTACATCTCGTCCCGGTTCGTGATGGCGGTGTTCTCGGCGTCGTTCCACACCGTCGTGTTCTGGATCCTCGACCTGCCCTCCGCCGTGGCGCTCGGACTGTGGGTCGGCCTCGTGTCGCAGTTCGTGCCCGTCGTCGGCACCTATCTCGCCGGCCTCTTCCCGATCCTCGTGGCTCTCGGCGACGAACCGGTGAAGGCCATCTGGGTGGTGGCGGCCGTCGTCGCCTACCAACAGCTCGAGAACTATCTCATCCAGCCCCGCATCACCTCACAGAGCCTCGCCATCCACCCGGCCGTGGCCTTCGCCGCGGTGCTCGCCGGCGCCGGCCTCGTGGGCCCGGTGGGCGCGGTGCTCGCCCTGCCGTTCGCCGCGACGTTCCAGGGCGTGATCGCCGCCTACGTGGAACGCCACGAGCTCGTCGAGGGTGCCGGCGTCGGGGCCGAGGCCGCCGTGGCCCTCTCCGGCGAACCGATCGACATCCCCTCGGATCTGGCCGCCGACGACGTCGCGATCGCCGATCTGGAAGCAGACGGCGACGGAACGGGTTGAGACCGACATGACCGACATTCGTGCGATCGAGTTCTACTGGCGGCCGGGCTGCCCCTTCTGTTCCGGCCTCGAGCGGTCGTTGACCGGGATGCAGCTCCCGCTCGACAAGCGCAACATCTGGGAAGACCCCGACCACGCCGCGTTCGTCCGCTCGGTCGCCGACGGCAACGAGACGGTGCCCACGCTGCGCATCGGTGAGATCTCGATGGTCAACCCGTCGCCGGGTGAGGTCGTGGCGGCGCTCGCCGACCAGGCTCCCGATCTCGTGCCCGAGGGTGTCGAGGTCCCGGAGCCGGGCCGTCTCGGCTCGGCGGTGCGTCGCATCCTCGGGGGCTGAATCTGCGTCATTCCGGGTGAATCGACTCGTCGTTGTTTGCGAGTCACAACTACCGTGGGGTCTCCGCGAACGAAGGCCCCCGGTGACGACCGAGACCTACATCTCCCTCAAGAGTGCGGCCGAGGAGCTCGGCCTGCACTACATGACGGTGTACCGCTACGTCCGAACCGGGCGTCTGCCCGCCGTGAAGGTCGACGGGGAGTGGCGCGTCCGACGGAGCGATCTCGACTTCCTCGCGAAGGACGCCGCCGATCGGCCCACCCGGCCCCGGGAGTCGCAGCGCCCCCTGCTCGAGGAGCGCATGATCGCGGGCGACGAGCCCGGCTCCTGGCAGATCCTCGAGGGTGCCATGGGCTCGGGTGCCGATGTCGAAGAGATCTACCTCAAGTTGTTGATCCCGGCGATGCGCAGCATCGGTGACCGGTGGGAGTCGGGCGACATCGCCGTGCTGGACGAGCACCAGGCGACGAGTGTGGCCACCCGCCTCGTCGCCCGCCTCGGGCCGATGTTCCGCAAGCGCGGCCGACGCCGAGGGGTCGTCGTGATCGGCGCACCGGCCGGCGACCCGCATGCGCTGGCCTCCGCGTTCATGGCCGATCTCCTGCGGGGCCGCCGCTTCGAGGTGCTCGATCTCGGCGGCAACACCCCGGCCGAGAGCTTCGTCGAGGTGGTCGGCCGCACCGACGGGGTGCGGGCCGTGGGCATCTCGGTGACCGCGCCGGACAGCGACGACGCCGTGCGGGAGACGGTGATCGCCGTGAAGGCCGCACATCCGGAGGTCCCCGTCTTCGTCGGCGGATCGGCCATCACGAGCGCCGACCACGCCACCGAGCTCGGCGCCGACGGTTGGGCGGACGAGACCGAGAGCGCCCTCGATCTGTTCGAGACGGCGGTGCGACGGACCGACGCCGAGGATCCCGCCTGACCCGCCCGGCCGTGGTGTCCGATCTGGTCGGATGACCTCACCGAATGCCACCGTTCGACCGCCCAGCGCGGCCATCATGGATCGGTGGCGAGAGATCGAACGAGCGGCTCCGACGTCCCCGCATTCGCGCGGGAGGTGATCGACGTCCCCGTCGCCGACGAACTGGGTGAGAGCTTCCTCGCCTACTCCCTGTCGGTCATCACCTCACGGGCCATCCCCGACGTGAAGGACGGGCTCAAGCCGGTCCAGCGACGCATCCTGTTCTCGATGCGGGAGATGGGGTTGCGCCCCGACCGCCCGCACCGCAAGTGCGCCCACGTCGTGGGTGACGTGATGGCCAAGTACCACCCGCACGGCGACAGCGCGATCTACGACACGCTCGTCCGCCTCGGCCAGGACTTCGCCCGCCCGGTCACCCTCATCGACCCGCAGGGCAACTTCGGTTCGCTCGACGATCCACCGGCCGCCTACCGCTACACCGAATGCCGCCTCACCGACGCCGCCATCGACCTCCTCGGCGAGATCGACGAGGACACGGTCGACTTCCGGGCCACCTACGACGGTGAGACCGAGGAACCCGCCTACCTGCCGGCGGTGTTGCCCAACCTGCTCGTCAACGGCACGTCGGGCATCGCGGTCGGCATGGCCACCTCGATGCCGACCCACAACCTCCGCGAGGTCGCCGAGGCCATCAAGCTCGTCATGACCAAGCGCCGGCCCAAGCCGACGATCGACGAACTCATGGAGTGTGTGCCGGGCCCCGACTTCCCCTCGGGCGGCCTCGTGATCGCCGACGGGATCCGGGAGGCCTACGAGACGGGCCGCGGCTCGGTCCGCATGCGGGCCCGGGCGAAGATCGTCGACGTGACCCGCTCCCGTCAGGGCATCGAGATCACCGAACTCCCCTACCTCGTCGGCCCCGAGCGGGTCGTGTCGAAGATCAAGGAGCTCGTGAACTCGGGCCGGGTGACGGGGATCTCGAACGTCAACGACGAATCGGATCGCACCCACGGCCTCAAGATCGTGATCGAGGCCAAGACCGGCGTGAACGTCGCGATGCTGCTCGAGAAGCTCTACAAGCTGACCCCGCTCGAGGAGACCTTCGGCATCAACAACGTCGTGCTGGTCGACGGCGTGCCCACCACCCTCGGGCTCTACGACCTCTGCCGGTACTACATCGAGCACCGCCTCGACGTCATCGTCCGGCGCTCCCAGTTCCGCCTCGACAAGGCCCGCCGACGCCTCCACATCGTGGAGGGCCTCCTCATCGCGATCGACAACATCGATCTCGTCGTGCGGCTCATCCGCACCTCGGCCAACGGCCGTGAGGCCAAGCAGCGCCTCATGGACGAGCTGGGCCTCTCCGAGATCCAGGCCGAGTACGTGCTCGACCTCCAGCTCCGCCGCCTCACCGCGCTGTCCTACGACGAGCTCGTCGAGGAGAAGCGCACCCTCGAGGCCACGATCGACGACCTCGAGAAGCTGCTCGCCTCCGAGCAGCGCCAGCGCACGCTCGTGCTGAAGGAACTGGCCGCCGTCGTCGACAAGTACGGCACCGACCGACGCTCCGAGCTCGTCACCGCCGACTCCCTGCCCGACCTCGAGGAGATGACCGAGGCCGCCGCGGCCGAGGTCACCGACGACCCCTGCGTCGTGTCGTTGTCGGCGACGGGCCTGCTCGGACGGGAGCCGATCGGCACCTCGAAGTCGCTGTCGCCGTCGCGCCACGACGTCATCGAACGCGTCGTCGTCACGAGCCTCCAGGCCACCGTCCTCGCGATCACCAGCGACGGGCGCTGCCTCCACCTCCGGCCCGACGACCTCGCCGAGGTCGCGGGCCGCAGTCGCGGTGCGACCCTCGCCGAGACCCCCGGTGCGCCGGACCTCGAACGCAACGAGAAGGTGGTGTCGCTGTTCACCGCGGATGGCGCCCCGATCCTGCTCGTGACCGCCCAGGGCATGGCCAAGCGCGTCGAACGCTCGGCCCTGACCGGTCAGGGCTCCGGCCGACCGGCGATCGGCCTCGCCGACGGCGACAAGGTCGTGGCCGCCCTCGAGCCCGACGACGACGCCGAGGTCGTCATGGTCTCGAACGACGCCCAGGCGCTGCGGACCTCCGTGTCGGGCATCAGCACCCAGGGCGCGGCCGCCAAGGGTGTGGCCGGCATGAAGCTCAAGGGCGGTGCGAAGGTCGTCGGCGCCGGCCGGGTGGTCGATGGTGCCGTCGTGGTCACCGTCACCGACGCCGACTACGCGAAGTCGACCCCGGTCGACGAGATCCCGGCCAAGGGCCGCGGCACCGGTGGGGTGCGGCTCACGAAGTTCAAGGGCGGACGGCGCCTCGCCTATGCGTGGGTCGGTGCACCGGAACGTACGGTCATGTTGGTCGGCCAGGCCGACAACCCGTCCCGCCCCGACGGCGAACCCGCCGCCATGGCACTCGCACCGACCCGTCGCGACGGACCCGGCGCCCCCACCGACCGACGCATCCTCGCCATCGGTTCGATCCGATGGTGAGCACCCGCCCCGCCCTCCACCCGACGTCGAGGACGCTCTGATGGCCAAGAAGAAGCCCACCGGTTACGACGCCGACTCCATCCAGGTCCTCGAGGGCCTCGACGCGGTCCGCAAGCGCCCCGGCATGTACATCGGCGGCACCGGCACCGAGGGTCTGCACCACCTCGTGTGGGAGATCGTCGACAACGGGGTCGACGAAGCCGCGGCGGGCCACGCCCGCCGCATCGAGGTCGTGCTCCACCCCGACGGTTCCGTCGAGGTCGCCGACGACGGTCGCGGCATCCCGATCGACGCCAAACCCGACGGACGCACCGCCCTCGAGGTGGTCTTCACCGAACTCCACGCAGGCGGCAAGTTCGGCTCGGGCGCCTACTCGGCCTCCGGCGGACTCCACGGTGTGGGTGCCTCGGTCGTGAACGCCCTGTCGACCAAGCTCGTCGCGGAGGTCGACCGCAACGGCGCGACCCACCGTCTCGTGTTCAACGAACGCGTGCCCGGCAACTACGTGAAGTCCGGTGCGTTCAAGGCCACGTCGAAGCTCGCCAAGGTGAAGACGGTGCCGAAGGGTCGCACCGGCAGCCGCATCCGGTTCTGGCCCGACACCGAGATCTTCGACCCGGATGCCCGTATCGACTACGACACGGTGCGCGAGCACGTCGCCCGGGTCTGCTTCCTCGTGCCCGGACTCACGGTGAGCCTGCACGACAAGCGGGTGAAGGGACAGAAGCCCGAGACCTTCAGCGCCGCCGGCGGCCTCGCCGACTACGTCGACATGATGTCGGTGGGTGAGAACGTCACCGACGTCATCACGATCAAGGACGAGGGCACCTTCACCGAGCGGGTCCCCGTCGACGGCAAGATGACCGACGTCGAGCGGCCCTGCACCGTCGACGTCGCCCTGCGTTGGGTCAAGGGCTACGACACGAAGATCGTCTCGTTCGTCAACACCATCCCCACCCACGAGGGCGGCACCCACGTGGCCGGCTTCGAGCGGGCCCTCAGCTACGTCTCGAACGGCGTGCTCCTGAAGGACACCCGCAAGCTGAAGAAGCTGGCCAAGACCAAGGACGACCGGGCCACCCCGTCGGATGTGCAGGAGGGCCTGATCGCGGCGGTGAAGGTGACCTTCGCCGAGCCGCAGTTCAAGGGACAGACCAAGGGCGAGCTGGGCACACCGGCCGTGCAGTCGATCGTCTACGAGTCGGTCAAGAACGGCTTCGACACCTGGGCCGGCGGCGGTGGGAAGAAGACCCAGATCAACGCCCTGCGGGACAAGATGGTCAACGCCATCATCAACCGCATCCAGGCCCGCCAGGCGCTCGACAACCGCCGCAAGCTCGCCAACCTCTCCTCCACCGGCATGCCCGACAAGCTCGCCGACTGCCGTCGGCACGGACCCGAGGCGGAGCTGTTGATCGTGGAGGGCAACTCCGCCGCCGGCCCGGCCAAGGCCGGGCGCGACTCGTCGATCATGGCCGTGCTCCCGCTGCGGGGGAAGGTCGTGAACGCCGGCAAGGCCACGCTCAAGCAGGTCGTCGACAACGCGGAGGCCCAGGCACTCATCACCGCGATCGGGGCCGGCTCGGGCCCCGATTTCGACGTCGAGTCGAGCCGCTACGGCCGCATCATCATCCTGTGTGACGCCGACGTCGACGGCAGCCACATCCGGTGCCTGCTGCTCACGTTGATCTACCACCACATGCGCCCGCTGCTCGAGCACGGGATGGTCTACGCCGCCCAGCCGCCGCTGTTCGCGACGAAGGTGCGGGGGGAGAACCTCTACGCCTACTCCGATGCCGAACGCGACCAGCTCTCGGCGACCCACAAGGTCGCCATGGACAAGTGGAAGCGGTTCAAGGGTCTCGGCGAGATGAACGTCGACGAGTTGGCCGAGACGACGCTCAACCCCGCCACCCGGGTGCTGAAGCGGATGAGCATGGACGACGCCGCCCGGATGGCCGAGGCGGCCGACCTGTTCGACGTGTTGATGGGGTCCGACGTCGCCACGCGACGCGACTACATCATCGAGAACTCGGGTCTGGTCGATCCGGAACTGCTCGACATCTGATCCGCACGGCGTGCGCCCGCGGGCGCCGTCGCCGATTCAGTCGAGCAGTTCGACCCGGTCGATCGAGTCGTCGACGGGGCCGTCGAGCTGCCGGTACAGCGACAGGTGCCCCGAGTCGCTGATGGCGTAGACGAACCCGGTGGCGAGCCCGCCGACGATCAGCCCGACGAGCAGCGCGAAGGGGGCCGCGCCGACGAGCTCCGACCCTTCGATCACGAAGCCGTTGTCGCTCTCGATGAGCCACGGGGGAGTCTCGCCCGGTGCGGCGGCGAACTGGTTGTCGAACCCGGCGATGGCGTTGATGGGGGCGGTCACGACATTGGCGGCGAGTGAGGCCGCGAACGTGATCAGACCGAGCAGCAACAGCCGTCCGAAGATCGCGAAGACCCGGTTCTTCGTGAGTGCGAAGCTCGTCCGGATCGCGGAGGTCCCGCGGGGGACGAGCACGGCGGCGGTGCCGAAGAAGTTCGAGCGGACGAACCACCAGATCGTCGCCACGATGGCGGCCGGGATCGTCAGGATGAACAGGATCGGGACGAACGCGGCCGGCACGATGGCCGCCGCCCAGATCACCAGGAGCCCCAGGCCGGTCAGGATCGCCACCCCGATCAGGCGGGGCAGACGGCGGAGCCCGTGGGCGAGCGAGGCCGACCAGGGCAGTGCCGGTTCGTGATCGGCGGCGGCGAGCTGATGGGTCACCGCACCACGCCCGGCGAAACCGAACATCGCGGCGGCGAAGACGACGAGCCCGCCGAGGACCCCGGCGGTGACACCGTCGACGTCGACGGCCACGTCGTCACCACCGGCCGCCTCGGTGAACTCGAGCCGGAACCCGCGCAGTGCGAGCCAGAGGCCGAGGCCGACGACGAGCCCGGTGATGACCTGGAACATGGCGATGACCACGAAGACGTCGCCGATCCGGCCGCGGAGTCGACGGAAGGTGTCACTCAGCCAGGTGCCGATGTCGTCCAGGCCGTTCGCCGAGCGCGTGGGGCCCGGCTCGGTCGGCACGGGAGCGGTCTGTTCGGTCCAGGTGGTGCCGTCCCACCAGCGCAGCATCGGTGCGCCGTAGGGGTCGTCGTACCAACCGGGGGGCGGGTTCTGCGGCTCGGTCACTCAGATCTCCTCGCGTTCGTCGGTCTCGACGAGCACGCCGTAGTGGTCGGAGGGTACGACACCGCCGACCGGTTCGACGCCGATGAGTTCGGCCGACAGCGCGTTCCCGAGCGGTTTGGGTCGAGGCCAGGCCACGAGCACGTGATCGAGCCGTCGCCTCGGCCACTGGGCGTTGGCCGAGTGCGGGTTCTCACGGCTCCACGTGTGGCCCGGTCCCTCCCCGACCGCGGCCCAGCAGTCGGTGAAGATCGTCCCGTCGACGTAGGGACGGGCCTCGCCGGTGAGACGACGGAACTCGTCGGTGGTCGGGCCCGCGTTGAGGTCGCCCATCAGGATCGGCGGACGCCCGGCCGGGTCGTGGTGCTCCGCGAGTGCCCGCACGATCACCTCGAGTTGGCGCTCACGAAGGGGGCTGCGGTCGTACTGCCACGCGAGGTGGGTCACCCCGATCACCTGGGGGCCGGCCGGGTGCTCGACTTCGGCGATCAGGAGTGATCGAACCGCCCGCTCCCCCTCGCGCCCCGGCAGACGGATCGTCCGGGCGTCGGTGATGGGCCACCGCGACAGCAGCGCATTGCCGAACCCGTCGGGGCGGCCGTCGTCGTGTCGGGTGCGGGCGACGTGTCGCCCGAGCGAGGCGCCGAGGATCTCCGCCTGGTCGAGCCCGGCGTCGGCGTCGCACCAGACCTCCTGGAGGCCGATGACGTCCGCGTCGAGGCGGCCGAGCTCGGTGCTGATGGGTTCGGCCCGTGCTTCCCACGGACCGAATCTCCACCACAGGTTCCAGGTGACGAGCCGCACCGGACCAGGGTGCCATGGCTCGACGGGCTCGGTGCCGATCCGGCGGGTGGGGGATCATGCGGTGACGTTCGACCTCCGGCCCGGTTCTCCACCTGGCGGAGGGGCTTCGTACGCTTCCCCGGATGAACACCGAGGCCGAGCTGACGCACAGCATCACGTTGCGTGATGCCGCCGAGGCCCTCGGGGTGCACTACATGACCGCCTACCGATACGTCCGGCTCGGGCAGTTGCCCGCCGAGAAGGTGGCGGGCCAGTGGCGGATCGATCCCGCCGACCTGGCGGCACTCGTGGCCAGCCCCGCACCGGAGGAACCCCTCTCGCTCGAGACGGCCACGGCCGATCTCCTCGACGCACTCGTGAGTGGCGACGAGGTGGCGGCCTGGCGGATCGTGTCGAACGTCGATCTCGATCCCGCTCGGGTCCACACCGAACTGCTCGGTCCGGCGATGGCCCGGGTCGGGCAGTGTTGGAGCCGCGGTGAGTTGTCGATCGCCGACGAGCACCAGGCGACGTCGGTGGCCTCCCGGGTGATCGGCCGCCTCGGGCCGTCGTTCTCCCGAGCGGGCCGCAAGCGCGGCCGGGTCATTCTCGGCGCGCCGGAGAACGACCACCACTCGCTGCCGTGTGCGTTGTTCGCCGACCTGCTCCGGAGTGAGGGGCTCGAGGTCACCGACCTCGGTGCCGCCACCTCGGCCCGCGCCTTCGTGGAGGTGACCCGTCGCCACGAGGGTCGCGTCGTCGTCGTGATCACGGCCACCGCCGCCCTGTCCGACGACGTCATCACCACGACGGTCAAGGAACTACGCAACGAGTGGCCCGACCTGCCGATCGCCATCGGCGGGCATGCGATCGACTCGGCCGAGCAGGCCGATGCACTCGGCTCCGCGGTGTGGTCGGCGTCGAGCCGGGACGCCGCCACGCGGATCGCCGAACTCGCCGCCGACCGCTGAGGCCGACGCACACGGGATCGGCGGATCGGGCGTCATCGGCGCGCCCGGGAACGACCCGCGGATCTCGTCGGTTTCCCCTCCGGACCGGGTCGGGACGATGGGCACTCTTGCCCTCCCGGTGATTTAGCGCTAAGTTTGCATTTAGCGCTGAAACCCCCTCCCGCCCCCTGGAGTCACCGTGGACGCCGAATTCGCACTTCATCCCGAGACCGACAACGACTGGGCCGATCTCGCGATCTGCAAGGGTCTGACCGAGGTGTTCTTCGGTCCGGCGGCAGAACGCCCGGAGCGACGAGTCGAGCGGGAGGCCATCGCCCGCTCCTACTGCTCGGCCTGTCCGGTGCAGTTGCCCTGCGTGCGGTATGCCCGCCTCAACCGGGAGCACGGCTTCTGGGGCGGCGAGAACGACGAGCAGCGAGCGGCCGCCGGCTTCGCCCCCCGCTCGCCGAGCCGTCGGGCCGTGATCCAGGCCCGTGACGACGCCCGCCGCCGCATGGACGACGATCAGCTCGACCCGCTGGCCGACCTCCCGTTCCTCTCGGCCGCCGCCGGCGACTGAACGACCGAGCCCGCCCGCCGCACTCCCCCGAGGCGGCGGGCACACTCGCGTGCGATGACCGACGCCTTCTGCCTCCTGTCGTTCGGCGGCCCCGACGGGCCCGACGACGTCCTGCCGTTCCTCCGCAACGTGACCCGGGGTCGCAACGTCCCCGACGATCGGCTCGCCGAGGTCGCCGAGCAGTACGACCTGTTCGGGGGCCGCTCACCGATCAACGACCAGAATCGGGCCCTGCTCTCGGCGATCGAGGCGGAACTCGCGCACCGCGAGGACGCGCTGGCCGTGCACTGGGGCAATCGCAACTGGACGCCGTACCTCACCGACACCGTCCGGGAGATGGCCGACGCCGGTGTGACCCGGGCCTTCGTGCTCGCCACCTCCGCCTTCTCGTCCTACTCCGGGTGCCGCCAGTACCGCGAGGATCTGGCGAAGGCCGCCGACGAGGTCGGCACGGAGGCACCCGAGCTGCACAAGCTCCGGCTGTTCCACAATCATCCGGGATTCCTCGAGCCCGTCGCCGATCGAGTCCGTGACGCACTCGGGCGCTGCGACGATCCCGACGCCGCCCGCCTGGTGTTCACCGCGCACTCCATCCCGCTGTCGATGGCGGCCACCTCCGACTACGAGCACCAACTCCGCGGGGCGGCCCAGCTGGTCGTCGAGCTCCTCGGCACCCCCGACCGACCCTGGGACCTCGTCTACCAGTCCCGCAGTGGACCGCCGCAGATCCCCTGGCTCGAACCGGACGTGAACGACCACCTGCGGGCGATCGTCGACGAGGTCGACGAGGTCGTGGTGATGCCGTTGGGCTTCGTGTCGGACCACATGGAGGTCATGTTCGACCTCGACACCCAGGCCGCCGAGACGGCCGCCGAGATCGGTCTCGGGTTCGTCCGTGCCGCCACCGTCGGCACCGACCCCCGGTTCGTCTCGATGATCGTCGAACTGATCGACGAGGTCCGCCATGGCGTGCCCGCCCGGTTCCTGGGCGACGACGGACCATGGCCGGATCCGTGCCCGGAGAACCACTGCGCCTACTCCCCCGGCCGCCCGGGCGGGGGCCGACCCGCAGCGGTGGCGATCGGTGACGACGCTGCCGGCGGCACCACGGGCGCCGGGCGACCGACGGCCTAGAGGCCCATCGGCTCCTGTCCCCGCCCCCGCCGGTACTCGGCGGCGCGGCGGCCCAGGTCGGTCGACGGCGGCGCCGACACCGACGGCCACAGCTCCGAGGCGATCGAGCGCCAGTCGGCGGTCGCCTCGAGCGAGGCGAACAACCCCATCAGGCCGAGGGTGATGCGCTGGAGCACGACGAACGACGGCGGCACGTTGAGCTGCTTCATCAGCTCGCCGTGCTCGCCGTCGGTGCCGAACAGATGCCGGACCCCGCCGGCGGCGTACTCCTCGTCGATCGTCACGGGACCGTCGGCGAGGACGTAGGTGTAATAGAAGGAGAAGTAGTCGCCGATCTCGTCGTCGGTGAACGGCGCGTCGGGGGCGATGAGACCCGCCTCGGTGATGACCGACCGGAAGGCGGGGATGTCCCGCTCGATCACCATGGCGTTGATCATCCGCTCGAAGAGGTCGGTCTGCTCCGCATCGAACCGCTTCACGAGCCCGAAGTCGAGGAAGGTCACCTCGCCACCGGGCCGGAACAGGTAGTTGCCGGGATGGGGGTCGCCGTTGAAGGCGGCGCTTCGGTAGATCGAGCCGAACGAGAACCGGAACAGCGTCTCCGCGGTCCGGTTGCGCTCCTCCGGCGTCCACGTGCAGACCTCGTCGAACGACACGCCCACCGCCAGCTCCGTGGTGAGCACCGTCGGGGTGCACAACTCGTCGATCACCTCGGGGACGTGGATGAACGGATGGCCGCGGTAGAACTCGGCGAACTCCCGCTGGTTCGCGGCCTCGAGCTCGTAGTCGAGCTCCTCGCCGAGGCGCTCCTTCAACTCCTCGACCACCGGCCCCGACTCGAGCCCGGGGAACGCCGTGGCGAGCATGGCGAACAACCAGTCGGCGTTGCCGAGATCCGCGGCGACCGCCTCGGCGACACCGGGGTACTGGACCTTGACCGCCACGGCCCGGCCGTCGAGTGTGATGGCCCGATGGACCTGGCCGATGGAGGCGGCGGCGATGGGTTCGAGATCGAACTCGGCGAACCGTTCGGCGAGCGGCGCACCGAAGGCGGCCTCCACCGTCGATCGGGCGAGTTCCGGCGTCATCGGCGGGGCGTCGTTCTGGAGCTGTGCGAGCGTCTGGCGGACCGGGTCGGGCAGACCGGAGTCGATGTAGGACGCCATCTGCCCGAGCTTCATGAGCGCCCCCTTCATGTTGCCGAGGGCCTCGGTCACGTCGCCGGCCGTGGCGAGCTGGAACTCGCGGTCGAGTTCGGAACGACGCTCGGCCGAGGCGAAGGTCTTCCGGGCCGCGGTCATCGCGAATCGGCGACCGGTGCGCGCACCGAGGCCGGCCACGGCGAGATTGCGCCGACCGAGGGTCGCCCGCTCCACGGCGGTGGCCACGACCTCGTCGGCGTCGTCTCGACGCCGCACCACCACGGCGGCGGCCGCGGCGGCGGCGAGCAGGACCGCCGTGGCGACGGGGGCGGGTGGCAACCGGAGGCTCGGCACGGGCCGCATGGTAGGCAGCGCCGACCCCGCGGTCCCGCACCCGGGCGGGCAGCCGCCGGGCGGTAGCGTCGGGTCCGATGGCGACCCGATCCGGCTCCCCCGACCCGACCGACCGCACCCGGTTGTCGCCGACCGAACTCGACGCCTACGACCACATCCCCCGCCACCTCGCGAAGCGGGTGCGGATCTGGTCGATCCCCGCCCTGCCGGGGCCGTTCACCGGCATGACGATGGGCCGCCACATCGTGCTCGGCCACCCGGTCGACCGGACGGGCGGATCGACCCTGCTCGCCCATGAGCTCGTCCACGTGCGCCAGTGGGCCGAGCTGGGCGCCGTCGGATTCGGCCTCCGGTATCTCGGCTCGTTCGCCGGCGGTGTGCGGCGACACCACCGGTGGATGTCGGCCTACCGCGACATCCCCGCCGAACGCGAGGCCCGCAGCGAGGCCGCACGCTGGAAGCGCCGCCATCTCGGCCACCACGAACGACCGGGCACCTGACGCGCATCTGACGCCGGATTCGTCGCACGGTGACGATCCGATGACGCGATGTTGGGCGCATTTCGGCGCATGGCTAGTCTTCGCTTGCTTTCTGTGAAAGCGTTTTCAGCGGCCCCGATCCGGGGTCGTTCCAGGGGAGAGGTCTCCGGCTCAGGCCGGGGACACAACCAAACGAAAGGACCAGCGTGCGCGATTCACGACTGCTGAAGCTGCTCGCAATGCTGTTTGCGTTCGGGCTCGTGGCTGCTGCGTGCTCCGGTGATGACGACTCCGCCGATGCGGGCGACGACACCACCGAGACCACCGCGGCTGCCGAAGAGGCCGAAGAAGAGGCCATGGAAGAAGAGGCCGAGGAAGAGGCTATGGAAGAGGAGGCCATGGAGGAAGACGCCATGGAAGAGTCTTCTCTCGAAGGCACCTCCGTGGTCATCACCGGCCCCGAGCGCTCCGAGGACCAGGCTGGTGCCATCCAGGCCGCCCTCGACGAGTTCGGCGCCGAGAACGGCATCGACATCACCTACACCGGCTCCGCCGACTGGGAGGCCGAGGTCAACGTGCAGGTGGACGCTGGTTCGCCCCCGGACATCTCCATCTTCCCGCAGCCCGGCAAGCTCGCCGACTTCGCTCGTGACGGCGTCCTCCTGCCGCTCCCCGAGAACGTCGCCGCCGCCACCGCCGCCAACTGGAGCGATGCGTGGACCGTCTTCGGCAACGTCGACGGCACCCAGGTGGGTATCCCGGTCAAGACCGACCTCAAGTCCCTCGTCTGGTACAAGCCGGCCCTGTTCGCCGAGAAGGGCTACGAGGTCCCGACCACGTTCGACGCCTTCGTCGCTCTCGTCGGTGACATGATCGCCAATGGCGACACCCCGCTCTGCGTCGGCATCGAGTCCGGCCAGGCCACCGGCTGGGCCTACACCGACTGGGTCGAGGAAATGGTGCTCCGCTTCGAGGGCGCCGACGTCTACGACCAGTGGGTCAACCACGAGATCCCCTTCAACGACGAGCGCATCGTCGCCCAGATGCAGGCCGTGCTCGACCTCTGGAACACCGAGGGCGCCGTGTTCGCCAACGGTGGCACCATCGCCTCGACCAACTTCGGTGACAACTCCGTCCCGCTGGTCGACGAGGACTGCATGATGCACCGCCAGGCCTCCTTCTTCTCGGGCTTCTTCGACCCGGGCACGGAGTTCGGCCCCAACGGTGTCGACGTGTTCTACTTCCCGTCGAACGAGGGCGCTCCCGTCCTCGGCGCCGGCACCCTCGTCGCTTCGTTCGCCGATCGCCCCGAGGTCTGGGCCGTGATGGAGTACATGAGCGGCCCGGTGTACGCCGAGCGTCGTCAGATCGCCCAGAGCGAGCTGAACGGTGGCGGCGTGTCCGGCTTCCTGTCGGCCGTGAACGGTCTCGACCAGGACCTCTACACCGACCTCGAGAAGTCGATGCTGGCCGCCCTGGCCAACGCCGACGTCGTGCGCTTCGACGCTTCGGACCTCATGCCCGCCGACGTCGGCGCCGGCACCTTCTGGACCGAGGGCACCGCTGCGGTGAACGGTGAGAAGGACGCCCAGGCTGCTGCGGACGCCATCGAGGCTTCCTGGCCCTGAGCCACACAACCTGACTGACCGACCCTCCGGGGATCGGTGAGTACGACGGGCGTCGGTCCTCCGGGACCGGCGCCCGTTCTGCGTTTTCGTGACGATTCCCGAGGTTGTCGGCCGCTCCACTTTCCACGCCGGGTGGTTCTGGGCCACACTGAGCGAGCTCACCCATGAAAGCGCTTACACACGAGTGCCGGAGCGGGTGAGCGGGAGCTGGGACGCACATCCCTGACCGCGAGGGGGAGTATGCAAGTCACGATGGATCGGGTCGACCCCGGTGTCGATCCACGACTGTTGAACGTCGGCGCCACCAACGGCGCCGTGGTCGGGTTGGTACTCGGCCTGTTCTTCGCCGCCGGAGCCCCGGCGATCGGCCTGATCGGGGGTCTGCTCCTCGGAGCCGCCTTCGGTGCGGGAGCGGTCACGGTGCTGAGCGGCATGGACGATCAACGCACCCGGATGCTCGGTGGGGCCGCGCTCGGCGCCGTCGGCGGTGCGGTGTTCGGACTCCTCGCGACCGAGGGCCTCCTCCCCGCGTTGAAGTCCACGCCGATGATCGGCTGGACGGCCGCACTGGCCATCATCGGCGCCGTGATGGCCTGGCTGATGGGCCGCGACATCGCCACCCTCGCCGCCGCCGGTGCAGCCGTCGGCTGGTTCGTCGCCACCCTGGGTGTGCCGAGCCTCGGCAGTGGCACCCGGGTCGAGGCGATCATGGTGTTCGCCGTCCTCGGTGGCCTCGTCGGCTTCGTGATGGCACGCAACCCGGTGCAGGTGCCCGAGCAGGTGCTGCGCCCGGCCATGTTGTTCCTCGCCGGGGTCGCCTCGTTCGGTGGTCTGCGCCTGATGCACACCTACGGCACCGACGAGAATCTCGAGCAGTTGGTGACCACCGTCGTCAACGTGAGCCTGGCCATCGGTGCCTTCGCCGCCATCTGGGTCGGCATGAACCTGGTCTTCAACCAGGCTGGTCCCAACTGGCCCCGCTTCTCCGCCACGCTCGGCGGCATCATCGGCCTCGTCATCACGGCCGTGTTGGTCGGCAACCGGGCGGTGTCGTGGTTCGGTGCCGGACCGGAGGAGATCACGCTGCTGACCCGCTTCGCCGGCTTCGTCGAGGAGCAGGTCAACGGGTTCTCCGAGGCCTCACCCGACGGATCCCCGTGGAACCGGGGTGTGGTGGTGGCCATCGTCCTCGGCCTCGCCGGCTACTTCATCGGCCGGGGTCTCGACAGCTACCACGCCACGAAGCACTACCGCCCGGCACTGGCCGGTGTCGGCGCCGTGCTCGGCGCCCTCTACGGCTACCACTACACGGGCGATCTTCCGGGGAACACGCCGGTGATGCTCTACACGCTGCCCCTCATCGGCGGCGCCATCCTGGCCATCGGCGGGTGGCTGCTCGCCGGCCGATCCGATCGGCAAGGACGGCTCACCATCGGTATCGCCACCGGTGCGATCTTCGGGCTCTTCCTGGCCGTGATGTCGACCGAGACCGGCCAGCCCCGCATGACGCCACTGCCGCTGCCCATCGCGGTCGCCGTCGTCGGGACCATCGGGTTCGGGGTCTCCACCCTGCGGGGTCGGGATCCGATCCGGGGTGCACTCTGGGGCGCCCTCGTCGGTTGGATCATCGGCGCCTGGGGGGTTCCCGACATCGGGAACGCCACCCTGCCGGAGGCGATCGCCGGCTACGTCGGCCCGGCCGCCATCGCCGGCGCCCTCGCCGGCCTGACGTCGTTGCCCGACGTGGCCCGGCGGGCCGTGATCGACCAGAAGTCACGGGCCTGGATCTTCATGGCGCCGGCCGTGCTGTTCGTGAGCGCCACGCTCGTGCTGCCCACGATCATCACCTTCTTCTTGTCGCTGCAGAGCAACGACAAGGACGGTCGCTGGGTCGGCGTGGAGAACTACAACGAGATCATCCGGGCCCCCGGGCTCGAGGTGAACCCCAACCTCGACCTCAGTGGTGCCGGAGACCTGTTCGGCAGCGACCTGTTCCGGATCGGCGGCGTCCTGCTGCTCGTCGGCCTCCTCACCGCGGTGGTGATGGGTATGCGCACTGGACGGACCACCGACTTCGATCCGCAGTCGGGCGGGGTCGTCATGCTCGGCGTCGTGATGCTCGGCTTCGCCGTCTTCTCGGTGTTGCGGGGCACGATCATCAACAACCTCTGGTGGGTGTTCGCCGTGACGGCGTTCGCCACCGGCTTCGGTCTGGCGGTCGCCGCCTGGGCCGACGGCATCAAGGGCGAGAAGATCGCCAAGTCGTTGATCTTCATGCCGATGGCCATCTCGGCCGTGGGCGCCGCGATCATCTGGCGCTTCATGTACTCCTCCCGCCCGGCGGGTAAGGACCAGAACGGCATCCTCAACGCCGCCTGGATCTGGCTCGGCGAGAAGACCTCCGGTGAGGTGCCGTTCGGTGTCGGCTTCTTCGGCTGGGAGTTCTTCAGCTTCAACGGCAAGCCACTGTTCATCCTGCTCTTCGCTGCGATCGCCGGGGCGCTGCTCTGGAGCGGCTTGAAGTCCGGGGCGAGAAACGGGCCGAGTGCGTACGTCGCCTACGCCGTGGCGGCGCTGTTCCCGCTCTGGATCATCTTCCGCATCCTGGTCGACGGCCACGTCGGTGGCCTCGTCGAGAACAGCGCCGGCGAACTCGTCGCCGATCCGATCCTCTTTCGCGAGACCAGCCCGTTCAACAACTTCTGGTTGATGGTCGTGATGCTGTGGATCGAGACCGGCTTCGCCATGGTGATCCTGTCGGCGGCCATCAAGGCCGTGCCGTCGGAGTTCATCGAGGCCGCCAAGATCGACGGCGCCGACGACTCCCAGGTGTTCTGGCGCATCGTCATCCCGCAGATCGCGCCGACGATCGGCGTGGTGGTCACGACCATCATCGTGAAGGTCACCAAGGTGTACGACTACGTGAAGGTCATGACCGGCGGCAACTTCGACACGAACGTGCTCGCCAACTCGATGATCGATCAGTCGTTCCAGTTCGCCAACGCCGGCACGGGCTCCGCCCTGGCGGTGCTGCTGTTCATCATGGTCCTGCCGATCATGGTGCTGAATGTGCTCCGGATGCAGAGGGAGGCCGCCTGAGATGGCACTCGCAACGAAGTCCCCATCCCTGTCGGTCGACGCCCTGGAGGGCGGCGGTCCCGGCATCGTCAACCGGATCTACGGCGCCCTTCGCCGGGCCCCGATCTGGATCATCGTGGCCGTCTGGACCATCCCGACGCTCGGGTTGTTCGTCAACTCGTTCCGGACCCGCGACGCCCAGCGCCGGGTCGGTTGGTGGCAGACCCTCACCGAAGGCACCACCGAGGCGACCGCCGAGGAGGGCGAGGCTGCGGCCAACACCTTCACGGCGGGCCCGCTCACCATGGAGCAGCTCACCACGGAGAACTACGAGACCGTGCTGGCGGCGTCGACGACGACCGACCTGTTCGGTTCGCTCGTGAACTCCGCCGCCATCGCCATCCCGGCCACGATCATTCCGATCGCGATCGCGGCGTTCGCCGCCTACGGCTTCGCCTGGATCGACTTCAAGGGCCGCAAGACGCTGTTCATCGGCATGGTGGCCCTGTTGGCCGTGCCGCTCCAGGTGGCGCTGTTGCCGCTGCTCCGCAGCTACATCGGCGGCGCCCACTGGACGGTCGGCTCGATCGGCACCTTCGAACCGTTGGGTTGGATCGGGATCGAGAAGACGGTGACGGTGCTGCCCGCACTGCAGCTCAACGGCACGGCCGAGTCGGTGTGGCTCACCCACACGGGGTTCGCGATGCCGTTCGCGATCTTCCTGCTGCACAACTACATCAGTGGCCTGCCGAAGGACATCTTCGAGTCGGCCCGCATCGACGGTGCCGATCACTTCACGATCTTCTGGCGGTTGATCCTGCCGCTGTCGATCCCGGTGCTCGCCGCCTTCGCCATCTTCCAGTTCCTCTGGACCTGGAACGACTTCCTGATCGCTCGCACGATGCTCGGCCCGAACCAGGACGTGCTGCCCACCACGGTGCGTATCGCCAACCTGTCGGGTGACTTCGGTCGGAACGACTTCATCCTCCCGGCGGCGGCGTTCATCCAGGCCTTCATCCCGCTGGCGGTGTTCTTCAGCCTCCAGCGGTTCTTCGTGCGGGGCATCCTCGCCGGCTCCGTCAAGGGCTGACACCGTCCGCTCCGAACGGGCCCGGATCGCCTCGGCGACCCGGGCCCGTTCCGCGTCTCCCCTCCCCTCGATCTCCGCCATCCCGCCGCCGGGTCGCACGACCCCGGCGGGAACGACCGCACGCACCCGCGAACTCCCGGAGCACCCCATGTCCGGCACCTCCCGTCACGACCGCCTCGTCGAGATCTACGGCCCCACCGTCGCCGCCGGTGTGGCGCCTCGGCTCGAGGCCCGCCTCGCCGCCGAGCCGGCGTCAACCCCGCGCGCGGCGTGGTCGGCCGAGGACGTCTGGCTGATCACCTACGCCGATCAGTTCACGACGCCCGCTGAGGCCCCACTGGCGACGCTCGGTGCCGTGCTCGACGAAGAGCTCGCCGACGTCGTCAACGGCGTGCACATCCTGCCGTTCTTCCCGTGGACCTCGGACGACGGGTTCTCGGTCGTCGACTACCACGAGGTCCACGAGCCGTACGGCACCTGGGCGGACGTCGAGCGACTGGCCGCCCACCGGCCGTTCATGGCCGACGCCGTCATCAATCACCTCTCGGCATCGTCGCCGTGGTTCGAGGCCTTCCTCGCCGACGCCGAGCCCCACCGCCGCTTCTTCCGGACCGAACATCCCGACACCGACACCTCGACCGTCGTGCGGCCCCGCACCCATCCGCTCCTGACCGAGTTCGAGACCGCATCCGGCCCCCGCTGGGTCTGGACGACGTTCTCGGCCGACCAGGTCGACCTCGACTACGCCGACCCCGACGTCCTGCTCGCCGTCATCGACGTGATCCTCCACTACGCCCGACGGGGTGCCTCGGCCATCCGGCTCGACGCCGTCGGGTTCTGCTGGAAGGACCCGACCACCCCGTCGATCCACCAACCCGAGACCCACTCGATCATCCAGCTGCTCGCCGACTGCCTCGACGAGACCCACCCCGGCACGATCCTCATCACCGAGACGAACGTGCCGCACGACGAGAACGTGAGCTACCTGCATCCGACGATCCGTGAGGCCCAGGCGGTCTACCAGTTCCCGCTGGCCCCGCTGACCGCGCACGCCATCCGCACCGGCGACGTCGACGTGCTGGTCGCCTGGGCCGCCGTGATCGACCCGCTCGTGGGCCCGGATCGCTCGTTCTTCAACTTCCTCGCCAGCCATGACGGCATCGGTCTCCGTCCGGCCGAGGGTCTGCTCGACGACGACGCCATCGCCGCACTGGTCGAGGCGACGGAGTCGACCGGCGGGCGGGTGAACTTCCGGTCCACCCCGGGTGGGGGCACGGCGCCCTACGAGCTCAACGTCACGTGGTTCGAACTCGTCGGTGCCGGGGTCGACGAGACGACGGCGATCGCCCGGCACCTCGCCACCCACGCCCTGCTCCTCGCACTGCCCGGGATCGCCGGGGTCTACGTCCACGCACTCGTCGGGTCGTCGAACGATCTCGGAGGGGTCGAGCGCTCGGGCATCAACCGCCGCATCAACCGGGCGAAGTTCGACCGGGCCGAGCTGGCGGCTCGGCTCGCCGATCCCGACTCGATCGAGGCCCGGGTGCTCGCCGGCATGACCGGGCTCGTCGCCGAGCGCCGCGCCCGCCCGGCCTTCCACCCCGAGGGTCGGTGTGTGGTGGATCAGCCCGAGCCCGGCGTCGTGCGGGTCCATCGCACCCACGACGGACACGAGGCGACCTGCGCCATCAACTTCCGCCCGACCACCACGACCGTCGACGATGCACCGCTCGGCCCGTACGAGGTCCGCTGGTCCTGAGGCTCAGTCGCCCCGGAGCGGCAGCACGATCGAGACGACGGCACCGCCTTCGTCCCGGTTCTCGGCCCGGCAGGTCCCGTCGTGGGCCTCCACGATCGTGCGGGCGATGGCCATGCCGAGCCCGACCGAACCGGAACGGTCGCCCCGACGGAACCGTTCGAAGACGTGGTCGATGATCTCGGGATCGAAGCCGGGACCGTCGTCGGTGATCGTGATCTCGGCCGACGTCCCCGACACGTGCGTGGCGAGCTCGACCCGGCTCGAGCGGGCCGCGGCGTTCCGGGTGAGGTTCTCGACCGCCTGGCGGAGCAGGGTGAAGTCGGCATCGGCCACGGCCGCGTCGCCGTCCACGGCCACCACCTCGACACCGTCGACACGGACCGCGGCGGCGACCTCCTCCACGAGCAGATCGAGCCGGAGCGGCGCCCGCCGCAACTCGGCCTGGCCGGCCTCGAGCCGGGCGAACTCCAGCAGCTCACCCACCGACGACCCGGCCCGTTCCGAGGCCGTGAGGATCTCGGACAACGACTCCCGATAGTCCTCGGGTGGTCGTTCCCGGGCGAGGGCGTGGCCGGCCGAGGCCTGGATGATGGCGAGCGGGGTGCGCAGCTCGTGCGCGGCATCCGCGATGAAGTCGCGGTTGACGGCGTGGGCCGTGCGTTCGGCCGCCGAGGTCCGGCCACCGAGGCGCCAGACGAGCGCGCCGGCACCCGCGGCGAGCAGCACCGGCCAGAGCATGCGAGCGAGCAGCGACGAGAGGAACGACGGGCGTTCGTCGGCCACCACGGCCACGAGGGCCTGGCTCTCCCGGAACCGCTCCCCCACCGCGAACCACCGACCGTCGAGATCGAACTCGTAGTCGACCCGACCACTCGACACGGCCGCCTCGGCGATCGTCTGCAGCGGGGGTTCGACCCAGGTGTCGCCCGGCGCGTCCCACCAGGGTCCGGACGGATCGACGATCCAGGTGTTCGACGGCGGTTCGACGTCGTCGAGCTGGAGTCGGAGCCACGTGTCGATCTGATCCTCGGCCCAACGGGTCTGCTCGGCCCGGGCGACGTCGACGTGGCGCTGTGCGAGACGCCAGGAGAAGGGCAGGGCGATGACGAGCACGGCCAGCACGGCGGCGACGGTGAGCTGGATCCGGCGGGTCACGGCGTCACCATCCGATAGCCGACGCCACGCACGGTCTCGATCGGGTCGGGTTCGCCGGGGAGCTCGAGCTTGCGGCGGAGATTGGCGATGTGGACGTCGACCACGTTGGACAACCCGTCGTAGTGGGCGTCCCAGACGTGGTCGAGCAGATCGTCACGGCCGCACACCTCACCGGGGCGGCGCATCAGGTATTCGAGCAGGCTGAACTCCCGTGGGGTGAGCGGCACCATGATCGCACCTCGCCAGACCCGATGAACGGCCGGGTCGAGCGAGACGTCGCCGACCTCCAACACCGGGGTACTGGTGGCCGCGGGGCGCCGGAGCAACGCCCGGACCCGGGCGGCGAGCTCGGGATACGCGAACGGCTTGGCGAGATAGTCGTCGGCGCCGGCATCGAGGCCGGCGACGGTGTCGGACAGACCGTCCCGTGCGGTCAACATCAGGATCGGAACGGCGGCACCGTCGGCTCGCATCCGCCGGGCGAGGTCCAGGCCGTCGCCGTCGGGCAGGCCGAGGTCGAGCACCACCAGGTCGTAGGCGTGGACGCCGAGGTGTTCCTCGGCACCGGCGACGGTGCCGGCGCGGTCGACGGCGTGGCCCTCCTCGGTGAGCCCGCGGACCAGCACCTTCGCCAGGGTCTCGTCGTCCTCGACGACCAGGAGTCGCATCGGGCCAGTCTCCCACGAGCCACATGAAGGCGACATGAAGGCGCCCTTCACCGTCGGTTCATGGCCGGATCGTCATCGTGGCTCCCGTGATGAACCTGCTGACCCGAACGAGACGAACCCGCCCGGTCACCATCTCGGCCGCGACCGACCCCGCCGACCACCGGGCCCGGGTCGCCCGCCTCCACACCCGGACCGCACTCGGTGTCGACGCCGACACCGTCGACCGCCTGGCCGATCGTTCCTGGGACGACGCGGTCGCCGACGTGCTGGCCACATCCGACCCGAGCCTCGACGTCCCGGTGCTCACCGACTCCTCCGACGGGTGGGAGACGGTGGCGACCTGGTGGCTCGAGCGCATGGCCGACCCCGCCGGCGGCCTGGCCGAGCGCATGGTGTGGTTCTGGCACGAGCTGCTGCCGATCGAGGTCTGGAAGGTGAACCTGCACCCCCTGCTCGGCGACTACCTCGGCCACCTCCGCCGCCACGCCCTCGGCACCTACCCCGAGCTGCTCGAGGCCGTCGTCACCTCCGGCGCGATGCTGCGCTACCTCGACGCCGACGGCTCGGTGGCGTCGAACCCGAACGAGAACCTCGCCCGGGAGCTGATGGAGCTGTTCACCATCGGACGGGGGAACTACTCCGAGGACGACGTGAAGGCCGGCGCACGGGCACTCGCCGGCTGGTGGGTCGACGACGAGACGGCCGAGGTGACGCTGCGCGCCGAGGGGAGCTTCGTGGCGCCGCTGGTGTTCCGGGGTGAACAACGCCGCTGGGACACCCTGGCGGTGATCGACCAACTCGTGCACGACCCGGCCACCGCGGTCCGGGTGGCGGCCCGACTCCATCACCATCTCACCGGTGTCGACCCCGCCGACCCGGCGGAGCTCGGTCGGTGGTGGTCGGATCGGGACCTCGCCGTGCGACCGCTCCTCGAGCGCATCCTCACCTCGGTCGACCTGGGTCGCCCCGACCTCGGCCGACCCCGTTCCGGGGTCGAGTGGTGGTCGGCCGCCTCGTCGGCGTTCGGCCTGCGAGCGGGCGACATCTGGCAGGTCGACCAGACCGGCCAGCGGCCCTTCGGCCCGCCCAACGTCGCCGGGTGGCCGACCGGCGACCACTGGCTCCGGCCCGGTCCGCTGCTCGGCCGGGCCGTGCTGCTCAACGCCATCGACTATCGCCTCGGCGACCTCACCGGTGTCGACGATCTCGACTCGGCCGGACGTCGGCTCTGTGTGGCCGAGTGGTCGGATGCCACCCGGCGCGCCGTCGACACGGCACTCGCCGATCCCGCTCTGGAGGGCGACGCACAGAGTCGCCGCCGCCTCGTCACCCGCCTCGCCCTGCTCTCCCCGGAGGTCGCCCAGCCATGAACCGCCACACCGACCCGTCATCCGCCCTCGTCCTGCCCGGAACCGGCCGTGACATGTCCCGGCGTCGCTTCCTCACCGTGCTCGGTGGTGCGGGTGTCGGGCTGGTCGCCTGCTCCCGCGGCGGCGCGGATGCGGGCCGGGCGCTGCCCGGCTCCCCCACCTCGACGACGCTGACACCCATCGGCGGCACCGTCGACACGACCCCACCACCGGCGCTCGCGGCCCCCACCGACCGGGTGCTCGTCGTGGTCGAACTCGCCGGCGGCAACGACGGCCTCTCGACCGTCGTGCCCGCCCTCGACGACGACTACCGCCGCCTCCGCGACCAGCTCGCCCTCGACCCCGACGCGGTGCACTGGCTGGACGACGAGGTGGGGCTCCATCCGAACCTGTCCCGGCTCGCCCGGCACGGGGTGGCGACGGTCGAGGGTGTCGGCAGCGACACGCCCGATCTCTCCCACTTCGCCATGGAGGAGCGATGGATGCGGGGCGATCCCGCCGGCACGGCCCCGGTGCGCGACACCGTGCTCGGCCGTCTCACCACCGCGGTGTCGGCCGACGGTCGCCCGTTCGGGGCGGTCTCGGTGTCGGGGCCCAACCATCACCTCTCGGCGAACGCCCAGGCGGTCGCCATCTCCGATCCGGAGGCGCTCTGGTTCCTCGACCCGGAGATGGACTGGGTCGAGGTCAAGGCGCTCCGGGAGGTGTGGGGTGTCGCCGGCGGAGACCGCGAGACCGACGTCGCCCTGCGTCGCTCGGCCGGCCAGCTCAACGACCTGGCGGCGACCCTCGCCGCCCACGGCGTGGAACGGGACTGGGAGGATCCCCTCGTGGCCGAAGGCGGCCCGCTCGGCCCCGGTCTGGCACTCGCCGCCGATCTCATCTCGGCGGACGTCGGCATCCGTGTGGTGCACGCCCGCCTCGACGGCTTCGACACCCACGACGGTCATGGCTGGGCCCACGACCAGTTGATGGACGAGCTCGACCGGGGTGTCGGCGGGTTCCTCGATCGGATCGCCGAACGCGGCCTGGCCGACCGGGTCGTGGTCGCCACCACGAGCGAGTTCGGTCGCCGACTCCGGGCCAACGCCTCGGTCGGGCTCGACCACGGCACCGCCTCGACGATGCTCGTGGCGGGGGCGGTCACCCCCGGCCGCCACGGCGAGCCCTCGTCGCTCACCACCCTCGATCGGGACGACAACCAGATCGCCACGACGTCGTTCGATCGCTACCTGGCCTCGCTCGGTCAGGAGTGGATGGGTGTCGACGCCGAGTGGCTGCTGCCCGAGCGCGCCGAGCCCCTCGGGCTCTGGGCCTGAGTCGCCGACCCGGCGCCCGGGACCGCACCGGGCCGGGTCGGTAGGCTCCGGGCATGTTCCCCGCCGCCGTCACCCGTGTGTCCCACTGGCGTGCCCGCCGGGCCCGCCCCTCGCCCCGGTTCGGCCTGCTGTGGGCCTCGTTGCTCCTCGTGCTCGTCGCCGCCGCACCCGCGGCGGCCCAGTCGGCCGGCGATCTGGCCGCCGACGTCAACCGCTCGGGCAGCTCGGTCGACGGCTCGATCGACGCCTCCCTCGCCGAGGCGATCTCGGAGGCCAACGCCAACGGCATCGGCTACGTGGAGGGCTCGTTCGGCGACGGCGACGCGGCCACCGCCCTCGCCGAGTCGGTCCAGGCCGAGCTCGAGAGCCTCGGCAGCTCGATCCACACGGTGGTCGTCCGCAGCGACGCCGGGGTCGGCGCCGCGTCCGGGCAGTTCGGTTCCGGCGACGTCGTGGCCGGCATCGACGCCGGCTTCTCGGCGTTCGCCGCCGGCAACAACGCCGAGGGGCTGGCCGCCTTCACCGACTTCATCACCTCGCCCACGGTCACACCGTCGCCCTCGAGTGGTTCGGGCGGCGGCATCTCCGGCGGCGTGCTGGCCGGCGGTGCCGGCGTCGTGGCGGCCGGCGGCGGTGCGATCTGGTACCGCAACAAGAAGCGGCGGGAGCAGCGCCTCGCCGACGACCTCGAAGCCGACCGTGACGAGATCAACCAGCAGCTCCGGGACAACGCCGACAAGGTGATCGACCTCGGTGATGCCGTGATCGCCTCCGGCGACACCGAGCTCCAGCAGATCTACTCGGAGGCCTCGGCCACCTATCAGGACGTCTCCCGCTCGATCGAAGGGGCGACGACGGCCGAGCAGGTCGACGCCCTCGACGACCGCATCGATCACGCCGAGTGGCAGTTCGAGCTGATCGAGGCCCGGCTCGCCGGCGAGCCCGATCCGGTGTCACCCGCCGAGGTCGCCGCGGAGGCGGCGGCCAAGCGTGCCGAGGACATGTCGAAGCCGGCGCTCGGCAAGGACGAGACGATCTTCGAACGACCCGGTGGGTCGACCACGCCCCGGCCACCCGCCGCACCCGTGCCGATCCCGATGCCCCGTGGCGGCTACGGCCGACGTCGGCGTCGTGGTGGCATGGGACCGGTGATCATCGGTGGCGGCGGCTACGGCAGCCGACGCACCCAACGACGTCGTGGTGGTGGCGGCTTCGGCGGAGGCGGTGGCTTCCGTGGTGGTTCGGGCGGCCGCAGCTTCGGCGGCGGCGGCTCGGGCGGCCGGAACTTCTGACGTGCGCGGCGGCCCCGAGCCCGACGTCGACCCGGCGATCCTCGACGAGATCGACGACGCGGCACTGCCCGGTGGCGAACGGCGCGGGGCCGACATCCCCCTCGGTGTCACAGGGCCGGACCAAGATGAGGACATGGCGCTGACCGTCGTCCCCGACACCCCCGACCTCGAGGTCGAGACCGACGAGGTCGCCGCCGGCGCCGATGCGGGAGTCGGCGTCGAGCCTCCGCCCTACCTGTCGCCGTCGTCGGCCTCCGCGTTCGACCACTGCCCCCGGCGGTGGAAGTTCAAGTACGTCGATCGCCTCCCCGAGCCCTCAGGGCAGCCGGCGCTCGTCGGCACGTTCGCCCACCGTGTCCTCGAGCTGCTCTGCGAGCTGCCGCCCGAGGGTCGCACACAGGACACGGCGAAGGCCCTCGCCCGGGAGTGCTGGCCCGAGATGGCCGCCGATCCCGAGTTCGCCGCCCTCGAACTCGACGCCGACGGCGAGCGGGCATTCCGCTGGCAGGGCTGGCTGGCCATCGCCGGGTTGTGGACCCTCGAGGACCCGTCGGATGTCGACGTCGTGGCGACCGAACGCAAGGTCTCCGCCGATCTCGGCGAGGTTCCCTTCCTCGGGATCGTGGATCGGCTCGACCGCCGCAACGGGCAGCTGGTCGTGAGCGACTACAAGTCGGGCACGGTGCCACGGCTGCGGTTCCGGGGCGACAAGATCCAGCAGGTCCTGCTCTACGCCGCCGCCATCAACGAGCACGAGGGTGAGCTGCCCGACCGTGCCCGACTGCTCTATCTCGGCCAGCGCATCATCGACATCCCGGTCACCCCACGCCGCCTCGAGGACGCCACCGGCGCCCTCGCCGAGACCTGGGGAGCCGTCGGTACGGCGTGCTCGGCGGGTGAGTTCGAGGCGAAACCCGGAGTGCTGTGTGGCTGGTGCCCCTTCGCCGAGCAGTGCCCCGAGGGGCGGGCCGAGCTGGAGACCCGGCTCGCGAACGGCAACCTGCCCGACCACGCACCGGCCCGGGTGCTGGTGGCCTGACGCTCGGCCGCTCAGGCGGCCAGACGCTCCCGCAACCGGAGCGTCGCCAGGGCGGCATCACCGACCTCGCGTCCCTTCGAGATCAGATGGGCGGCGAAGAAGTCGTCGTGCACGGCGTGTTCGTGGAAGTGATGCGGAGTGAGCACGCAGCTGAACACCGGGTGGCCGGTGTCGAGTTGGACCCGCATCAGACCCGAGATCACCGCGTCGGCCACGAACTCGTGGCGGTAGATGCCGCCGTCGGTGACGAGGCCGATCGCGATGGCCGCGTCGAAGCGACCCGTCTCGAGCAGGGACCGGATCATGAGCGGCACTTCGAACGCGCCGGGAACCGTCGTCTCGACGAGCTCGAGTTCGTCGGCCACGGACTCGTGCAGGCCGTGCACGGCACGACCGACGAGCTCGGCATGCCAGCCGGCTCGCACGACGGCGACGCGGGGTGTCGGGGACGATCGATCGATGGTCGAGTTCATGGAGACCGAACCTAGAACTTCACGTGAACTTGAAGTCAAGCCCACCATCTGGCAGCGTGGAGCACATGGCCGACGACCGGGACGAGTTGTCCATCGGGGCGGTCGCCGACCGCCTCGGTGTCCGCACGAGCCTCCTGCGCTACTACGAGAGTCGGGGCCTGATCTCGAGTCGGCGGACCGATGGCGGGCAGCGCCGCTACGGCCGCGACGTGCTCCGCCGGGTCTCGTTCGTCCGGGCCGCCCAGCAGGTCGGCCTGCCCCTCGCCGAGATCGAACAGCGGCTCGCCGTCCTCCCACCCGATCGAGCACCGACCGTCGAGGAGTGGGAGGAGCTGGCCACCACCTGGAAACCACGGCTCGACGAGCAGGTCCGCACACTCGTCGGCATCCGCGATCGGCTGGCCTCCTGCATCGGCTGCGGGTGCCTCTCGCTCGACGCCTGTGCGGTGTTCAACCCCGCCGACGCGGCCGGCGCCGAGGGCCCCGGCGCCCACTACCTCGTGGTCGAGGGATCCGAGGACTCACCCGGCTCGTGACCGAGGTCACCCCGATCGTGGGTGAAGGTCCCCGATCCTCTGGTGCGTGCGCGACCAATCACTCAATGTGGTCGTCGAGACGACCGAAGCAAGAGTCGACTCGATGGGGACCACCACGGCGGAAACCGTCATCGGGCATCAACGGAGATGTGGACATGACGACGTTCGACACACGGCCAGCGACAAGCGGGACCTCGCGGGCCACCACGATCATCGGCAAGGGTTGGCATGACGACCCGTTCGCCGAGCATCGGCTGCGCTACCACGACGGCATCGGTTGGACCGATCACGTCACCCACTTCGGGCCCACGCCCTGCCGCGGCTGCGCCCGCTGATCCCGGCCGGCTGAGCCGGCCTCAGCACCGACCCGTGTGATCGGGTGACGGGATCGCACGACCCTCGTCGTCGAGCACCCAACCCGTCGAATGACCCTCGATCTGCTCGAGGATCTGCGCCGCCCGGTCGGGGCCGGGCAACGACGCCACGCCGCCGGGCACCAGCACCGGCACGACCTGCAACGACACCTCGGGGTCGCCACCACGCTCGGTCTCGGCGAGTTCGAAGCGGAACATCGCCGAGTTCGCCGTGAGTCCCCGGGCGCTCGGGAACGCGAAGTTGCCGGTCGATTCGACGAGCAGGGCGTCACCGACCGAACGGATGCCCTGGAGCACGTGGGGGTGGCCGTTGACGATGACGTCGGCGCCGAGCTCGGCCCAGCGGGCCGACAGTTCCAGCATCATCGACCCCGCGCACAACTCGCCTTCGGGGCCGCCGTGTGTCGTGACGATCACCAGGTCGGTCGTGGCCGTGAGCTCGGAGATCGAGGCCTCCACCGGGCCGACGAGCGTCGGGCAGGCCCAGTTGACCTCCGGCCGGGTGTTCTCCCCGGACGCCGACCAGTCGCACGGCACCCGTGAGGCACTCACCACGCCGATGCGCCAGCCCTCGACCTCGACGACGAGCGGCACCACGGCCTCCTCGGCCGTTCGCCCCGCCCCGACACGCGCCAAGCCGGCCTCGTCGATCTCGGTGAGGGTCTGGTCGACCGCCGACGGGCCGTAGTCGAGCACGTGGTTGTTCCCGAGCAGGACGACGTCGACACCGGCGTCGACCAACAATCCGAGCGACTCGGGTGGCGAGCGGAACACGAACGACTTGGGGAACGGCGTACCGACCCCGACATCGGCGACGGCCGTCTCGAGGTTCACGAACATCAGGTCCGGTTCGGCGAGCAGTCCGTCGAGATCGCCGAACGGGTCGCGGGCGTCGAGGCCGTTGGTGAACGAGGTGTCTCCGGCGAACCCGAGCACGACGGTGGGTCGCGGTGGTTCGGTCGTGGTCGTCGTCGGGGCGGTGGTGGTCGTGGTCGGGGCGGCCGTGGTCGTGGTCGACGAGGGCGGCGCCGCCGTGGTCGAGGCCGAGACGTCCTCGGTCACCCGGACGGTGACCTCGAAGCGATCGTCCCGGGCGCACGACGCCATCACGAGCCCCGCCACGAGCAGGACGGTCACGAGCCGGGCCGGGCGGGTCACTCCCCCGCCTCCAACCGGGCCACCACCTCGGCCCGCAGGGCGTCGAGGTCACCGACGTCGCGCTCGACGACCCGGTCGACACCGCAGAAGACGAACCGGGCGCCCACCACCGGGCGACCGGTGAGACGGGCCATCGCCTCGGCGTACCCGGCGGCCTGCCAGCGGTAATGGTCGACGAGCCGGTTCGCGTCCCCGTCGTCGGCGACGCCGTCGGTCTTGTAGTCGACGACCAGCAGACCGTCGTCGAGTTCGACGAGCAGATCGATCACGCCGTCAAGCACCGTGTCGCCCACCGGCACCGCGAACGGCAACTCCCGCCACATCCGCCGGCCGATCGCCCGCTGCACGGTGGCGCTCCGGCGCCCCTGATCGGCACGGGCCGCCACCTGATCGGCGTGCTCGGCCACCCCCTCCACCTCGGCCCAGTGACGGGCGAGGGCGTCGAGATCGGCGCCGGTGGCGAGGTCGACGTGTTGGAGCACGGCGTGGACCGCCGAGCCGATGCTGGTGCCGGCCCGGCCCTGACGCCACGGGCGGGCTCGCTCCGGTCCGGGGTCGGCCGGGCCGTGCGCGGTGAGCGAGGTGGCCGTGCGGACCCCGCCGAGGCGGCGGCCCGCGTCGATGCGCTCCTGCTCGGCCGTCCAGCGGGCCACGGCATCGTCGTGGCGGTCGATGTCCGCCATCGTGAGCTGCACGGCGGCCCGGGCCCGCAGCCGTCGATCCCGGGCGGGCTCGAGCGTCGTCCAGAGATCCGGGTGCGCGGACGACCGCTCGAAGGAGCGGCGCCCCATGCTCGGAGCCCTGCGGCGGGTCGAGTGGTACGCCGACACGATCAGATGATCGCGTGCACGGGTGGCGGCCACGTAGTGGAGGCGGACACGCTCGGCCCGGTCGAGCATCTCCTCGACGGGCGCCATCACCTCGAAGTTCTCGGTCCGACGACCACCACCGAGGCTGATCTCGGGTGCGCCCCCACCGTCGGGGAAGATGACGGCGGGACCGCGCACACCCGCCTGCTCCTCGGTGGGCGCCCCGGCGAGCACCACCACCGGGAACTCCAGACCCTTCGAGCCGTGGATCGTCAGGATCCGCACGGCGTCGTGGTCCGGCTCGTGTGGGATGGGTTCGGTGACGCGGGCGGCCTCGCTCGCCTGCACCTCGGCCCACTCGCAGAAGTCCTGGAGATCGCCCCCCTGGGACTCCACGAACCGACGGGCCTGCTCGGCGAGGAACCGATGGCGCCGCCACCCGTCCCGGGGCCGGGTACCGGCGAGCGCGAGCTCACGGAGCCGCCGTTCCACGACGATCCGATCGATCAGCGTCGCCGGATCGCAGAACCAGTGATCGTCATGCCAGACCCGGAGCTGTGCGAAGGCCGCACCCACGGCGGAGTCGGCCAGATCGGGTTCGACGTCGCCCCGATAGTCCCAGGCGCCGCCCGTGCGCTCCCACCAGTCGAACAGGTCGTCATCGCCGATCCCGAACACCGTCGACCGCAGCGCCGCCACCACGTCGATCCGGTTGCCCGGGTTCGCCACGGCCCGGAGCGCCGCGGTCAGGTCACGGATCTCCTGGGTCGCGTAGACGAGGGAGGAGGTCTCGGGCCGGAACGGCACCCCGGCGGCCGACAGGGCGGCGTCGAGTGACGGCAGGGACAGGCGTGACGGGATGAGGATCGCGATGTCGGACAGACGCAGCTCCCTGGGGGCGCCGTCGTCCCCACGCACCTGCCAGCCGGCCTCGTCGATGGCGACGATGGCGGCGGCGACGTCGAGCGCCTCGGCGTCACGCACGGCCGGGACCGACTCGTCGAGCGGTCCACCGAGCAACGTGACGGCCGGGCCGGCCTCCGGCGGCAGGGGCGGTCGGTGGGCGACCAGGGGCACGTACGGAGGCTGCTCGCCGGGGACACCGTCGCCGATCTCGTCGCCGAACACGGCGTTCACCCACTCGATCACCCCGGGCACCGACCGGAAGTTGGTCGACAGCACCACCGGGTCGTTGCCGATCGACCGACCGGCGTCGTCGTAGACCCCGATGTCGGCCCGGCGGAAACGGTAGATCGACTGCTTCGGATCGCCCACGACCACGAGCCGCCCCGGGGCGAGTTCGGGCGCCAGCGCGACCCACGGACGCTCCTCGACCGGGCCGGGGTGGGCCAGCAGCACCGCGAGCTCGATCTGGATCGGATCGGTGTCCTGGAACTCGTCGAGCAGGAGGTGTCGATACCGCTGGTGCAGAGCGAGACGGACCCGCTCGTCGCGGCGCAACAGCGACCGGGCCAACACGAGCAGGTCGTGGAAGGCGAGCTCACCACGGGCCCGACGTCGCTCGACCCGTTCGGTGATGAACACCTCGAGCAGCGCCCCGTACCTCGTGAGCACGGCGGCCTGATGGGTGGCGACGAAGTCGGCCACGTCGGCCTTCAGCTGCTTCAGCTCGGCTTTGATCTCGGCCAGCAGTCCGTCGGGCCAGTCGGCCTTGCGACCCACCGTCGATCGCGGCACCGGGGCGGAGGCCAGCCACTCCACCTGGAAGAGGGGCTCGAGCCGGGAGAGCCGGGACACGTCGAGCTCGAGTTGGGCGAGCAGCGGGCGGAGCTTGCAGTCGGGCGAGCGGCCCTCGTGTCCGAGCGCGGCCACGGCGCGGAGCCTGGCGAGGAGTGGTTCGGTGTGCAGTGGCGGCAGGGTCGGCTCGGTCTCCCGGGCTCCGAGCAGGTCCCAGTTGTCGTCGAAGCGCCGGGCGATGGCATGCATCTGGGCCGGCTTGATGCCGAGCACCTCGCCCCGGAACTGGAGCTCGGCCTCGTCGTCGTCATCGCCGAGCTCCACGAGGAACGCCGTGAGGTCGTCCTCGAAGGTCAGGGTGGAGCGGATCTCGTCCTGCACCGAGAACCCCGGCGGCAGACCGGCCTCGATCGGGAACTCACCGAGCAGCCGGAGGGCGAAACCGTGCAGCGTGGTGAACGCCGCCGTCTCGACGCCCTGGAGGGCCGACAACAGCGCCGGGGTGGGGTGGGCCTCGACCTCATCGGCGAGGGCGGCACGGACCCGCACGCGGAGCTCCGTGGCGGCCGCTTCGGTGAAGGTGATGGCGGCGATCGAATCGATCGGTGCACCGTCACGCAGCAGCCCGACGACCCGGGCCACGAGCGCGGAGGTCTTCCCCGCGCCGGCGCCGGCCTCGACGAAGAGGCTCTCACCGAGCCCGTCGGTGATCCGGCGCCGTGCGAGTGCGTCGATGAGCACGGGGGCATCAGCCATCGGTGCCGCCACTCATCGGTTCGGAAGCGTCGTCGGCGATCCCGGGTGGGCGTGGGGCGAGGGTGACGAGCACCGGCTCGAGGCGCTCGGCCTCACCGTGGCGATCGGTCGGGCAGATGCGATCGAAGTCGCAGTACTTGCAGTGCTCGAACGTCGCCCGTGGCCAGGCCGTGGCCGCGCCGGGTCGGGCGGGGAAGGCCCCGGCGGCCACACCATCGGCGATGATCCGCAGCGCCTCGATCAGTTCGGCCTCGAGGTCGTCGTCGACGACGACGTCGACGTGGCCGCCCCGGCTCGTGAACCAGTACCGGGCCCGACGGGCGCCCGTGGTGCCGAGGCGATCGGCCGCCGCGGCGGCGTAGATCGGCAGCTGGAGACGCCGGCCGCCGGCGAGGCGGTCGTCCGGAGCGAGTGTGTAGCTCCGTGGCGACCCGCTCTTGTAGTCGATGACCATCACGCCGTCGCCGTCGAGCCGGTCGACGCGGTCGATGAAGCCCCGGAACCGCAGCATCCGACCGTCACCGAGGTCGATCTCGGACGCGGGACCCTCCATCCCGAACTGGAGCTCCACCGCGGCCGGGCGGGCCGCGGTCGCGGCCCGGTGCTCACTGTCGTCACGGACGAACTGGCCCGCTTCGGCGAGTTGGCGGCGACGGAGCAGTTCGGTGCGCACCGTGCCCCCCGTGAGGCCGAGCCGCCGGCGCTGCTCGACCTCGTCGGCGACGATCCGGGCGAGGTCCGCCCGTGCCGCCTCGTCCCACGGTTCGTCCGGCGCGGGCACGTTCCCGGCGTCGATGCGATCGCCGACGAATCGCTCCAGCACGGCATGGCCGAGTGATCCCCGCTCCCGGGCGGAGATCTCCATGATCCGCTCGGGCCGGTCGAGCTCGGAGAGACGGAACAGCCGGGAGAACAGATAGCGGCGGGGGCAGGTGGCGTAGTCCTCGAGGGCGGTGGGTGAGGAGACACGGCCGTCGAGGCGGACCCGGCCCCGCCCGATCCCGCCGGTCACGCCCGTGAGGCGCCCGCTCTCACGGCCCCGCACCCAGCGCAGACCACGGTGCAGGACGGGGTCGGTGGCGAGCAGCGGATGCGAGTCGAGGGGTTCGGCACGGTCGACGTGATGGATGAGGCTGCGGAGCTCGACGTCTCGACGGGTCGCCGGCCGTCCGTGCTCGGCGAGCCCGGCCCGGTGGGAGGCGAGGTCGACACCCTCGGCGGTGAGGACCGCATCGAGCGCGACGGGCCAGACGCGGGTCCGCCCCCCTCGCAGATCGCCCTCACTCGTGAGGAGCACGGCCTCGTCGGCGGAGGTCGCCGCCGCCATGACGGCCGCGAGATCCCGATCGGCGGTGACGTTGGGCATCGGCAACTCCGCCGCGGCGACCGCACGGTGCTGGTTCGACAGCAACCCCACGGCCGGGCTCCGCCTCGGGAGCAGCCCGTCGGCGAGGCCGACGATCGCCAGGCGGTCGACGTCGAGTGTCGCCACCTGGTCGACCGGTGCCACGAGTACGCCGCGTCCGGTCCGACCACCGGGCACGACGGCGGCATCGAGGAAGCCGGCCACGACCGTCCGGAGATCGGCGAGGCCGGGGCGTTCCACCAGCCGACCCAGCCGGCGGGTCAGGTCGAGGCGTTCGACGATCATGTCCCGGGCCGCGATCTCGGCGTCGGGCCAGTCGTCGCCGGCCGGGACGTGGGCGTCGAGCCGGCCGATCGCCCAGGCCGCCCAACCGGGCCAGTCCTGCGGCTCGACGACGTCGTCGCCGTGGCCGAGACCACGCCGGAACCGGTCGATCGTGTCGGCCATGGCCAGCACGGCGTCGGCCTGCGCCGGGTCGCGTTCGGCGACGGCGGCGGCCAACACCTCGAGGCGCGGGCGCCAGTCGTCGGGGTCGACGACACCGGCTTCCCGACTCCATCGATCCCATCGGGCGGCCGGGGGGACCTGGCCGTCCAGATGGACCGGCGCTCCACCGAGGAGCGTGAACAACCCCGCCCGATCGAGGTCGAACTCGGCGATGTCGAGCAGCCGCAGCAGGGTTCGTCCCGCGACCGATCGGGTGAGCGGCCGGGCCCCCGGTCCACCGACGTCGAGTCCGGCGGCGGCGAGACGTTCCGCCACGACCGGCGCGAGATCGCTGCCGGGCGGCACCAGCACGGCGAGCCGGTCGGTGGGGACGCCGGAGGCGGCCCACTGACCGATGAGACGGACGGCGGCGGCGACCTCGTCGTCGGGGTCCGCCACACGCAGTCGACGGACGACGGGCTCGCGGCCGTCCACACCCGGCTCGCCGGCCGGGGGGAGACTCCAGGACCGGATCCGTTCCTCGGTCGCGCGATCGGTCGGTCGATGCCCCGTCAGTGGCCGGACCGTCGTCGCTCCGGCCCCCGTGAGCGCCTTCGCCACCCGTGCCTGGAACGGCGACGACGGCTCGTAGCCGACGAGCACGATCGGTCCGAGTCGGTCCGGGTCGAGCTCGAGTGCGAGCTCCGCGAGCGCAGCGACATCACGCTCGACCTTCGCCGGGCCGAGCCGCTCGTGGGCGGCCACGACGACCGAGACGGCGTCGCTCCCGAGCCCGCCCACCCGCTCGAGGCGGGTGAGGGCGAGTGGGGACACACCGGCGAGCTCCCGGTGCAACCGATAGAGCTGGTCGACGGTGGCGTCGTGATGGGCGACCGAGGCCAGCGGGCCGGTCGTGCCGGCGAGCTCGGCCCGCAGGGCGAGGCGCACCTCGGTGGCCGAAGCCACCCAGTGCCCGGCGGCGGCGAGCGCCGGACGAGCGAGACGCTCGGCGACGGCCTCGGCGGTGGTGAACTCCACCCCCGCCACACCGCGCCGACGGCCGAGTGCCCGCCGGAGCAGCACGGCCTCCAACGACCCGGAGCACACCACCGTGGCGGGCGCCAGCGGATCGTCACGGAGGTCGGCGAGCACCCCGGCGACGGCGTCGACGAGCGACGCCCCGGTGCGGGTGGGGATGGCTCGACCGGTCACGATCGATCACCGTATGCGAGCCCACCGACCTCGTGGTGGGCGGGCCGAGTCCGAGGGCTCAGAACTCCTCGTCGAACGCGACGTCGCCCGACACACCGACCTGGTAGCTCGACACGGTCCGCTCGAAGAAGTTCGTCAGGCCCTGGACGTCCTGGAGCTCCATGAAGGGGAACGGGTTCTTGGCGTGGTACTGCGGCTGGAGACCGAGCTGCACGAGGCGC
>JAHDBV010000108.1 GCA_020630195.1 Acidimicrobiales bacterium
CGCTTCGACCGAGATCGTCGAGGTCTCGGTCGAGGAGGGGTTCGAGGTCGGCGAAAGCGCCGTGCTCGTTGTCCACCCGGTTGCTCATGAGGGCAGTGTAGCACCTGAATCGAACAAGTGTTCGATTCAGGCGAAACGTCTCGGACTGGGTCGGGTTGCTCCCTCCCCGGTCCGGGGGTGCGGCTCCTAAGATCCGGGAGCTGTGGGTCGGGTGTTCTTGGTGTTGGTGATGGCGGCCTGGGCCGTTGGGTGCACGTCGTCGGGTGAGCCGGCGGCGGTGTCGACGACGGCCGCCCCCTCGACCACGGCCGCGCCCGCATCGACCACGAGCGAGGCGCCGGCGGCGACGCTGGTCGAGACGACCACGACCTTGTCGCCCGAGCAGATCGCCGAAGCCGAGATCATCGCCGTCATCGAGGCTTGGTACGAGGGTGACTACGACTCAGCACAGGGCGAAAGTGGATACGGCATCGATCACGTCGTTGACCCTCTTCGCCAACGACTGATCGATGCTTTCGAGACCCGGGCAGCTGCTGGGCAGGCTGAACGATCCAGGGGCGAGGCTCGAGTTGAGGTCATCTCTGTCGAGATCGCAGCCGACGGCGTGTCCGGCGTGGCCGAACTCTGTACCCGAGGTGACAGCGAGGTTGTTGAGCTCGGGTCTGAGGTCGTGGTGGCGTCTGATGACGGAGATGCGTGGCAGGGGTCCGCGTCGGTGCTCATGGTCGACGGCGAGTGGGCGGTGGCTGACTTCTTCAGTGACCAAGCGAACGGTGGGCTGATGTGCGAGTTCTCAGACGAGCTGTAGTAGGCGGAGTTCTACTGCTCGGAGGATGGGCAGGTGTGGCCGCTGCTGACTGCGTCCGTGACTGCACACCCTCCGGGGTGACGACGGAGGCCTCGCACGACGGCGGTGTGCTGACGGTCGGCGTCGGCGCCGGCGAGATCCCGATCTCCTCCGGCGGTTCCGGTTCGGAGAACCTGTTCGCCGGGTGCACGTTCCGGGTCGACCTCACCGGTCTCGAGGTCGCTGAGCTCGCTGGCGGTCGCGGACTCGGTCTCGACTTCGCCGAGGCGGAGCTCCACGACGAGACCGCGCGGTTCATCTGGGGCATCTGCCCCCGGCCGATCTTCGCCGGTGCCTTCTCCCTCCTCTGGGAGGTGGGTGACCCGCCGCCTGACGTCATCATCGAGGCCCTCGTCGATGCCGCCATCGCCGCCACGGACGTCCCGTTCGCCGTGCCGCAGTCGTCGCCCGACGGCGATGGCGTGCCGATGCTCGTCCACCTCCCCACCTGGGTCTGGGTCGACGACGCCATCTGGCAGCCCGTCTCGGCCACCGCCGCCATCCCCGAGTTCGGCATCTCCGCCACCATCACCGCCACCCCCTTCGAGACGGAGTGGGACCCGGGCAACGGCGACGATCCGATCGTCTGCGCCCAGGGCACCCCGTGGACGGCCGGCGCCGACGACGACGCCTCCGACTGCTCCTTCACCTACACCACGAGCACTCACGACACCGGGCCGTTCGTGCTCACCGTCACCACCCGCTTCGACACCGCTCTCACCTGCGCCCCCGCCGGCATCTGCGCCGGCGCCGACCCGCTCGGGGTGATCGAGACCGTGGTCGGCCGTGAGGTCACCGTCACCCAGGTGCGGGGCGTGCTCACCCGCTGAGCGGGCAGACTCACACGGTGAGCTACGAGATCGACGGCGACTACGCCCGCGACGGCGCGGTCTGTGTCCGCAACGCCTTCAGCGCCGAGCAGATCGACCTGGCCACCGCCGCGATCGAGGCCAATCTCGCCGACCCGTCCCCGCTCGCGAAGCGGGCGTCCGGTCCCGACGACGGTGCGTTCGTCGAGGACTTCTGCAACTGGCGGCGCATCCCCGAGCTCGAGGCTTTCATCCGCACCTCACCGGCCGCGGAGATCGCCGCACACCTCACCGGTTCGTCGACCATCCGGCTCTATCACGACCACATGCTCACGAAGGAGCCCGGCACGAAGCAGCGCACGCCGTGGCACCAGGATCAGCCGTACTACAACGTCGACGGCCGCCGGAACGTGTCGATGTGGCTCCCGGTCGACCCGGTGCCGAAGGCGTCGTCACTCGAGTTCGTCGCCGGCACCCACACCGGTCCGTGGTATCTGCCCCGCACGTTCCTCGACGGCGTGGCGAAGTGGTTCCCCGAAGGCGCACTCGAGGAGTTCCCCGACATCGACGCCGCCCTCGCAGCCGGCGACGACCGCTGGCGGATCGTCAGCTGGGAACTCGAACCGGGCGATGCGGTCTTCTTCGACTTCCTGACGGTCCACGGCGCGGCGGGTATGCCGGGCCCGGGCCGCCGACGGGTGCTGTCGGTCCGGTTCCTCGGCGACGACATGGTGCACGCCCCGCGCCCGTGGACGACCTCACCGCCGTTCGCGGGGCTCGCCGACGAGCTCCCGGCGGGTGTCCCGATGGAGCATCCGGACTTCCCGATGCTCTGGCCACCGCACCCGACGACCGCCTGACCCACCCGAGGCAGGCGGGCGAACGCCGACCGCTCAGGCGTTCGGCAAGACGAAGCCGACCACCGCACCGGGGCCGGGTTCGGCGTCGCCCACGAAGGTCCGACCACCATGGTCGGCGACGATCTTCGCCACGATCGCGAGCCCCAGCCCCGATCCCGGTTGCGCCCGGGCCGACTCACCACGATGGAACCGATCGAAGATGCGCTGGCGATCCTCCGGGGCGATGCCCGGCCCCCGATCGGTGACGGCGACGGTCCCCCCCGAGACCCGCACGGTGATCGGTGAGCCCTCCGGCGAGTACTTCACGGCGTTGCCGAGCAGGTTGCCGATGGCCCGCTCGAGCGATCGGAGATCACCGCGGACCGGGCTCGCCGTCACATCGAGATCGATCGGGTTCGACGCCCGCCGGCGGACACCGTCGGCCGCCATCGACGCCACCGCCGCGAGGTCGACGATCTCGTGGGAGGCGGCCTCGCGATCGTCGGTGGCCAGTTCGATGATCTCGGTGAACAACGTGCCGAGCTGACGGAGCTCCGCCCGGACGCCGCCGAGGATCTCCTGGCGTTCGGTCTCGGGGAGGTCGGGTGCGTGCACGAGCAGATCGATGTTCGCGTTCACGCTCGTGAGCGGCGTGCGCAGCTCGTGGGCCGCGTCCTGCACGAGCCGGTGCTGCTGCTCCCGGCTCGTGGCCAGGGCGCCCAACATCTCGTTGAACGACGACGCGAGCCGACCGATCTCGTCGCTGCGTCCGTCGACGTCGATCGGGGTGTCGAAGTCCTTCGTCTCGGCCACGCGCTCGGCCGCCGCGGTCAGCTCGCCGAGCGGGCGAAGCGATCGCCGAGCCATCAGCCAACCGACCAACGCCACGACCAACGCGAGCCCGCCGCCGATCGCGAGCAAGCGGGTCTGGATCACCCGGATCAGCGAGGTCGTCGTCTCGAGCGAACGGGCCACCTGGAGGGCACCGCCACCGGGGATCGGTGCGGTCAGCACGCGGTACTCGACCCCGTCGATCGCGACGGTGCGGAGCCGCTCGCCGCCACCCTTGTCGGCGAGGCCGATGTCGGTGTCGTCGACGGGGATGTCGAGACCCGTGGTGGCCGTGACGACGCCGTCCATGTCGAGGGTCTGCACCTCGGCGTCGAGGTCGGAGCTGCGGGGAAGGCTCGCCTCGATGATCTCGCCGGCGTCGGCGACCTCGTCGTCGGCATCCCGGCCGCGTCCGTTGTTGCGGTTGTCGTCACGATCGGGACGCAGACGAACACCGTCGAGGATCTCGTCGGCCCGCTGTTCGAGGAAGTCGTCGACGTCGTCACGGACCTGGCCGCCGGTCGACACGAGCGCCATGCCGGTCACACTCAAGGCGGAGAGCACCGTGAGCGCGGCGACGGCGAGCCCGATCCGCAGCGCCAGGCTGGAGCGGGTCATGTCGCGGGCCGGATCACGAAGCCGACGCCGCGCACGGTGTCGATCATGCGGGCGTGGCCGCCGTCTTCGAGCTTGCGCCGCAGATAGCCGACGTGCACGTCGAGCGACCGGGACGACGACTCGAAGTCGTAGCCCCAGATGCGTTCGTACATGACCCCACGCTCGAGGACGATGCCGTCGTTGCGCATGAGGAGATGGAGGATCTCGAACTCGGTCCGGGTCAGCTCGATCACCTCGTCGCCGCGGCGGACCTCGTGGCGGCGGGGATCGAGGGAGAGCTCACCGACGGTCACCACCGAGTCGGTCTCGGGGGCGACCCGCCGCAGCAGCGCCCGGATGCGGGCGAGCAGCTCGTCGAGCTCGAACGGCTTGGCGAGATAGTCGTCGGCCCCGGCGTCGAGGCCGGCGACCCGGTCGCTCGTCTGCTCCCGGGCGGTGAGCATCAGGATCGGGCGCCGGTCGCCCTTGGCCCGCATCCGGCGGGCGACATCGAGGCCGTCGACGAAGGGCATCATCACATCGAGGACGACCAGATCGGGCTGGTGCTGCTCGACGGCCTCGAGTGCGGCGGCACCGTCGTTGGCCGTGTGCACCTCATACCCCTCGTAGGTGAGGATCCGCTCGAGTGCGGTGCGGATCTCGGGGTCGTCTTCGGCGATGAGGATCGAGAGGCCGGTGATGGCGGTCATCGGAGGGCTCCGGGGCAGAAGGTGACGGGTGCGAACGTAGCCGTGAGCCCCGAGACGGCGGAGGTCTCGGGGCCCACGGCGGGGGAGGAGAACCGGTCACCGGCGGAAGGTGACCGTGTGGGGGAGGTGGGGATCAGGCGCTGGCGTCGGTGTCCTCCTCGTCGTTGTCGTCATCGTCGTTGTCGATGCCGTTGACCTTGTTCGAGATGCGCTCGGTCTTGGACTCGAGCTTCTCGGCGGCTTCCTCGGCGGTCAGGCGACCCTCTTCGACCTTGGCGTCGAGCTTCTCTTCGAGGTTGGCGATCATGGCGTCGATCACGGCGTCGGCCGACGAGCCGTTGGCCTCGGCGACCTCGGCGATCGTGGCGCCGTCCTGCAGCTCCGCACGGAGCTCCTCGACGGTGATGCCGATGGTCTCGGCGGCGGTGGAGAGCTTGCGGCCACGGTTGCCACGGCGGCCTTCACGCTCGCCGTCGTCGTCGCCGTCGGTGTCGTCACCCTCGACCTGGGTCTGGATGAGGCCGTCGTTCTCGACCTGCTCGGTCTGGACCTCGGAGGTCTCGACCGACTCGTCGGCGTCGCCGCCGTACTGGGCGGAAGCGACACCCGCACCGCCGGTGACGAGACCGGCGATCAGGAGGCTGGCGATGAGGGGCTTGGTGTTCTTCATTGGATTGGTGTGCTTTCTGGGTTGGGGGACTTGCTTGGAGGGGAGAGGTGCCGGTTCGTTGCGTTCGCTTCGTTCCGACAAAGGACAGGTTCGGGGGCCATCGACAAGGGCGATCCGGGGGTTCGGCAAGAGATCGACAAGATCCGCCGGACCGCCCGGACGCCCCGTCACTCGCCTCGCGAGACGGGGTCGACGCCGGCTTCGGTGAGCAGGTCGACCATGCGGAAGTCGCCGCCTCCGGCCCGGGTGGGCAGCGTGGGGCGCCAGGTGGGATCGGCGACGAGATACGAGTCGGGGTCGAGCTGCAGCAGCGAGAGGAAGACCTCGGCCACGATCCGACCACCGACCGGGCCGAGGGTGAGGCCGTCGGCCATCACCTCGGCCTCACGCAGCACGTAGATCCACAGCGGCGTGTCGCCGGTGAGTCGGGGCGCGACGGCGTCGATGTCGGCGAGGTCGCCGGCGGCGAGCCGGTCGACGCCCATCGCCTCGGCGACCGCCTGACCCGACGGGATGCCCCAGGTGATGTGGCGCAGCAGGTTGCGGGTGGCGAGTGACGCCGGCCCGATCGGCTCACCCCGCGAGTTCGAGATGATGCCGAGCGGCAGCTGGAACAGCGGGGTCGACAACTTCGTGTCGATGCGCTTGTTGTTGCGGACCTCACCGTCCTCGAAGTCGAAGAAGGTCTGCCAGCCGATGAATCGGCGGGCGGCTCGGTGCCCGCCGGAGAGATCGTCGGGATCGGGATCGCCACCGGCCTCGGCGGTGAGGGTGTCCGGATTGAACACCATCGCGAAGAACGCCTCACCGTCGTCGCCGGCGAGGTTGGCCCGGTACGAGGGGCGCACCTGGGAGTGGCCGAAGCGGAACGCGGCGGTCTGGAACTCGACCGGGATCCGGGCCGTGCCGTCGGTGACGGTGCGGGGTCCGTTGGTGAGGATGTCGTCGACGAGTGGCTGACCGACGATCGCCGGCAGGTACTCGTGGACGACCAGCCACTGGTGGTGCCACTGCACGAGGCGTCGGGCCTCGGTGAAGGCCGTCTCGCCCTCGAGACCGGCGGCGCGGAGGCGGGTGAGAACGTTGTTGTGGAACTTCAGGTAGGCGGCGTGCAGCCCGCTGACGATCAGGTTCTCGTCGTTGCGGGCGTCGCCGATGATCGCGACCCCGTCGGCGTCGCGCGGGAGGTCCTCGAAGCGGCCACCGTCGTCGACACGCAGGAGGAACGGGTCGGCGGCGTCGTAGAGGTCGGGGCTGTCGGCCGGGCCACCGCCGTAGACGCTGTCGAGATCGAGCCGGGCGGTGCGGAGATTGGTGCTGCGGCGCACCGACGTCGACCGACCGAGCGTCGACCCGGCGTCGTGGGTGATGTCGTGGTCGAGGAACTGGCCGACGAAGGTCATCCCCGCCGTCTGGTTCGGGTTGTCCGGGTTGTCGGGGCTCAGCTCGGGCTCGAGGATCAGCCGGATCGGGCCGACGTCGAGCGGATCGTCGGCGTCGAGGATCCCGCCCGGACGGCCGAGCTCGGTGAGCATCTCGCGGAGCTCGTCGTCGGCCTCCGCGAACGGGGGATGGTCGTCGAAGATGCGGCTGAAGCGGTCGGGGCCGTCCGCGGTCTGCGCCGCGGTGGGCGCGTCGTTCCCGCGGCCGCGGGGCTGGCGGCCGGCGTCGCGGCGGGCGTCGCGATCGCGGTCGCCGCGGCCGTGGGCGGCCGCGACGATCGGCGCGCCGATCACGGTGGCGGCGCCGGCGCCGAGGCCGCCGAGGAACATCCGGCGGGAGGGTCGTCGGGGGCCGGGTGCCTCCTCGGGGGTGTCGGGTTGTTCGGTCTGGTGCTTCATGTCGGGATCACTCCTGGGTGTGGGGTTGATCCCGACCGTCGGTGGTCGACGACAAGACGGCCGTGGGGAATCGGCAAGGTTCCGGCAAGCCGCACCGTGCGAGAATCCGCGGATGCGTGTCACAACCGGCGCCTCCCGGGTGTCCGGACAGGTGTGAGGAACACACCGATCGGCGTCGGGTTCGCCGAGTTCGAGGCCATGTATCCCCGGCTGCGGCGCTTCGCCGCCGCCGTGGGTGACCACGACATGGACCCCGACGATCTCGTGCAGGACGCACTCGGGTCTCTGCTCGAGGGGAGCCGGCGGGTCGAGGCGCCCGAGGCCTACCTGCGCACGACGATCGTGCGGCAGGTCTCGAACCGGCGTCGGCGTTTCGCCCGGTGGCGGGCCCGCCTGCCCCGACTCGTCGAGCCGACCGCCACCACCGACCACTATCCGGTGGAGGAGACCGTGCTCGACGAACTGGACCCCGTCGACCGGGCGGTGCTGCACCTCACGATCGTCGAGGGACGACCCGGCGACGAGGTGGCCGAGCTGCTCGGCCTCTCCCCGGCGAACGTGCGCCAGCGGGCCAGCCGGGCCCGGGCCCGGCTCCGGGCCTCCCTCACCGCCGACACCGAACTGCAGGAGACGTCGTCATGAGCCCGATGGACACCCTCGAACGTGAACTGCTCGACGCCCGCGCCGATCGGGGCGAGGCCCGTGGTGCACCGCTCGTGTGGGCCGAGGCCCAGCGTCGGGCGACACCGACGACGGGCGACGCCGGCCCGTGGGCGTGGCCCTACCGGCTCGTGCTGGTCGGTTGTCTCCTCGTGACCGCGTTCGGTGTGTTGCCCGGGACCAACGGGATCTTCACGACCCGCGCCGCCGATGGTGAGCTCCCGCCGGCGCCACCCCACCTCCCGCTCGTGATCGGCGGCGCCGAACTCATCGAGGTCGACGAGCCCGGCTGGACCCGTTCACTCTCCGCCGGCCTGCCCTCCGAGGCCCCGCGCACCGTGCACGCCGACGACACCGCCCGCCCGACCCGGATCCTCGCCGTCCCACAGCCGAACGCCATCGTCTCGCGCGACCAGATCCTCAGCGATCTCGCCTCGATCGGCCTCGACGATCCCGAGTCGTTCGTCGAGCTCGACGACCGGGGGTTCGTCACGGTCGACGCTCCCGACCTGATGGTCATCGCCGAGTTCGGCCAGGACCCCGACACCGACGTCCGGCGCTACACGTTCTCCGACGTCGACGAGACCGGCGCCCGACCGCTGCCGCTCGTCGCCCACCTCGACGTCGTGATCGACGACTCCAGCGCCGGCTGGCGCACGATCGTGAACAACCTCCTGCTCGAGCGACCGGAGACGATCGAGTACGTCACCGCCGAGGTCGACGGTCGATCGGTCGAAGTCACGCTGCTCGGCGAGGTGGCGGCCGTGTGGACCCTCGACGGCGACACCTTCGTGATCGTGCCCGAACCCACCGGCGGCGACGAGGTGGCCCTCACCGAGCTGGTCGATCGGATCGAGGTGGCCGACACCGCGGCGTGGCTCGCCGAGGTCGACGCCGCCGAGCCCCGCGACGTGATCGACGTGTTCGGCGTGCTCGCCACGATCGTGCTCGTCGGGATCCTGTTCGGCTCGGAGCGGGTCAGCACCCCACGCCAGCTCATCCCGTTCGCGTTCGTGGTGATGGGCGTCATGCTCTCCGGTCTCAACCCGCTGCTGATCGAGGTCACCCCGACCGTGGGTCGCTGGTGGGTCGCCATCAACCTCGCCTTCGTCGTGCTGCTCATCGGCTACGTGCTCGGTGTGCGTCGGAACGGCTGGCGCCTCGAGTGGCCGACGATCGCCGAACGGGAGGCCCGGGACGAGGCCGAGCGGGCCTCGTCCTCCTGACACCACCCGGCCCGGCGTGGCAACGTCGCGGCTGCGGCGTGTCACACCGGCGGGTGCTCGAGCGTCTCTTCCCACGTGCGACCTGACGATCCCACGCCGACACCGCTCGGCCCCGACGAATGGCGGCGGCTCTACCCGCGCCTGCGTCGGTTCGCCGCGGTCGTGGCCGACGCCGACATGGAGCCCGACGATCTCGTCCAGGACGCGTTGGCGAGTGTGCTCGCGAGCCCCGCCGACCCCCGCCACCCCGAGGCCTACCTGCGTGCCGCCGTGGTGCGCCACGCCACCGACCGACGCCGCCGGGCGGCCCGCTGGCGAGACCGGCTGCCCCGCCTCGCCGGTCCGACGAGCACATCGGACCGGTACCCGTCCGACGACGAACTGCTCGCCCGCATGGCGCCGCTCGACCGGGCGGTCCTGCACCTCTCGATCGTCGAGGGCCGACCGCACGACGAGATCGCCGGGTTGTTGGGTCTGACCGCCACCGCCGTCCGCCAGCGTGCCCACCGAGCCCGGAAGCGGGCCCGGATCGTCGTCGAGGACGAGCGGACGAACCTCCGGGAGGTGCTGTCGTGATCGACGCACTCGAACGCCGAGCCGGACGAGGTGTCGTCGTCGGCGCCGACGAGACCTGGCGGGTGGCCCACGACCAGGATCGCGTCGCCCCGGCCGAACCGGCGACGACGGGCGCCGGCTACCGGTTGGTGCTCGCCGCCTGCGTCGTGCTGCTCGTCGGGTTCGTGACCTGGACCGCCACCAGCGGTGGTCGTGGAACCGACGTCGGCACGATCGCTCCGGCGGCCGAGGTGCCGTCAGCGCTGCCCCACGCCCCGGTGGTGGTCGAGGGGATGCGCATGATCGAGGCCTACGAGACGTCGGGGTCCGCCGAGGCCGTCGGCACGGAAGGAGCCTCGACCTGGGAGGTGTACGTGCACCCCGACGGGGTGGCCGCCGGCGTGGCCATGGTGGCCACCACGGCCAGCGACGGCCTGGCGATCCGCTCGGCGGGCCTCGACGGTCGTGCCCTCGTCGAGGCGGCCCGGTTCGTCGGCGGCGCCTGGGTGCTCGGTGAGAACGTGGGGCTCGACGGTCCGGTCGACCGGTTCTCGCTCCCATCGGCCGGCGCCGACTCGACCTCGCATCACTACACCTTCGTCGACCCCGCCGCGCCGCCGTTCCACGAGGCGTCGATCGCGGTGTCGTCCGGCCCTCTCTGGACACCGCTCCACGCGATGCTGTCCGGCGACCGCCCACCCGTCATCGAAGCCATCCGCGTGCTGGACGGCGACGGGCTCGCCGTCGAGATCGCGGACGGCATGTCGGTCGTGCTGTGGTCGGACGGCGATCACACCTACGTGGCCCAGTCGCCCGCCCACCCCGTCGGCCCGGGAGAGGAAGCTCCCGCGGCCCTGCGGCCCGGCCAGCTCGCCGAGCGGGTGGTGCTCACCGACGCCGACACGTGGCGGGCCGCCGTCGACGACGCCGCCGTCAATCCGGTGTTCGACGGTGACGAGGGCCTCGTGTTCACCCTCCTCATCGGCGTGCTCGGGTTGGCCTTCGGTCTGTTGCTCATCGGGACGCTCGTGCTCGGTGGTCGTTGGTGGCGGCGCCGGATCGACCCCACCTGACGGAACCCGTCCGCCTGTCCCTTCCGTCGCCGGACCGGAGGTGCGAGAGTGTCGGCCCGGGCACCGGTACGTCGGTGCCCCGAGCCGAGGAGGGGCACGTGACCGTCACCGAACTGCCGCCGTTCGTCCGGGCCGACGGGCCCGACAAGGTGTCGGGCTCCGGGCGCTACACCGCCGACCTGACACTCACCGGCATGCTGCACGCCGCCTTCCGGTACCCCGAGGTGGCCCACGGCCGGATCACCCGGATCGACACCTCGGCCGCCGAGGCCATGCCCGGGGTGCTCGCCGTCATCACCGACGCCGACGTGCCCGACGTGCACTACACCTGGGCCGTCGCCGATCGGACCCTGTTCGCCCGCGACATCGTCCGGTTCGAGGGTGAGGTGATCGCCGCCGTCGCCGCGATCAGCCCCGAGATCGCCCGGGCGGCGGCGGCCGCGATCGAGGTCGACATCGACCCGTTGCCGATCGTCAACGACATCGAGGACGCCCTCGCCGACGGTGCCCCGCTCGTCCACGACGACTGGGACACCCACACCGCCGACGACAACGTGATCCGTGACGGCAACCTCGCCACCTTCTCCGCGCTCCAGCGTGGCGACGCCGAGGCGGCCATGGCGGGGGCCCACACCACCGTCACGAGCCGGTACGTGGCCGACGCCAGCCACGCGGCCCCCATCGAACCCCGGGCCATCGTCGCCCAGTGGGAAGGCGAGAAGGTCACCATCTGGACCTCCACGCAGGTCCCCTACGACGCCCGCGACGGGGTCTGCGAGACCCTCCAGCTCCCGGCCAGCCAGGTCCGCATCATCGTGCCGCACCTCGGCGGTGGCTTCGGTGGCAAGTGCGGGTTCCACTTCGAGGCCCACATCGCCGCACTGGCCCGCAAGGCGAAGCGGCCGGTGAAGCTCGTGTTCTCCCGCTGGGAGGAGTTCGTCGCCCCCGACCGCCGTC
>JAHDBV010000109.1 GCA_020630195.1 Acidimicrobiales bacterium
GTAGTTCTCGATCCCGTTGCAGAACCCCATCTCGGCCATCATCTCGAGGTCGTAGGAGGTCCGCATCCGCAGGCGCTGGGCCTCGAGGAGCTTGTTCTCCTTCTCGAACGTGGCGAGCTGTTGTTGGAGCTCACCCTCGATCGACGAGATGGCCGTGCGCATCTTCTCGTCGGACGCGACGTAGTGGGTGGCCGGGAAGATCGCGAGCTGATCCAGCTCCTCGATCCGCTCACCCGTCACCGGGTCGATCGAGGTGATCTGGTCGATCTCGTCACCGAACAGCTCGACCCGCAACACCAGCTCGTCGTAGGCCGGGCAGATCTCGATCGTGTCGCCGCGGACCCGGAACTTGCCCCGGGTGAGGTTCATGTCGTTGCGTTCGTACTGCATGTCGACGAGACCGGCGAGGAACGAACGCTGGTCGATCTCCTCGCCCTTCTCGGCCATGAACAGCTTCTTGCGGTACTCCTCCGGAGAGCCGAGGCCGTAGATGCACGACACCGACGCGACGACGATCGTGTCCTTCCGCGTGAGCAGACCCGTGGTCGCCGAGTGACGCAGCCGGTCGATCTCGTCGTTGATCGACGAGTCCTTCTCGATGTAGGTGTCGCTCGAGGGGATGTAGGCCTCGGGCTGGTAGTAGTCGTAGTAGGAGACGAAGTACTCGACCCGGTTGTTCGGGAAGAACTCCTTGAACTCCGAGGCGAGCTGTGCGGCCAGCGACTTGTTCGGCGCGATCACGAGCGTCGGCTTCTGGACCTGCTCGATCGTCCATGCGATCGAGGCGGACTTCCCCGACCCCGTGATGCCGAGCAGCGTCTGGAACCGCTCCCCGCACCAGATCCCGTCCGACATCGACTCGATCGCCTGGGGCTGATGTCCCGCCGGTTCGTACGGCGCCATCATCTTGAACGGGATGTCCTTGGCCACGAGCCGACCCTACTGCCGGGGTGTGACAGTGGATTCAGCCCTGCCTCGGCGGTTCTGAGCCCCAGCGAAGAACTCGCCTCAGCCCGCAGGAGCCTCCTGCGCAGGCCAGATGGTCGCGTCCAGGGTCTCGATCCAGGCCCAGCAGCGTTCGACCTCGGCATCGAGTGCGGCCTCGTCGCCGGAGTTGTCGATCACGAAGTCGGCGAACTCGAGGCGTTCCTCGCGGCCCGCCTGGGCCTCGATCCGGGCCCGGGCATCGGCTTCGTCGAAGTCGCGGAACTCGATCAACCGGGCCACCTGGGTCTCGACCGGCACGTCGACCACGATCACCGCCGAGGTCCCCCGCCGGTCCTTCGACTCGACCATCAGCGCGACGTCGAGGATCACCACCCGGTCCGTCGGTGCGGCGGCGTCCATCCGCCGCCGCATCTCGGCCTTCATCACGGGGTGGACGATCTCGTTGATCGCGGCCAACTCGTCGGCGTCGTGGAACACGATGCCGGCCACCGCCGCCCGATCCAGCGTGCCGTCCGCGGCCACGATCCGATCGCCCCAGCGCTCGACCATCGCCTCGAACACCGGCATCCCCGGTTCCTGCAGCTCCTTGACGATCGCATCGGCGTCGATGATCTCGGCGCCACGGGCGGCGAGACGCTGTGAGACCGACGACTTCCCGGCACCGATCCCGCCGGTGAGGCCCACGAGTTTCATGCCCGGCTTCCTACCAGAACCAGGGCCGGGAGGTCGGACGGCTCCCGCATGAGGACCGCCGATCCCAACCGTGATGAGCCGGACGGCTCAATCCCACCCGGGATCGGCCGATGGAGCCGAGTCACCGACGCTTCCGGCGTCTCGGGGACGTTCCCGCCATGACCGACCTGCTCACCCGCCCCGCCCGTCGTGCCGACACGACCGACACCCCGTCGTCCGCCCGCGCCCGTCGCCGTTCGACGGTCTCGGCGGAGACGAAGTTGTCCGATCTCGGCCCGATCGTCGTGGCCATCCGGTGGGCGACGACCCTCGCCTCGGTCATGCTCGTCTCCCGGGCCCTCGTCGAAGGCGACTTCGGCTTCGCACCGTGGTTGGCGATCATCGTCTGCAACACGATCGTGCGGACCGTCACGCCGTACGAGTTCTCCGGTTCGGTCCCGAGCCTGCTCAACCTGCTCCTCGAGGTCGGCCTCCACGTGGCCGCCGTCGTGGCCACCGGCTACTGGGACTCCCCGCTGGTGCTGTCCCTCGTCAACGCCGTCATCGTCGCCGGTCTCGCCGGCGGCTTCGGCTTCGGCACCCGGATCGCCACGGTCTCCGCCGTCGCCGTGACCCTGCCCGACATCATCCTCCAGGGCAGCGACGTCGACCGCTTCATCCTCGCCGGCCGCTGGGCCGGGGTGCTCGTGCTCACCGGTGTGGTGGCCGGCTACTCACGCCGACTGTCCGGTGAGGCCGACGCCCGCCACACCCGCAACCTGCACCGCCTGTCGCAGATGGCCGACGCGAACGCCCTGCTCGTCACCCTCTACGAAGTGGCCCAGAGCCTCCCGGCGTCACTCGACACCGACGAAGCCCTCGACTCGATCGTGAGTCGCCTCCACTCCGTGGTCGACCTCGACCGTCTCGCCGTGTTCACGATCGACGGCAACCACCTCGTCGCCGCCCGGAAGTCGAATCTGCGGGTCTCGGACATCCAGACCCTCGTCGACCTGCCCGCGGACGCGCGGGAAGCCCTCGACACCCACTCCGTGGTGGTCTGCGGGCTCGACCCCGCCCACCAGGGCATCGACGCCCGCTCCCGGTCGGGTCTCTACGCACCCCTCGTCGCCCGCCGCCAGATCATCGGCCTCATCGCCGTCGAGGCCGACCGCAGCGACGCCTTCGGCGACCGCGAGCGTGACGCCATCGCCTCGTTCATCGGCTCGGCCGCCCTGGCGGTCGACAACGCCCGTCTCTTCGGCCGGATCCGCGTCGTCGGGGCCGACGAGGAACGTGCCCGCATCGCCCGGGACATCCACGATCGGATCGGCCAGAGCCTCGCCTACCTGGGCGTCGAGGCCGACCGGATCATCCGGCTCAACGACCGGGACGAACCCATCGAGGGTCCGCTCCACAACCTGCGGACCGACATCCGCGGCGTCGTCCGGGAGGTGCGTGACACCCTCTACGACCTCCGGACCGACGTCTCGGAGGAACGTGGCCTCGTCGACGCCCTCACCGAGCACGCTCCCCGTGTCGCCGAGCGGGCCTCGCTCACCGTCGACCTCGACGTCGACGAGACCCACCGGCTCCCCGTCCTCCAGGAACGGGAGCTCTGGCGGATCCTGCGGGAGGCCGTCACCAACATCGAACGCCACGCGGCCGCCACGGCCGTGCGGATCACCTGGCGCTGCGACGGGCGAGCCGCCCTCCTCGAGGTCACCGACAACGGTCGGGGCTTCGACGCCGGGAACGTCGACCGGATCGACTCCTACGGCCTGCTCGGCATGCGCGAGCGGGCCGCGTCGATCGGCGCATCACTCGACATCACATCGAACCGCGGAGAAGGGACCCACGTCCGATGCTTCCTGAAACCGGCCTGATCGAACAGGCCTCACCGGTCGACCGGCGCAAGGCGGGAATCCGTCTCATGCTGGCCGACGATCACAAGATGCTCCGAGAGGGGCTGCGACGCTCGCTCTCGGAGGAGGGCTTCGACGTGGTGGGTGAAGCCCGCCACGCGGCCGAGGCCATCGACCTCGCCGAGTCGCTCCGACCCGACATCATCCTCATGGACGTCACGATGCCGGACATGACCGGCATCGAGGCGACCCGGATCATCAAGGACCAGCTGCCGACGACGCGCATCATCATGTTGACGATGCACGCCGATCAGTCGGTGCTCGCCGATGCGATCCGGGCCGGTGCCGACGGCTACCTCGTGAAGGACTGCAGCGTCCGGGAGATCTCCGACGCCCTGCTGACCGTCGCCGAGGGCGAGACCGCCCTGTCACCGCGCCTCGCGGCGTCGATGCTCGCCGAGGTGCGCCGCCAGGACGCCGTGGCCGAGATCGAGCGGCTCATCACCAAGCGTGAGGAGGAGGTGCTCCAGCTCATCGCCGACGGGTGCTCCACCCCGGAGGTGGCGGAACGGCTCTTCATCTCGCAGAAGACGGTGAAGAACCACCTCGCCTCGATCTATCAGAAGCTCGACGCCCGGGATCGCACACAGGCCGTGCTCCAGGCCGTGCGGATGGGGATCGTCACCCTCGACCAGCCGCTGGGCTGAGCGGGCGGACGATCACCCGCCCGGTTCGCACCGCGTTGGGCCGTTCGACTCATCAAGCAGCCCCCGCTCGGCGTCGATGGAGTATCGACAGCCCGCTTGCGGGATCGAGTAACCAGGACTGCGGAGGTCCTCAACATGCTTCACTACCAGTTCATCGCCGCTTGGATGCGGGCCCAGGCCAAGACCGAGCGAGGCGCCTCGCTCGTCGAGTACGCCCTTCTCGTGGCCCTCATCGCCGTGGTCTGCATCGCCGCCGTGACCCTCCTGGGTCGTTCGGCCGGCGACAAGTTCTCGAGCGTGAACAGCGCCATCGGCAGCTGATCTCCCCGAGATCGATGTGATGACGGGCGAGGCGCTGCGGCGCCTCGCCCGTTTCGCGTCATCCCCTTCGACCGCGAGGACCACCATGACCCACCTGACCACTGCCCTCCCCGAGGCCGACGCCTCGTCGGTGGCGGGCGCCGAGGTCCACGGCGAGCTCGACACGGTCCGTGCCGAAGCCGGCGCCGGCCTCATCGAGTACACGCTGCTCATCGCCTTCATCGCCATCGTCTGCGTCGCCGCCATCGCACTGCTCGGCGACACCACGGGCGAACCCTTCAGCAATCTCGCCAACTCCGGCCTCTGACCCCGCCGGCGGGTGCTCCCGCCACGGGATCGATGCCGGTCGAGGTGTTCCGACACGAGCGAGCGGTCCGACCGCTCGCTCGTTTCGCGTCCCGGACGCGCTCAGACCGAGGGGTCGGACTCGCGCTCGGCGCCGGCGTAGATGAGTTCCCGCAGCGCCGTCACGGCCCGGCGGTGGAACGCCACCGCATCGGGATGCAGATCGGCCTCGGGCACACGACCGTGGTCGAAGTGGCCGAACTCGTCGACGCCGCGGACCAGTGACGCCGTGTCCCACTCGACGAGTGTCTGGCGGGCCCGGGTCGGCATGTACTGGAAGGCGATCCCGATCCGACGATCGTCGGTCGTGTTCGGACCCGACCCGTGGGCGAGGCGCCCGTCGTGCATCGACATCTCCCCGGCGGCGAGCGCCATGGTGGCCGGTTCGCGCTCACCGATGTCGATCGTGAGTTCCTGGCCCCGGCTGAGCAGGTTGTCCTCGTGGTAGGTCTCGACGTGGTCGAGTCGTTCGTGGTGGCTGCCGGGCAGCACCTGCATGCACCCGGCCTCGAGCGGGGCCGGTGAGAGCGCGACCCACACGTTCACGAGATCGTCGGTGTCGAGCCCCCAGTACTGGAGATCCTGGTGCCAGCCGACGTAGCTCGGTGCACCCGCCTCCTTGATCCAGAAGATCGATCCCCAACAGAGGATGTCGGGCCCGATCAGATCCTCGACGGCGTCGAGGATGCGCTCGTGGCGCATGAGGGCGTCGACCCAGGTGAACAGGTAGTGCGACTTCGATCGCTCCCCCGGGCCGATCGGGTGCCCCAGTGCCGTCTCGTGGCGTTCCAGGGAGTCACGGGCGGCGGCGGCCTCGGCCGGGGTGAGCGCCGGGATCGGCGCGAGGAACCCCTGCTCGCGGTACTGCGCCACCTGGGCCTCGCTCAGCACCTTCGATGTCGCCATCGGGCGAGTCTGTCAGAGCCGATCGGGCCCGACCAGTGCCCCGTCAGGCGCCGCAGCGGGTGATCACCCGCTCGTGGCAGGCGATCAGGAAGTCGTCGTCGGTGGTCACGATCGTCCACTCGGGCGAGATCTCGAGCCACGACGAGACCGACGTCCCGGGCCCCCACAGCACGACGTCGGCGCCGCGGCGGGTGAGGATCTCACCGACGTCGCCGCCGAGGAGCAGCTCACGATGGTCGGCGAGGATGTCGAGCGGGTACATGTCGAACCGGTCGTCGACGAAGTTCCGAGCGTCGGCGCCGTCACGCAACGACCACAGGTTGCCGGTCGTCGCCCGGTGGACGATGACGACCCCGTCGTCGTCGAGGAGGCCGCGGTCGTCGAGCCAGGTGAGCTCGTCGGTCGGGTACCCCTCGAGGTCGATCGACGACGAGAGCGGCACGCTGAGCAGGCCGAGGGCCACGGCGGCGGCGCCGAGGCCGAACAGGCCGGAGGCGAGCGGCGTGCGTTCGTGCCCGGTGAGGGATCCGAGTCGCCACGGTCGGGCCGAGACGGCGACGGTGAGCACGATCGTGGCGAGCGCCAGATTGCGTACGGCGAGGAACCCGGTGAGGCCGATCACGAGCGCCGGCAGGGCCCGGCGCCACGACAGTCCGCCCCGCAGCGCCACGACGAACGTGACGAAGGCGACGGCGAAGACGAGATCACGGGGGTGGTCGAACGCCGGCGGCTTCCACTCCGACACCCCCTCGAGGGCGTCGCCGCGGGTGAGCAGCTCGACGGGGAAGAACAGTCCGCGCAGCCCCAGGGGGCCGGCGACCACGGCGGCGGTCCCGACGACGGTCCAGACCATCGTGCGCCACGCCGTCAGGAGGTCGGCTTCGGCGACGGGGTCGCCGGGGGCACTGCGTCGATCGAGCCAGGCGCCACCGAGGGCGGCGGTGGCCATCACCCCGGCGAGGGGGAACGAACCGTGGGTCTGGCCCCAGACCCAGAGGATCGGGACCAACCAGCGGGGGTCGAGGCGCCGGTCGTTGACCGCGAGCGCGAGGACGAATCCGAGCAGCCCGAACAGCAACGGTCGGCCCTGCCACATCGTCGCGCCGACGCCGAGCACGATGCCCATGGCGGCGATCCGCACGGCGATCGAGGTCGCACGGTCGAGCAACCACCAGATCACGGCGATCGTGGCGGCGACGAGCACCGCGTGGAGCAGACGGATCCCGACGAGGTCGGTGGTCCGCTCCAACAGCGCGTACAGCACGCTGGCCAGCCACGACTGGACGACCCAGGGTTCCCCCGGCGCGGTGGCCGAGTAGATGTCGCCCGAGGGCACGCCGCCGGTGTCGAGGATGTGGCGTCCCGTGGCGAGGTGGGTCAGGAACGAGTTGTCCTGGAGCGTCGCCCCGCCGACGACGGCGCCGACGGCGACGAAGATCAGGCCGATGCCGTCCGCGAGACGACGACCCGCACCGGGGGTGCGATCGGTCCGTTCGGGGGGCGGCGCCTCGGCGGGGACGTGGGCGAGCTGGTCGGTCATCGTGGACTCCCGGGACGGTCGGCCCGGGCTCGGCTCAGAACGCCTTGGTGATGTTGATGATGGCGGGACCGAGCACGACCACGAACAGTGCCGGGAAGATGCAGAACACCATCGGGATCATCATCTTGACCGGCGCCTTCTGGGCCTTCTCCTGGGCGTACTGACGCCGCTTGATCCGCAGCTCGTCGGCCTGGGCCCGCAGCACTCGACCGATCGACACACCGAACTGGTCGGCCTGGATCATCGAGAGCACGAACGAGCGGATCTCGGGGATGTCGCAGCGGGTCTCCATCGATCGGAGCGCATCCGAGCGGGTGGCGCCCGCCCGGGTCTCGCCGAGCACACGCATGAACTCGTCGGCCAGGTCGCCCGGCACGTTGTTCACCACACGGTCGAGGGCCTGTTCGAAGCCGAGGCCGGCCTCCACCGAGATGACGAGGAGGTCCAACACGTCGGGCAGCTGGCGCCGGATGGTCTCCTGGCGCTCGGTGACCTTCTTGTTCAGGGCGTTGGACGGGCCGAGGATGCCGAGCATCACACCGAAGCCGATCAGCAACAGGAGGCGCCAACCGGTCCAGCCGAGCGGGTTCCACACGAGCCAGACGAGCGTCCACACCGGCACGAAGATGAAGCCGAGGATGCGGTTGACGAGGAACCGTTCGACCGCCTCGGGCTCGAAGATGCCGGCCTGGGTGTGCTTGACCCGGACCTGCTCGACGTAGTCGGGCGGGTTGAACCGGCTGCCGATGCGGCCGATCGTGCCCATGAAGGGCTTGAGGAGACGATCGATCGGCGACTCCAGGAGTTCCTGGTCGCGGATGTTGTCGATCGTGGAGGCCTCCATGTCCTCGAGCTGACGGAGCGAGTCGCGCACGGCGACCTTCTCGTCGGCCTGCCCGAGGATGGCGAAGAGGGCCAGGGCGATGGCCGCACCGAGGCCGATGGCCAGGTAGTGCGGCGGCAGAGTGCTGATGGCGTCAAACATCGATCGTGATGACCTTCTTCATCCAGGCCAAGCCCACGAGGGCCGACACGAAGCCGAGGCCGAGGAACACGTACCCGAGGGTCTCCTGCCAGAGCACGGAGATGTAGTCGGGGTTCATGATGAACATGATCACGCCGAGCGCCGGCGGGAGACCGCCGAGGATGATGGCGGACATCTTGCCTTCGGCGGTCAGTGCGGCGACGTCACGCTTGAGGCGTTCACGCTGCACCATCGTGTCGGCGACGGTCATCAGGAGCTCGTTCAGATTGCCGCCGACCTCACGCTGGATGCCGATGGCGAGCACGGCCCAGGCGAAGTCGGGTGACTCCATCCGGACACCGACGGTCTCGAGGGCCTCGTCGATCTCCTTGCCCAGCTGGGCTTCGGTCATGGCCCGGCGGAGCTCGACACCCATGGGGTTGGCGATCTCCTTCGACACGGCGTCGAGGCCCTGGGGCAACGAGTAGCCGGCTCGGAGCGTGCCGGCGAGCAGCTGGAGCGTGTCGGGCAGCTGGGCCTCGAACTGCTTGAGGCGGCGGCTGGCCTTGAAGCGCAGGGCGAACAGGATGCCGATGCCGAAGATGATCATCAGGATCAGGCCGGCGATGATGCTGCCCTGCAGGATGATGCCGATCAGCAGGCCGAACAGCATGGCGCCGAGTGCGGCGACCACGGCCTCGCCGGGTCGCATCGGCACGTCCGCCTTCTCGAGCAGGGTCTCGATCTTGGCGAGCATGCCGCGCTCTTCGGCGATGTTCTCGGTGAGCTCGACGGCGCGCTTCACGAGCGCCGTCTGCACGAGTGCGTCCTCGTCCTCGCCGAGTTCCTCACCTTCACCCCAGGCGGCCAGGCGACCGTCGATGCTCGAGCCCCGGGCCGACAGGATGCTGCCGACGGCGAAGACACCGAGTCCGACGCCGAGGAAGGCGAGGGCGAGGATGATGTAGAGCGCGGTGTTGGTCTGGAGGGCCGCGATGCCGCCGGCCTCGGGCAGGACCCGGGGGGCGAGCGCCGGTGCGCGGTCGGTGATGAGGCCGGCCGTGTAGGAGAAGGTGGCGGTGGCGGTGCCGAGGTTGAGATCGACGGTGCCGTTGCGGCCCGACTCGGTCAGCCCGTCGAACCAGACGACGAGACGGTTCGAGGCGACCTCACCGGCCCGCTGGAGGGCGACGGGGACGTCGTTGGCGGTCTCGGCGGAGATCGTGAGGCCACCGGTCTGATCGATGACCTGACCGATGGCGGGATCGCCGCCCCGGTAGCGCACCGACAGCACCTGGGCCCGGGCCTGGATCATCCGGCTGCCGGCGTCGGAGGCGACGACGGTGGAGTCGGTGTCCGGACCGGCCGAGAAGACGACGACCGTGCGGTAGGCGTCGGTGTCGGTCGAGAACTCCTCGCTCGCCCGGATGACGCCGTTGTAGAGCGCCGCGCCGTCGGAGGGCTGGAGGCCCTCGATGGCGGCGTAGGTCTCGGCCCGGTCGAGGGTGAGCTCCGAGCGGGTGGTGGCGATGTTGCCGGCGCCCACGATGCCGACCGAGACGTTGGAGGGCAGACCCTCGACGATCGAGGTCAGCGTCGACTGCATCGTGCCGAACACGTCGGACTGGGCGAGCCGGGTCGAGGTGTCGAGCACGAACACGATCTCGCCCGAACGGCCGAGGGCGTTGGCGGTCGTGGCGTCGATGACCGAGGTGGCCGTCGCCGCCTCACCCGGCAGGATCGACTCCGCCGCGGTGATCGTGGCGGGATCGACTCGGTAGTTGTCGGCGACGAGCGAGACCTCGATGTCGTCGCGTCGGGCGTCGACCTGGTGGGCGAAGGCCGTCGTCGGCCCGTCGGCCGGTGCGGCCGCGGGTTCGGCGGCCGGAGCCTCCTCGGCGACGGGCGCCGGCTCGGCCTCGGCATCGGCCTGGGCCGACACCACGGCGGGCGCCGCGAGCAGCGACACCAGGGTGGCGACGACACCGAGCGCGGCGAGCCGGAGCATCCGCAACCGGGCCGTCGGCGTCCCCGGGGTCGGGCGATCGGACGACGAGGTCATCGGGCGTTCCTCCCCTGACGGGGGTTCGGTGCTCCGCCACCGGCGGAGAACATCTCGGGGCCGAGGCGGATGCCGTGGTCCTGGAGCTTCTGGGCGAACTTCGGGCGCACACCGGTGGCCTTGAGCTGGCCCCGGAACTTGCCGTTCTCGTCCACGCCAGCCGAGTAGTCGAACAGGAAGACGTCCTGGAGGGTCACGACGTCGCCCTCCATACCCGCCACCTCGGTGATGTGGGTGATGCGACGGGAGCCGTCCCGGAGGCGCTGGAGCTGCACGATCATGTCCACGGCGGACGAGATCTGCTCACGGATGGCACGGACGGGAAGGTCGTAGCCGGCCATGAGCACGAGGGTCTCGAGACGGGCGATGGTGTCCCGGGGGTTGTTGGCGTGCAGGGTGGTCAACGAACCGTCGTGGCCCGTGTTCATGGCCTGCAACATGTCGAGGGCCTCGCCGGAGCGGCACTCACCGACGACGATGCGGTCGGGACGCATCCGGAGCGTGTTCTTCACGAGCTCCCGGATGGAGATCTCGCCCTTGCCCTCGATGTTGGCCGGGCGGGTCTCGAGCGAGAGCACGTGGTCCTGGTGGAGCTGGAGCTCCTTCGCGTCCTCGACGGTGATGATCCGCTCGTCGGCGGGGATGAACGAGGAGAGCACGTTCAGGGTGGTCGTCTTGCCCGTGCCGGTACCACCGGCGACGAGGACGTTGAGCTTGCCGACGATGCAGGCCTGCAGGAAGCGGGCCGAGTGCACCGACAGGGTGCCGAAGCGGATGAGGTCGTCGATGCGCAGCGGATCGGCGGAGAACTTCCGGATCGTCAGGAACGGGCCACCGACGGCGAGCGGCGAGATCACGGCGTTCACACGGGAGCCGTCGGGCAGACGGGCGTCGCACAGCGGCGTCGACTCGTCGATCCGTCGGCCGATCTGGGCCACGATCTTGTCGATGATCCGACGCAGGTGCAGGTCGTCGATGAAGGTGACCTCGTCGAGCTGCAGCTTGCCGTCACGCTCGACGTAGATCTGCTTCGGCCCGTTGCACATGATCTCCGAGACGCTGTCGTCCTTCAGCAGCTTGTCGATCGGGCCGTAGCCGAGGATGTCGTC
>JAHDBV010000110.1 GCA_020630195.1 Acidimicrobiales bacterium
GCCGTCACGGCGATCGCCTCGTCGGCCATCCTCGTGCGCTGGGCCGATGCCCCGGCGGTGGCGATCGCCGCTTGGCGGACCCTGATCGGCGCGGCGGTGTTGGTGCCGTGGGCCGCGCCGCCGGGCCCGTCCGATCGGCCCGCCCATCTCGGCCGGTCGTTGCTCGTGGCCGGGGTGGCGATGGCGGTGCACTTCGGCACCTGGCTCACCTCACTCGACCACACCACCGTGGCCGCATCCGTCACGATCGTGACGAGTGCACCGTTGTGGGTGGCGCTGTGGTTGTGGCTCCGGGGTCATCCGGTGGGGCGCCGCTCGGCCGCCGGCATCGGGCTCGCACTCGCCGGTCTGGCCGTGATCGGCGGCGCCGATCTGATCGCCGGGGCCGACCGGTGGTTCGGTGACCTCCTCGCACTCATCGGTGCGTTCGCGATGGCCTTCTACCTGCTGCGGGCCACCGAGCTCCGCCGTCATCTGTCGACCGCCCAGGTGGTCGCCCCCGTCTACGGCACGGCGGCGGTGGTGCTGTTCGTCGTGGCGGCACTGCGCGGCGACGCGATCACCGGGCACGACGGGCTCGCCTGGTTCGCGATCGTGTTGATGGTGGCCGGGCCGCAGCTGCTCGGCCACACGATGCTGAGCCGCCTCGTGGCCACCCTCGGCCCCGTCACGGTCTCGCTGGCCCTGGTCGCCGAACCCGTCGGCTCGACCGTGCTCGCCTGGCTGTTCCTCGACGAGACCCCGGAACTCACCACCTGGTTCGGCATGCCACTCGTCCTCGCCGGACTCTGGCTCCACCTCTCGTCGCCGGGCGACGAGATCGGTCAGGACGCCGGCTGATCCCCGACCAACCCGAAGTCGGGAAGGCACGGCGTGAGATGCAGGAGTTCGATGTCGTCGCGGCGGCGCGGTTCCCACTCGGCCCGGTCGAGTCGCCAGCGGATCTCCTCCGCCGGGCCGTCGCCGAACGTGATCCGATGCCGGCCGTTCTCGCGGTAGCCGAGCCGGCGAGAGACCCCGATCGAACCCTCGTTGCCGATACGTGACGCACTGGCCGCCGTCTCGGCGCCGAGGCCCTCGAACAGCAGATGCAGGATCGCTTCGCGCATCTCGGTGCCGAGCCCCCGGCGCTGGAACCCGGCGCCGAGCCACGAGCCGGTGTCGGCCACCCGCAGCGTCGGGAAGTCCCGGGCGAACGCTCCCTGGAAGCCGGCGGGTTCACCGTCGACGAAGACCGCGAGCTCGAGGTTCCACGCCTCCGGTCGCAGCCCGGCGATCACCGAGTGGTGATACCGGTAGAAGCCGCGCTCGTAGTCGGGGGTGTCGAGCGTGAGCCAGTCCTGGAGGAACGGATAGGGCCCGCTCGTGTGCAGCCCGGCGCGGGCCAGCGCCGCCAGCGCACACAGCTCGGCGTCGTCGGGCATGCGCAGCTCGAGCACCGGCGTGCGGACGACGAGGTCGCGGATCGGCCACAACGGATGTCCCATGACGGGAACGTAGAGGTCGCCGTTCGTCGCCGCCGGGGATTTCGGCCATGCTGGGCCGGTGCCGAGGGGAGCCACGAGGATCGACGCGTGAGCGCGCACGGCCCCACCACCACCCCACCGGCCACGCTGGCCGACCGGTTCGGGCGCCCCACCATCGGCGATCTCGTCGCCGGACTGTCGGTCGCACTCGTGCTCGTGCCCCAGGGCCTGGCCTACGCCAAGCTCGCCGGCATGCCCCCCGCTCTGGGGCTGATCGCCGGCACGGTGCCGCCGATCCTGGCCGCGTTCTTCGTCTCGTCGCCCTACCTGCAGACCGGCCCGACCGCCCTCACGGCCCTGCTCGTGTTCGGCGCGATCTCCCCACTCGCCGACGCCGGCAGCGACGACTACGTCGCCCTCGGGGCCCTGCTCGCCCTCGGGGTCGGTGCCATCCGGATCACGGCGGGCCTGGCACGGCTCGGCCGCGCCGCCTACTTCGTCTCCCAACCCGTGCTCACCGGCTTCACCACCGGCGCCGCCGTGCTGATCGTGACGAGCCAGATCCCCTCGATGCTCGGCGTCGAGGTGGAGGGGGAACGCATCACGGGCCGGGCACTCGCGGTACTGCGTGACCCCGGCGCCTGGGAGCCGAGCGCACTCGTGCTCGGCCTCGTCGCCCTCGGCCTGCTGCTCGGGCTGCGCCGGTGGGGGCATCCCCGCCTGCCCGGGGTGCTCGTCGCCGTCGGTGTGGCGTGGCTGGCCGCCGTCGCCCTCGACCTCGACGCGCCCCGCCTCGGCACCCTGCCGGGCGAGCTGCCCGGGCTCACCACGTCGTTGCCGTGGGATCGGGTCGGCGATCTCGTGATCCCGGCCCTCGTGATCGCGCTCGTCGGGTTCGCCGAACCGGCCTCGATCGCCCGCACGTTCGCCGCCCAGGAACGCGAGACCTGGGACGCCGACCGGGAGTTCGTGAGCCAGGGCGTCGCCAACGTCGCCGCCTCGGCCGTGGGTGCGTTCCCCGTCGGTGGATCGTTCGCCCGCAGCTCGCTCAACCACACGGCGGGCGCGCGCACCCGCTGGTCGGGCCTCATCACCGGCGTCGTGCTGTTGGTCTTCCTGCCGTTCTCGACGGTGCTCGAATCCGCGCCCCGGGCCGCGCTCGCCGCGGTCGTGATGGGCGCGGCGATCAAGCTCGTCCGGTTCGATCGGATCGCCGCGTTCTGGCAGTGGAGCCGACCGCAGTCGGCCACCGCGGTCGCCACGTTCGCCGCCACGCTCGCTCTCGACCCTCGCATCGATCTCGCGATCCTGCTCGGGGTCGTCATCTCGATCGGCGTGCACCTGTGGCGCGAGCTGCAGCCCTACACGCTGTTCTTCACCGATCCCGACGGGGCCCGCCGGGCCGAACCCCACGGGGTGATCTGGTTCGCCTCGGTCGGCAAGGTGACCAACGAGATCCTCGCCGACCTGGCCGACGGGCCCCCCACCGAACGCCTCCGGATCGACCTCGGTGGTGTCGGTCGGGTCGACCTGACCGCGGCGAACGAGATCGCCGAGATGGGTGCCGATCTGATCGCCTCGGGTGTCGAGGTCGAACTGGTGAACGTGCCCGGCCACGCCGCCCGATTGATCGACCGCGTGCTCGGCGACACCGAGGTCGGGACAGACTGACGGCGTGGACCGTCGTCACTTCCTCACCGGCCTCGTCGCCGCCTTCGCCGCCGCCTGCTCCCGGAACCCGGAGCTGACGACGACCGACCCGACCACGACGTCGTCGGCCGCCGGTGTCTCGGCCGACGACACCACGACCTCGACGTCGACCGGTGGCACCCCCGACGCGGCCGCACCCGGCCTCGACCCGCTCGAGGCGCCCGCACTCGGCGTGCCCGTCGAGTTCACCCAGGGCGTGAGCTCGGGCGACCCGGACGCCACGTCGGTGGTGTTGTGGACCCGGGTCGACGGCATCGACGCCGACGCGACGATCGTGTGGGAGGTCGGCACCGACCCGCTGCTGTCGACCCTCGTCGCCACCGATCTCGTGACGGCGACCGGGGCGGCCGACCACTGTGTGCACGTGCTCGCGACCCTGCCGAGCGACGGTGAGTACTGGTACCGCTTCCGGGCCGACGGGGCGACCTCACCCGTCGGACGGACCCGCACGATGCCGACGACCGACCCCGGCACGTTCACCCTCGGCGTCTCGTCGTGCCAACGCCCCGACCGGGCCCGCTCGCCACTCCTCGACCTCGCCTCGGCCGAGGTCGACCTCGGGGTCTGGCTCGGCGACTTCGTGTACGCCGACGCCACCGACCTCGACGGCTACCGCGCCGCCCACCGGGCCATGCGCACCGAGTCGCACGTGAAGGTCGCCGCGGCGTCGGCGCCGTGGTTGATGCTCTGGGACGACCACGAGTTCACCGACAACGTCGATCGCACGCTCGACGAGGCCCGCTGGCTCGCCGCCGCCCGCGCCTGGCACGAGTACATGCCGACCCGGTTGGCGGTGCCGAGCGAGCGCCGGTCGATCGCCCGCAGCATCGACCTCGGGCCGCTCGGCCGTGTCGTCGGCCTCGACACCCGCACCTGGCGCGACCCCACTCCCCGACCGGGCACGCCGGTGGCCGAGGGTGTGGCCGCCTACGACCTCGGCCCGGCCATGGAGACCACCACCATGCTCGGGCCCGAGCTCGACGCCACGATCGCCGAGCTCGACCACGACGGCGCCTGGACGGTGCTGGCGTCGTCGGTGCTCTTCGGGGGTTTCTCGGTCAACCCGCTGTCGGCCGTGCCGGTCGTCGTGACCGACACCTGGGACGGCTATGCCGGCGAACGGCGACGCCTCGTCGACGCCATGGCCGCGGCACGACCCGACACCGTGGTGGTGAGTGGCGACTTCCACTCCGCCATGAGCCTCGAGGTGCGCCCCGACCCGTTCGACACCTCCGGCGCCGTCGTGGCGACCGAGCTGATGGCGCCACCGACCTCGTCGGCGATGAGCGAGACGGTGGCCGATGTGGCCGTGCTCGCCGCCTCGTTCAACGACCATTTCGGCCACCTCGACCCGACGAACGGCTGGCTCCGCCTCACCCTCGGACCCGATCGGGTGGGCGCGGAGTTCCGCAGCCCGGTCGACGAGGGCGAATGGGCCGACTCCGCCACGGCGACGTCACTCGTGGTGCGGCGGGGTGCCCCCGGGCTGGGCGGCTGAGCCCTCCCGTTCGAGGGGAGACCGCCGGGTTCTGCTGCTAGAACCCCACGGTGCCGACCATCGCCACGCCCCGCCCCGGCCCTGCGGAGCTGCTCGCGTCGATCCCCCTGGTGTTCTCACAGCTGGGTATGGCGATCTCGCTCGCCACCCTGCTCTTCACCGGAGCACTCGCCGACGGGCTCCCCCGGGCGACGGCGAGCGCGATCATCGGCGCCGGTCTCGTCGCCGCCCTGATCGGTTGGCGGAGCCGGTTCGACGTCGTGGTCGCCGGAGCACAGGACGTGCCCGTGGTGGTGCTGCTCGCCGTGTCCGCGCCGATCGTCGCCGATGCCGGCGACGACGCCGTGGCCACCTTCGTCGTGCTCCTCGCACTCGTCGCCCTCACGATCGGGGCGACGATGGTGCTCGCCAGCCGGTTCCGGATCGGCACGCTGGTCCGCTTCCTGCCCATGACCGTCATCCGGGCGTTCATCGCCGGCACCGGCTGGCTGCTGTTCGTCGGCGGACTCCAGGTGGCGCTCGACGGACCGGCCCCGCTCAGCGAGCTGGCCGACCCCGGCCGCTGGTTGCGGTGGCTGCCGGCATTCGCCCTCGGCGCACTGATCGCCTGGCTCAGCACCACCGACCGGGTCCCCCGCTGGACGGTCGGGGCGTCGATCATCGCCACGGTCGTGGTGTTCCACGTCTGGCTCACCGTCGCCGGGAACCGCACGGAGGTGGAGGACGGCGGCTGGTTGGTCGGGCCGTTCCCGCCCGGCGGCCGGATCCAGCTCGTGACGCCGTCGGAGATCGCGGCCGTGCCGTGGTCGGGTCTGTGGGTCCACACCGGCGCACTCGTCGCGCTCGTCGGGGTGACCGTGCTCGGCACACTCCTCAACGTCTCGGCCATGGACCTGCGTGAAGGTGGTCGGGTCTCGATCGACGACGAACTCCGCGTCGCCGGGGTGTCGAACATGCTCGTGGCGCCCTTCGCGGGACTCGTCGGCTACCACCTGCTCGGCGACACGACGCTGGCCCGGGGCATGGGGGTCCGCAACCGGACCGTGCCGGTGCTCGTCGGGGTGGTCGTGATGCTCGCCGGGGTGTGGGGCGGTCATCTCGCCGGCCACCTGCCCCGGTTCGTGGCCGGCGGCATGCTCGTCAGCCTCGGGCTCTCGCTGCTCGTGCCGTGGCTCACCGATCTGCGTGGCGCGGCCGACCTCCCGGAGCGCCTGCTCGGGGTGGCGATCGTGGTGAGCATGGGATCGATCGGGGTGCTCGAAGCGGTCACGCTCGGCGTGGTCGGTGCCTGCGCGATCTTCGTGACCCGCTACAGCCGCATCGATCCGATCCGGCTCGCGAGCGACGGGTCGATGGTGACGAGTGCCGTCGATCGTCCACCCGCCGATCAGCGTCACCTCGACGACACCGCCCCGTCCCGCCTCGCCCTCGAGCTGCAGGGTTATCTGTTCTTCGGGTCGATCAGCCGGTTCGCCGACGGGCTCCGCCACCGCCTCGCGGCGGCCGAGTCGCCCATCACGTCGTTGGTGATCGACGTGCGCCACGTGACGGGCATCGACGAGACCGGCCTCGAGGTGCTCGAGGGCCTGGCGGCCGAGATCCGCGCCGACGGGGTCGACGTGGTCTGGTCGGCCGTCGACGGGCTCGAGGGCCGGAACCCGGTGCCGTTCCCACAGACCCTCGCTCCCGACGACGATCGCTTCGACGATCTCGATCTCGCCATCGAGGCCGTCGAGAACCGTGAGCTCGCCTCGGTGGCACCCGACGAGCCGACACTCGGAGACCCCGCCGTCGTGGCCGCCCTGTCCGAGGAGTTGTGCGACGAACTCACCACGGCCCACTTCGCACCCGGCGCCACCGTGATTGCCCACGGCGAACCGAGCGACTCGTTGCACATCGTGGCCTCGGGCTGGCTGAGTGTGTCGGTCGACGACGGTACGGGCGGGCGGCGCCGACTCCGCCGGTTCGGGCCGGGTGGGTTCGTCGGCGAGATCGGCTTCCACACGGGCGCACCCCGCTCGGCCGACGTGATCGCCGACGGCGAGGTCGAGACCCTCGTGCTCGATCGGGCAACCTGGCTGCGGCTCCGCACGGAACGACCGGAGCTCGCGCTCGAACTGTCGGATCGGATCGTGACAGCGACGGCCGACCGGTTGGCGTCGCTCAGCAGCCGCCACACCCGGGCGCTGCGCTGATCAGCGCGGGATGACCGACAACCGGAACGACCGCACCGCCCGGGCGAAGATGTTCGGCTCCACGTCGGGCGGCGCCACCGCGGTCAGGTCGGTGACCCGGGCGGTCAACGCCTCCAGCAGCAGGCGCAGTTCGAGCCGGGCCAGGTTCGCCCCCAGGCAGAAGTGGGTGCCATGACCGAACGCCACGTGCGGATTCGGGTCGCGCCGCAGATCGAGCGTGTGCGGATCGTCGAACACGGCGGGGTCCCGGTTGGCCGCTGGGTAGAGCAGGATCACGCGCTCACCTTCGGCGATCGGGGTGCCGGCCACCTCGGTGTCGGCGGCGGCCGTGCGGAAGAAGTTGTTGAGCGGGGTGACGTGGCGGATCAACTCGTCGACGGCGAGCGGGATGGTCTCGGGCTCGACCGCGAGGCGGTCCCACTCCTCGGGCTGGGCGCAGAGGCGGTGGAGTCCGTGGGCGATGACGGTCCGGGTCGTCTCGGCACCGCCGGCGATGAACAACCCCATCTCCTGCACCATCGTCTCGAACGGCATGCCGTTGGCCATCCAGTCGGCGACGAGATCATCGGTGGGGGCGGCGTCGGGGTCGGCCATCCGAGCCTGGAGCATGCCCATCAGGCGCTCGGCCCACTCGTGGATCGCCGCGTAGAACTCGGCGTCGAGTCGTGGGTCGGTGTGGCGGTGGTCGATGCGCATCTGCCGCTCCGACCACGACTTCACGTGCGGCCAGTCCTCGTCGGCGAACCCCAGCAGGCGGGCCGTCACGATCCCCGGAAGCCGCGCCGCGAGGGCCTCGACGACCTCGAACGATCCGGTGGCGGCCTGCTCGGCGAGGGCGTCGTCGATGAGGTGGGTGATGAGCTCGCGGTACTCGTCGTCGTGTGACCGGACCGCACGGGGGGTGAACCGACGGTTGACCATGCGACGTTGTGCGAGGTGGCCGGGGTCGTCCTGGGAGATCGTGGTGACCTCATCGGGTGACCAGAACCGGCGGTAGCCCCGGCTCGACACGAAGACGTCGGAGCGGCGTTCGACGTCGAGCACATCCGCGTGGCGGGCGATCACGTGGAGACCGTTGGCCTCCCGGGCGATGCCCTCGACGTCACGGAAGCGGGCATAGACGTCGTGCGGGTCGGCCGGGTAGAAGCCGGGATCGAGCAGGTCGATCGTGTCGAGGGGCGTGTCCGTCGTCGTGGTCGCCATGGGCCGACCCTAGGAAGCCACCTCTCACCGGGCGAAATCCCACCGGGTCGGCGGCGCGGGTCCGCTGGTTCAGCGGCGCAGGTCCGCTGGTTCAGCGGCGCAGGTCAGCGCCGTCCTGGGTGGCGCGGTAGCGCACGGTGAACACGCTGTCGCCGGAGAGCACCCCGCCACGGGCGAAGAGACGACCGAACTCCCAGTTCGACAGGCCGAGCTCGGGCCGGTCGAGGGCGTACTGGCCGTCGACCCACCGGGTGAAGCCGTTGCCGACGAAGGGTGCGTCGACGGTGTTCCAGAAGTGATCGTGTTCGGCGTCGTCGGTGGAGAGCAGCGAGGCGACGAAGCGGGGTGCCTGGGTGTTGTAGGCGGCGACGGCGGCATCGACGTCGTCGACGACGACGAGGGTGATCTCGGGCGACTCCTCCCACTCCCACTCGTGGCCGAGGCGGTCGCCGTCGATCGGCTCGGCCTTCGGTTCGGCGACGACCCCTTCGGCCCGGCCGATCCGGGCGGGGGTGTCGAACCAGTCGGCGGGCACGTGCTCGGCCGCGTCGCCGACCACATGCACCTTCGGGTCGACGTCGCGTTCGGCCGCGGCGGCGGTGGCTCCGGCCAGCACGGCGGGGACGATGGTGGCGGCGACCGAGCGGGGCACGGCGACGGTGTTCACGGTGTTGCAGACCTTGCGGTCGAGCGAGCAGTGCACGACCCGGCTGACGTGGTCGGGATCGGCCGACGCACCCACCACGATCCAGGCGCCACCGGTGCCGTGGAGCGACACGGGCACCCCGGCCTGGCGGGCCACGGCGCCGAGCTGGGCGACGGCGGCACCGCTGCCCCGGGCGACGGCGAGGCCGAGGCGGGGGTCGGAGAACATGGCGTGGCCGGCCGAGCGGGAGGCGGAGTCGACGAGCGAGGCCGCGCCGGCGGGCAGCCCGGCCTCGGCGAGTGCGGGATCGAGGGCGTGGGTGACGATGGCCCGGGCGGTGCCGAGGGCGTCGGAGCCGATGCGGAACACGACGGTGTTGCCGCCGCGGAGCACGCCGCAGGCGTCGGCGAAGACGTTGGGACGTCCTTCGAACACGAACCCGACGGCACCGAGGCCGGCGAGGCGCCCCTCGAGCGACCAGCCGTCGTGGTCGAGCTGTTCGGTCACACGGTCGCGGTTCGACGGGGCACCGGCCCACATCCGCAGGCCGTCGATCATCCCCGTCCGCATCGTGTCGGAGAGCACGAGGCGGGTGGTCGAGCGTCCCCTGGCCCTGGCGGCCTCGACGTCGGCGGCGTTGGCCTCGGCGATGGGGGCGAAGGTGGCGTCGTCGGCGAGGCGGGCGGCGAAGGCCTCGTAGAACGCGGAGATCTGCTCGTCGGAGACTGCACCCATGCCACCGAACGCGGTCACCGCCCGCCCGACGGCGCCGGTGGCGATCTCCCATTCGGCGGCCGGGATGTGGAGCAGGGCACCGTCGTCGTTCACGATCACGAGGCGGTCGCCGGCGGTGAACGCCTCGGCGAGCTCGGCGGGCACGGTGGTGAACCGGTCGCCGCCGTACGGGACGATCTGGCCGGCGGTGAGGTGGGTGAGCTGATCGGTCACCCGCTCAGTGTGTCGCCGGCCGACCCCACTCGCCACGCGTGGCGGTCGCCGGTCGTGCGAGCATGGCCACATGTGGACCTGCCCCGAATGTGCACGACGATTCGGGCGGGCCAACCAGGGTCATGAGTGTGCGCCCGGGATGTCGATCGAGGAGTACTTCGAGACGGGGCCCGAGTTCGAGCGCCCGATCTTCGAGGCGATCGCCCCGCACCTCGAGGCGGAGTGCGGCGACGAGCTCTGGATCGAACCGGTGTCGGTCGGCATCTTCTTCAAGCGACGGTCGACCTTCGCCCAGCTCCGGACGATGACGAAGTGGGTGGCGGTGGGGTTCTCCCTCCCCCATCGCCTCGACCACTCCCGCCTGAGCCGGAAGCCCGTCGCCCACGGGAAACGGTGGTTCCACGTGGTCAACGTGCGGACGGCGGACGACGTGGACGAGCTCCTGCTCGACTGGCTGGTCGACGCGTTCGACACCGACGGACCGTCGGCGAGTGGCTGACGGACCGTCGGCGAGTGGTTGACGGACCGTCGGCGAGTGGCTGACGGACCGTCCGCCGGACGCGACCGTGCCCGGCCCCCGATGGTGACGAGAGGGCCGGGCACGATCCAAGGGGACCGACGGAGGGAATCGGTCAGATCACGTAGGCGTTCTCGGCGTGCTCGGAGAGGTCGAGGCCGCGGCGCTCGTCCTCTTCGGAGACCCGGATGCCCATGACGGCGTCGAGGCCCTTGGCGATGATCCAGGTGACGATGAAGGCGAAGACACCGATGACGACGTTGGCGACGATCTGGTCGACCAGCAGCCCGGCGCCGCCGCCGGACATGATGCCCTCGGCGAAGTCGTCGGTGGTGAGGCCGAGTGCGGTCGGCGAGGCGAAGAAGCCGAGGGCGAGTCCACCGACGAGACCACCGACCATGTGCACACCCACGACGTCGAGGGCGTCGTCGTAGCCGAAGCGGAACTTGAGGCGCACGGCGAAGGCACAGATCGCACCGGCGAGCACACCGATGGCGACGGCGCCCCAGAGACCCACGAAGCCGGCGGCGGGTGTGATGCCGACCAGGCCGGCGACGATGCCCGAGGCCGCACCGAGCGAGGTGGCGTGGCCGTCGACCTGCCACTCGACGAGCAGCCAGGCCAGCATGGCGACGGCACCGGCGATGAAGGTGTTGGCGAAGGCCTGGGCGGCGATGGCGTCGGCGGCGAAGGCGGAACCGGCGTTGAAGCCGAACCAGCCGAACCAGAGGATGCCGGCGCCGAGCATGGTGAAGGGCAACGAGTGCGGAGGCATGGCCTCCTTCTGCCAGCCACGACGGGGGCCGAGCACGAGGGCCAGGGCCAGGGCGGCCGCACCGGCGGCGACGTGCACGACGGTGCCACCGGCGAAGTCGATCGAGCCGATCTCGTGGGCCCAGCCGGCCGGGCCGTAGACCCAGTAGAAGCTGGGCACGAAGACGAGCAGCGACCACAACACCACGAACACGCACCAGGCGCCGAACTTCATGCGGTCGGCCACGGCGCCCGAGATCAGGGCCGGGGTGATCACCGCGAAGGTGAGGGCGAAGAAGGCGAACAGCAGCGCCGAGCCGCCGTCCTCGGCGTTCAGGTCGATCCCGCTCATGAAGGCCGCGTCGAGCGAGCCGATGAAGCGGCTGCTGCCACCCGTCGAGGTGAGCGAGTAGCCCACGGTGATCCAGATCACCGGGACGATGCCCAGGCAGACCATGTTCATCATCAGC
>JAHDBV010000111.1 GCA_020630195.1 Acidimicrobiales bacterium
ACAACACGCTGTTCCAGAAGTACGGCTACGGCGACGCCGCCGAGAAGATCCAGGATCTGTACCTCTCGGGCCACCGGGGCGAGGCCGAGGCGCTCATCCCCGACGACTACCTCGAGGCCACCACGATGGCCGGCGACGAGGGTTTCGTCCGGGACCGCATCGAGGCCTACCGCGAGGCCGGCGTGACCCGCCTGTCGATCACCCCGGTGGGCGAGAACCCGCTCGAGATCATCGAGAAGGTCAAGGCCTGGGCTGAATAGTCCGCAGACGCGGTGCGGGTCGGTCCCGAAGGACCGACCCGGACTCCGTCTCTACGTGATTCAGTGCGAGTCGTGAGCGTCAGCGAACGACTCGGGGAGTGAGCCGAGCGTCAGCGAGGCGAACGGCGGTCAGCGAGCAACTGCGGAAGTGAGCCGAGCGTCAGCGAGGCGAACGGCGGCCGGAACTCGCAGGTGGAATCGAGATCGGAACGTGGAGTCGGAAGCCTCGGGCTTCAGATCGTGGGGCGACTCAGGACTGCTCGAAGAGCAGGCTGACCTCGACCCGGGCGTTGTCCTCGACCGAGGCGACGATCGGCGCGCTCGGCGTCTCGACGTCGAACTGGCTGAGCAGGATCTCGATCTGGCCGACCACGACGATCAGGCCGGACTGGATGGCGGCGTCGAGCGGGAAGGTGACCGACTGGGTCACGCCGTTCACCGTGAGGTCACCGGTTGCGTCGACCCGGACGGTCTCACCTTCGGCCGGGATCGAGCCGAGGTCGATCGGGCTGGTCAGCACGAAGGTGCCGGTCGGGTTCTCGGAGGTGCCGAGCACACGACGGACCTGGCCGTCCCGTGAGGTGGAGTCGGACTCGAGGCCGGTGAGATCGGCCGAGATCTCGACCGACTCGACCACGGTGCCGCTGCCGACGAACGTCCCGGTCACGCCGGCCGTCCGGCCGACGGCCTCGAAGTCGCGGCCGCCGGTGAACACCTCGTTGATCCGGTAGCCCACGAAGGTCTCGGGGTTCTCGGCGACGGTCCACGTGCCGTCGATGCTGTCGATGACGACGGCCGTCTCGGCGGCGTCGGCCACATCGGCTTCGTCGGCAGCACCCGCGTCGGCGTCATCGCCGGCGATGGCGGCGACGGCGTCCTCGATGGTCTGCTCTTCGGGCTCGGAGCTGAAGTAGCCACCGAACCAGAGGCCGGCGACGACGAGCACGACGAGGCCGAGGCCGGCGCCGAGGGCGATCTTGGTGGTGCGGGACATGGTGCTCATCTGAGCATCTCCTGATGATGGGGGCGTGATCGGTCGGGGAGCATCCGTCGAGCTCCTCGACCACCTGTACGTGCCCAACCGGCGATCGGTTCGCGAACGTCCAGAACTTTTCCGGGACGCGTCCGAATCCGCGCCGAAAAGGGAGTGAGCCGGCCCCGAAGGGCCGGCCCCACACCGGGAACTCACCGCCACATACGGCCCGCCTCAACCCGCCGGAGGGGAGGGCCGTGACGTCGGGTTCCCGTTACCCGCAGGCGCCAGTGAACACGATTCGCGGGCCGGTTTCAATCATCCGGGCAAGTTCCCTCGCGGGGTGGTGAAGATCACCCTCAGTGGCGGGGGTCGGACCGTGCGTGTCGAGCGGTCCGGGGAACCTCGGCACGGAGGGTGACAGCACGGTGACACCGGTTCGGCCAGACTGGGACGGTGCTCGAACCCAGTGCTCGTCCGCAGGTCCTCTCCATCGTTCTGGCCGGCGGTGAAGGCAAGCGCCTCGCCCCCCTCACGCTCGACCGGGCGAAGCCGGCCGTGCCCTTCGGGGGCCACTACCGGCTGATCGACTTCGCACTCTCCAACCTGGCCAACGGCGGCTATCGCAAGATCGTCGTGCTCACCCAGTACAAGTCGCACTCGCTCGACGTCCACGTCTCGAGGACGTGGCGGCTGTCGACCTTCCTCGGCAACTACGTCACCTCGGTACCGGCGCAGATGCGGCGGGGCAAGCACTGGTTCCAGGGCTCGGCCGACGCCATCTACCAGAACCTCAACCTCATCGAGGACGAGAAGCCCCGCTACATCTTCGTGTTCGGCGCCGACCACATCTACCGCATGGACCCCCGCCAGATGCTCGACCAGCACATCGAGTCCGGGGCGGGTGTCACCGTCGCCGGCATCCGTGTGCCCCGGGACGAGGCCTGGCAGTTCGGCTGCATCAAGCGGGGTGCCGGCACGAACATGGAGGCCTTCCTCGAGAAGCCGGAGGATCCGCCCGGGCTGCCCGACTCCCCCGACGAGACCCTGATCTCGATGGGCAACTACGTGTTCGACACCGAGGTGCTCGTCGACGTGTTGGAAGAGGAGGCGGCCGACGAGAAGTCGGGCTCCGACATCGGCGGCGACATCATCCCCCGGCTCGTCGACGACGGCCTGGCCCACGTCTACGACTTCACCAACAACGTCGTGCCGGGCGACGACGAGCACGTGCGTGGCTACTGGCGCGACGTCGGGACGATCGACTCGTTCTTCGACGCCCACATGGACCTCGTCCAACCGCTGCCGAACTTCAGCCTCTACAACGACGACTGGCCCATCTGGACCCTCGGCCGTTCGATGCCGCCGGCGAAGTTCGTGCGTGACGGTGACATGGCGCCCCACGTCGAGAACTCGGTGGTGTGCAACGGCGCCATCGTCTCGGGGGCCGACGTCCGGGCGAGCGTGATCTCCCCGGGGGCGCGGATCGGCGCCGGTGCGGTGCTCGACCAGGCCGTGATCATGGACAACGTCGAGGTCGGCGCCGGCGCGGTGCTGCGTCGCTGCATCGTCGACAAGAACACGGTCATCCCGCCCGGCACCCAGATCGGCGTCGACGCCGCATCGGATCGGTCACGGTTCACGGTCAGCGAGGGCGGCGTGGTCGCCATCGCCAAGAATCACAAGTTCTCCGACACCGCCGCCTCGTAGACCTCCAGGTGCCGGCCGGCGGGCGCGGCCCACGACCAGTCGGTGGTCATCCCCCGGCGTTGCATCGCCCGGCGACGTGAGCTGACCCGCAGGGCCCGGATCCCGCGGTGCACCGCGTCGACGAGCCCCGCGGTGTCGGCCGTGCGGCACAGCAGTCCGGTGCCGTTGCGGGCGTCGTCGTCGATGTCGATGATCGTGTCGACCAGACCGCCGACGGGGGTGCCGATCGGGATGGCGCCGTAGGCCATGGCCTGCATCTGGGCGAGCCCGCACGGCTCGAACCGTGACGGGATGAGGAACAGGTCGGCGCCGGCGAAGATCAGATGGGCGAGCGGCTCGTCGTAGCTCGACGTCTCGGCCCAGATCCGGTCGGGTCGGGTGGCGGCTTCGGCCCGCACCCAGTCGGTGAGCTCGGGCGTGCCCGAACCGAGGATCGCGATCCGGGCGTTCATCGCCTCGAGATAGGGAGCGAGACCGAGGATGCGGTCGACCCCCTTCTGGTCGACGAGCCGGGTGACGACACCGAGCAGCGGACCACCGTGGTCGTCCCAGCCGGCCCGTTCGAGGATCGCGGTGCGTGCGGCGAGCCGGCCCTGGTCGAGATCGTCCCCGCTCTCGCCGTCGACGGCGTAGCGACGTGGGATCAGCTCGTCGACGGCGGGATTCCACTCGTCGGTGTCGATCCCGTTCAGGATCCCGACCACGGCGTCGCCGCGGGCGGCGAGTTCGGCGTGCATGCCCATGCCCTGTTCCTCGGTGAGGATCTCGGTGGCGTAGTTGGGGCTGACGGCGATGATCCGGTCGGCCGCCCGGATCGCGCCGACGAGCGGGTTGGCGACGTCGTACCAGACGAACCGCCACGGCTCGACCTCGAACCGTTGGAGCCAGTCGGCCGAGGTCACGCCCTGGTAGCCGAGGGTGTGGATCGTCAGCACGATCGGTGGCGGGTCGGGCAGGAACCCGACGGCGGCGGCGGTGTGCCAGTCGTTCAGGTGCAACACGTCGGGCTCGACCGCACGAGCGAGGGCGGCGACGGCGGCACCGAACCCGATGAACCGCCAGTCGTTGTCGGGCCACGCGACACCCGTCGTCGGATCGACATAGGGGTGCGGTCGGGCGAGCCCGATGCGGTCGATCAACACGATCTCGTCGCCGGCGGCGCCATCCGCGCCGAGGAGGCGGCCCCGGCGAGCCCGGGTGGGCCCGCACCAGTCGGGCACGTCGAGTGCGATCGAGGTCTCGTCGAGGAGCTCGACGCCGCCGTAGTCGGGCATCACGACCGTGACGTCGGCGCCCTGGGCCCGCAGTTCCTTCACGAGCCCGGCCGTGGCGAGGCCCATGCCGCCGACCCGGGCGACGGGTGCCATCTCGGCGGTGGCGAACAGGATCGTTCTCGTCGTGGTCACCGGTCGCTCCCCCGTCGGTGTCGGTGTGCCCGCATGACGGGTCAGGCCCGGCCTTCGTCGCGGAGGACGAGCACCGACCACGGCGCCACGGCCAGACGGTCGACCACGGGCCGGTCGGTCGGCTTCGGTTCGGCCGAGTCGAGTTCCACGTGCCACCAGCGATCGGCCAGCTCGGCCGGAATGGTCACGTCGACCGGCTCGCCGGAGGCGTTGAACAACAACAGGAAGCTGTCGTCGGTGATCGACTCGCCCCGGTCGCCCTGCGACGGCAACGAACGGCCGTTGAGATACACCGCGATCGACGAGGCGTGGTCCTCGCTCCAGTCCTCCGCGGTCATGTCGGACCCGTCGGGACGGAACCAGGCGATGTCGGAGTGGTCGGCGGAGAACACCGCCGTGCCGTCGAAGAACCTGCGCCGGTTGAACACCGGATGCGAACGCCGGAGCTCGATCACCCGCTGGGTGAAGGCGAGCATCTGTCGGTCGGCCGCGATCCAGTCGTACCAGGAGATCTCGTTGTCCTGGCAGTAGGCGTTGTTGTTGCCGAGCTGGGTGCGGCCGAACTCGTCGCCACCGAGCAGCATCGGCACGCCCTGGGACAGGAACATCGTGACGAGCATCGCCCGGTGACGATTCGCCCGGACGGCCAACACCTCGGGGTCGTCGGTGGGCCCCTCGGCGCCGGAGTTCCACGAGCGGTTGTGGCTCTCGCCGTCGCGGTTCTCCTCCAGATTGGCGATGTTGCGCTTCTCGTTGAAGGCGACGAGATCGGCGAGGGTGAACCCGTCGTGGGCGGTGATGAAGTTGACCGAGGCCGACGGGCGGCGCCCGTTCGCCTCGTAGAGGTCCGAGGAGCCGGTGAGTCGGCTGCCGAAGTCGCCGAGTGTGTGGGGCTCACCCCGCCAGAAGTCCCGGATCGTGTCGCGGTAACGGCCGTTCCACTCCGACCACAGCGGCGGGAATCGACCGACCTGATACCCACCCTCACCGACATCCCAGGGTTCGGCGATGAGCTTCACGGTCCGCAGGACCGGGTCCTGGTGGATGATGTCGAAGAACGCCGCGAACTGGTCGACGTGTTCGGTGTCGCGGGCGAGGGCCGAGGCGAGATCGAAGCGGAAACCGTCGACGTGCATCTCGGTCACCCAGTAGCGCAGCGAGTCCATGATGAGCTGCAGCACGTTCGGGTGACGCACGTTGAGGGTGTTGCCGGTGCCGGTGTAGTCGACGTAGTGCCGACCGTCGTCCGGGTGGAGCCGGTAGTACGAGGCGTTGTCGAGTCCCTTGTGGCACAACGTCGGGCCCCAGGCGTTGCCCTCACACGTGTGGTTGTAGACCACGTCGAGGATGACCTCGATGCCGTGGGCGTGCAGGGTGCGCACGAGGTGCTTGAACTCCTGCACCTGTTCGCCGCGTTGGCCCCAGGCCGCATAGGCGTTGTGGGGTGCGAAGTAGCCGATGGTGGCGTAGCCCCAGTAGTTCGTGAGCCCCCGGTCGACGATCGACGACTCGGGGAAGAACTGATGCACCGGCAGGAGTTCGACGGCGGTGACGCCGAGCGACAGCAGGTGCTCGATCACGGCCGGCTCGGCCATGCCGGCGTAGGTCCCACGGAGTGACGGCGGCACGTCGGGATGACGCATCGTGATGCCCCGCACGTGGGTCTCGTAGAGGATCGTCTCGTGGCGTGCGACGTTGGGCGAACGGTCGTCGGCCCAGTCGAACCAGGGGTTCACCACCACCGACCGGGGCACGTAGGGCGCCGAGTCGCGTTCGTCCATCGTGTCGATGTCACCGGCGACGTGATCGAACGTGGCGCGATGCCAGTCGACCGGGCCCTCGATCGCCCGGGCGTAGGGGTCGAGCAGCAGCTTGTTCGGGTTGTGGCGATGCCCGCGGCGTGGATCCCATGCGCCGTGCACCCGGAAGCCGTAGCGGGTTCCGGGGCCGACACCGGGCACGGTGGCGTGATGGACGAAGGCGGTGACCTCCGGCATCTCGAGCTTGGTCTCGTTGCCGTCGTCGTCGAACAGGCAGAGTTCGATCATCTCGGCCGACTCGGAGAAGACGGCGAAGTGGGTCGACGACCCGTCGAACGACGCGCCGAGCGGATCGGGCCGTCCCGGCCAGACCGGGAGTTCGTGATGGGCCCGTCCGCTGTGCATCAGTTGCCGGTCGCTCCCGCGTCGCCGGTGCCGAGCGTGTCGTACCAGTCACGCTTGTAGTCGGCGACCATCCGGGCCGCGGTGACCCGGGGGCCGAGCTCGACCCAGCCTGTGCGGATGCGGTCGGCCCAGGCGGCGCGGTCGCCGTGGAAGGTGGGCACGATCTCGTCGGCGAACAGGTCGTGCAGGGCCGAGGCCTCGGCGGCGTCGCGGTCCTCGATCGAGTCGATGCCCTTGTCGCCGACGTCGAAGGTGGGGATGTCCCAGCCGTTGCCGGGGAACGACCACTCGGCCCACCAGCCGTCACGGATCGAGCAGTTGAGGCCGCCGTTGAGGGCGGCCTTCTCGCCCGAGGTGCCGCACGCTTCCTGCGGGCGGACCGGGTTGTTGAGCCACACGTCGCAACCGCCGTAGAGCAGCTGGGCGAGGCGCACGTCGTAGCCGGGCACGAAGGTGAAGCGGCCCTTGGCGGCCTTCGACTTCGAGAACTTCACGACCTCGGCGAGCACGGCCTGGCCGGGCACGTCGGCCGGATGGGCCTTGCCGGCGAAGATGAACTGGACCGGCTGGTCGGTGTCGGCGAGCAGCGCTTCGAGGCGTTCCGGCTCGGACAGCAGCAGCGCCGCACGCTTGTAGGTCGCGAAGCGTCGGGCGAAGCCCACCGTGAGGGCGTCGGGATCGAGACCCGTCGTCCCCCAGTCGGCGGCGAGCCCGGCGACGAGCTTGGCCCGCAGACCGTCCCGCATCGCCCACAGGGTGGCGTCGTCGATCTTCTTCGACTTCTTCCAGGCGGCGGAGCCGTCGGCCCAGTTGCCACCGAGGTGGGTGTCGAAGAAGTCCTGGGCTTCGGGGGCGATCCAGGTCTTGGAGTGGATGCCGTTGGTGACCGAACCGATCGAGGCACCCTCGGGCAACGAGCCGAAGAGCTTCTGGCTCACCCGACCGTGCAGCTCGGACACGCCGTTGATCTTGCCGGCCGAGGTCAGGGCGAAGGCCGCCATGTTGAACTCGGTGTGTGGCTTGGGCTTGGCGCCGGACTTGGCCGGAGCCCGATCGGACGGGAGATCGCCGAGTGCGAACAGGTCCTTCGCCTTGAAGCCGGTGCTGGCGGCCACCTGCTGGAGGAACGGCATGATCAGCGACTTGTGGAAGCGGTCGATGCCGGCCGGGACCGGGGTGTGGGTCGTGAACAGGATGCGATCGCGGATGGCGGCGCGGGCGGTCTCGAGGTCGTCGCCGAGGCCGGCCCGCTCGGAGAGCATCTCCAGCAGGAGGAAGCCGGCATGGCCCTCGTTGAGGTGCATGACGCGGGGATGGATGCCGAGCGCACGCAGGGCTCGCAGGCCACCGACACCGAGCAACCACTCCTGATCGATCCGCTTCTGGCGGTCGCCGCCGTAGAGGCGGTCACAGACGTCCCAGGCCCAGTCGTCGTTGCCCTCGACACGGGAGTCGAGCACGTAGAGCTTGATGCGACCCACGCGGCACTCCCACACCGACGCCCGGATCGGGCCCCGGGGGGTGTCGACGCGGACGACGACACCCGTGTCGGTGAGGCCGAGGTCGGCGGGCTGGTAGGTGCTGTAGGCGACCGACTGCTTGCCGGCCTTCACGCCCTGGGCGAAGTAGCCGTGGGCGTAGAACAGGCCGACACCGACGAGCGGCGTCTTGAGATCGGAGGCGGCCTTCAGGTGGTCGCCGGCGAGGATGCCGAGCCCACCGGAGTACTGGGGCAGCATCTCGGAGATCCCGAATTCGGGTGAGAAGTAGGCGATCTCGGGCGTGGTCGAGGCCTGGGCCTCGAGCGCGGCCACCTTCTCGCCGGCGGCGATGAGATCGCTGCGATCGCGTGGGAGCTGCTTCTTCGTGATGCTCCGCACGGCCTCGGCCGGGGCGGTGTGCATGGGGTCGCCGGTGTAGCGGACGAGCACGTCACGCAGGTCGGACTCCCAGGTCCAGGCGTAGTTGGACGCCACGCGCTGGAGTGCGTCGAGCGGGTCGATGGACATGGGGGCTCCTCGGCGGGTTCGGGGAACGGCCTCAACGGTATCGGCCGGGTCCGTCTCCATCGGCCGTCCGGCCGGTGGTTCCAGCGGCGTGAGCTGATTTGCGGGGTGCCGTGCCCGCGCCGCCTAGACCTCCGCGAAGAACCAGGCCCGGCTGCGGCGCAGGATCACCGCGAGCCAGACGATCCCGGCATAGACCGGGACGAGGTGGGGCAGGTCGGTGTAGCCGACCACCAGATGGACCACGAGGGCGGCTCCGAACCCGACGACACCGGCGGAGAGCAGCATCCACCAGGTCGACCGCTCCCCCGCCCGCCAGCCCCACAACGTCGTGGTGAGCAGACCGACGCCGAGTGACGCGAGCGCACCGCCGAAGCCGGCCCGGTCGTGGGCGATGAAGCGGAGCAGACGACCGTCGAGCGCCGCTTCGAACGTGGCCTGATCGGCGCCGAGGAAGACCCGATCGGATGGGATGAGCACATCACGCAGCCCGACGACCATGATCACGAACCCCGACAGCAGCACGCCGACCGCGAGCACCACCATCATCAGCTGGCTGTCGAGCGCGGCACGTCGTTCCCGCTCGTCGACCGTGATCGGGACCCGCCACGTGGGTGGCGAGCGCCGCCCGAAGACACCACCGAGGTAGAGGGGGAAGAACCCGACGGCGACGGCGAAGTGGAGCGGGTCGAAGAACTCGTAGCCGAGGTAGAGGAAGAAGGTCGGGAAGCCGACCGCCCCGGCGGCGAGGAAGCCGGTGCGGGCCCAGGGCCAGCCGCGCCGCATGGCGTGGGCGAAGCCGAGATCGTTGAACCCGATGGCGGCCATGCAGCCGGCCATCGTGATCCGATCGTGTTGCAGGAACGGCACGAGCCGGTCGTTGAACGAACGCAGCTCGTCGACGCCGGCGCCGAGGAACTCCTCGTCGTAGGGCAACAGCACCGGTCCGACGGTGATCAGCGTCGCCCCGATCCCGCCGCAGATCATGGCGATGCCGAGCCAGAACGCCCAGACCCAGGCGGCCCAGGTCCAGGGGCGGAACCAGTCGACGTCGTCGACATCGTGTCCGGCGGCCTCGTGGTGGCGTTGGGCGAGCGCCTCGTTGACCCGCTGCGCCGTGGTCGGGCCGAGCTCGATGGTGGCGGCATTGGCGACGAGCAGGCGGTGACCGGCATCGAGTTCGGCGACGAGCCCCTCGATCGTCGTCGCCTCGCTGATGTGGGCGCCCGCCGGTGGCCGGCCGTCGATCGACACGAACCCGAACCCCATGGCCCGCAGCGCGTCGCGGGTGGCCGGAACGGCGTCGTCGAGCACCACGCCGATCGGTGAGGGATGGGTGGTGTCGCCGAGTTCGACAGCCGCCTCGGGCAGATCGTGAGTGTGGTCGAAGCCGCGGATCAGCGTCTGCCCGCCGGGCACGCGGGCCAGACCCGAGACGAACCGCAGTGCCGAGCGACGCACCCGCTCGGGCGATCGCAGCGCCATGAGCGCCGGCTCACGCAGCGGCAGGTAGGTCCAGTCCGGCATCGTGCACCCGTCGGCGACGCTCCGGGACGGCTGAGCGGGCCGACCTCAGTGGGCGGCGTCGGCGCTCTTGCCGAACGGCAACGCCTCGACGATCTGGACGACGATGGTGCCGATGATCAGGCCGATCACGGCCGAGACCGCGGTGTTGGCGAGCCATTCGAGGAACCCACCGATCGCCCCGATGTCGAAGTTGTGGGCGAAGTCGTGCACGACGTCGTAGGGCCACTTCCAGCCCAGGTCCTTCGTGGCGGCGAGGAGGATGTGGCCACCGACCCAGAGCATGGCGGCGGTGCCGATGACGGAGAGGAAGGTGAGCAGCTTCGGCATGCCGTTCACGAGCGAACGGCCGAGCTTCTTCGAGCCCTCGTCGTCCCGCTCGGTGAGGCGGAGCCCGATGTCGTCCATCTTCACGATCAGGGCCACGACGCCGTAGACGGCGATCGTGATGAGGATCGCCACGACGATCAGGCTCACCGCCCGGGTGATGAACCCGGCATCGTCCTCGAGGATCGACTTGAGCGAGATCACCATGATCTCGGCGGAGAGGATGAAGTCGGTCCGGATCGCGCCGGCGACCGTCTCGGCCTCGGCTTCCGGACCCTTGATCACGGCCGGTTCGTCGTGGTCGTGGTCGTCCTTCTTCAGCGCGTGGATCACCTTGTGGGCGCCCTCGTAACACAGGAAGGTGCCACCACAGAGCAGGAGGATCTCGATGACCCACGGGAGGAACTCCGACAGCACCAGCACGACCGGCACGATGAACACGAGCTTGTTCCGCATCGATGCCGTGGCGATCTTGCGGATGATGGGCAGCTCGCGCTCGGCGGCGAGACCACTCACGTACTTCGGGGTGACGGCGGCGTCGTCGACGACCACGCCGGCCGCCTTCATCGAGGCACGCCCCGCGGCGACCCCCACGTCGTCGATCGACGCGGCGGCCAGCTTGGCCAACGCGGCGACGTCATCGAGCAGTCCGACCAGACCACCAGCCATGTTGCAACTCCCGTCCGAGACCGACCGTGCAGAGGGTAGGTCGTCGTTCCCGACGATTCACCGACCCCGCCGGTCGCGGCGAGCTCAGGCGTCGTCCGCGGGAGCACGCCTCCCGCTTGGGGGACAGTGATCTCGCGGCCGACCACGGTCTCGATCACACGAGCGGGTCGTCGCCGTGGCCTGGGTCCCACTCCGTCTCGACGCGAGTGAACGTTCCCATCGAACATTTGTTCGACTCACGTGCTACACTGTCCTCATGAGCAACCGGGTGGACAACGAGCACGGCGCCTTCGCCGACCTCGAACCCCTCCTCGACCGAGACCTCGACGATCTCGGTCGAAGCG
>JAHDBV010000112.1 GCA_020630195.1 Acidimicrobiales bacterium
TCGCACCGCGCCGCAGCGGCGCAGGCGGTCGGCGAGCCGGGACCGACGGCATCAGCCGCCGATCCTGCGGAGTCGGCGTCGGATGCAGCGCCGGTGGCCGGTGGGCATGGCGGCTGGGTGCGATGGGCGCACTGGGTCGCCCATCATCCGTGGCGCACCTCGATCGCGGCGACCCTTGTGTTGGTGGTGTTGTCGATCCCGGTGTTGGACATGCGGCTCGGCCAGGCCGACGCCGGGACCGACCCCGTGTCGACCACCCATCGTCGTGCCTATGACCTGCTGGCCGCCGGTTTCGGCGACGGGTTCAACGGTCCGCTCCTGATCGTGGTCGACGTCGACGGCAACGCCCCGGAGGTACTCGACGGGATCGTGGCTGCGGTGAGCGCGGATCCGGGGGTGCGGGCGGTGTCGCCGCCGGAGCTCAACGCGGCGGGGGACACGGCGCTCATCACGGCGATCCCGACGACCAAGCCCCAGGACGAGGCCACCAGCGACCTGGTCCACCGTCTCCGCGACGACACCCTGCCGGCCGCGACCGCCGACACCGGCGCCACGGCGCTGGTGGGTGGGCCGACCGCCGGGTTCATCGACCAGTCCGACAAGATCGCCGCCCGCCTGCCGTGGTTCATCGCTGCGGTGGTGTCGCTGTCGTTCCTGTTGCTGATGACGGTGTTCCGGTCGATCCTCGTCCCGCTCAAGGCGGCTCTGTTGAACCTGCTCTCCATCGGAGCGGCCTACGGCGTCGTGGTGGCGGTGTTCCAGTGGGGCTGGGGGCGATCCCTGATCGGCTTGGACGATGCCGTGCCGATCGCGTCGTTCGTGCCGATGATGATGTTCGCCATCTTCTTCGGCCTGTCGATGGACTACGAGGTGTTCATCCTGTCCCGCATCCGCGAGGAGTACCACCGCGGGCACACCAACATCGACAGCGTCGTCGAAGGCCTCGGCGCCACGGCCAAGGTGATCACCGCGGCCGCGTTGATCATGATCAGCGTGTTCCTCGGCTTCGTCGCCTCCGACGATCCGGTGGTCAAGATGATGGGCGTCGGACTCGCCACCGCAGTCGCGGTCGACGCCACCATCGTGCGCATGGTGCTCGTCCCCTCGACCATGGCGCTCGTCGGTGACCCCAACTGGTGGCTCCCTCGCTGGCTCGACCGACTCTTGCCGACCCTCGACATCGAGGGCGATGCCGAAATCCCCACCCCGACAGCGAGCCCGACAGGAGCGACGACATGACCGGCCACGACCGCATCCCCGAAGGGTTCACCCTGGCCCGCACCACCGACGTGTTCGACAACGACACCGTCCCGGCCGGCCTACTACGGGCCCACCGCGTCGCCGACGGTGTGTGGGGTCGCCTCGTCGTGCACAACGGGCAGGTCCGGTTCGTGTTCGAGGACCGTCCCGACGAACCGATCGCGGTGAGCGCCGGCGACGCGGTGGTGATCCCACCGGCCTGGCCGCACCACGTCGAACTCGACGGGCCAGCGCGCTTCGCGGTCGAGTTCTACCGGGCCGACACCGCCGCGGACGGCGGCAGCGACGGGATCGAGAGCACCGGCCTGGCCTGAGCGGCGGTCAATGGACCCGATCGGTGAGCAAGGTGATGACCTCGGCGAGGGTTGTGTGTGCGCCGAGGTCGTCGGGGTCGATGGAGGTGAGGCAGCGTTCGCCGTACTCCTCGGCGAGGAGGTCGACGAGGTCGAACAGGTCGGCGTCGTCGTGGAAGCCGCAGTCGGCGAGGGTGAGGGTGGCGGGGTCGTCGTTGTCGAGGTGTCCGGCGAGCAGCGCAACGATGTCGTCGGGATCGATGCGGTCGTGGTGACTGTGGGTTTCAGCGACCATGGACGGGCTCGCCGGTGACGCCGAGCTGGATGGCGTGGACTCGGGCCACGTTGTGGACCAGCGTCCGGGCTCGTTCGGTGTTCGGACCGGCCCACCGCTGGTCGAGGTTCGCTTCGAACAGGGCCAGCCAGCGCTCGAAGTGTGCTGGGGTGAGGGGAGAGGTCTGGTGGACGTGGGCGTGGCGGGCGAACGGGTTGCCCTGGTAGCCGTCGATGCCGAGCAGGGCCCGCGCCCAGAACGCTGCCAGCTTGGGGAGATGGCGGTCCCAGTCGACCCTGGCGATGTCGTTGAACACCGGTCCGACGATGTCGTCGGTGTTGACGGTGGCGTAGAAGCGGCGGACCATGTCGGCGATCTGTTCGGGCGTGTCGAGATCGGGTCGGGTCATGGGGCGGGGCTCCAGAGTTCGATGCGGGTGCCTTCGGGGTCGAAGAACTCGACGTAGGTGCTGTTCCAACGGACCGAGGGGTCAGTGACGGCGATGCCTCGCTCGAGCAGAGCGGCCCGGGCGTCGTCGAGGTCGGGGACCTGCCAGCTGAGGGTGATCCCGGCGCCTCCGCTGGCGGGGATGGTGGCTCGGGTGGCGTCGGCGAGGGAGAGGTGGGCGGTGTCGGCGATGTGGACTTCGACGAACCAGTCGTTGGCGTAAGTGACCGCCAGGCCGAGCGTGTCGCGGTAGAAGGTGACGGTGTCGGCGAACTGGTCGCAGTAGAGGATGGTGTTGGCGCGGCGCACCTCCACAGCAGCGGTCATGGTTGGACTCGGGCAGCCGCGGTTTGGGTGGGTGACTCGCTGGGGGTGGCGGTCGGGGTGGCCCAGGCGCCGAGCAGGCCGAGGGCGGCGACCTTGGTGATCTCGACGACGCCGTAGAGGGTGTGGAGGTGTGAGGGTGGGGGTTCGGTGCCGGCGATGATCGACGCGACTCGTTCGTCGAGCGCCGGGAGCAGCCACGCAGATTGGAGGGCGAGGGCGACGGCAATCACCGCGGCGGCGGTCAGGGCCCTCCGGGAGAGGCGGTGGCCGCGGGTGGTGGCGTGCCAGATGAGCGCGGCGGCTACGGCGACCAGTGCCCATTCGAGGTAGGCGAGGGCGTGGAACGTGGCGCGGCCGACATCGAGCGCGACGGGACGGGTCAGGGAGTCGGCGGTGAACTTGACCGGTGTGGCCAGGAACGACACGCCGATCACGATCCCCATCCACACCCACGCCAACGGGCGGACCATCGCAGCGCCACCCGCCATCGGGGTTCCCACATCGGTACCGCTCACGACGCGGCCTCCGCCGGCTCGCCCGGCCATCGCGAAAGGCAGGGATGGCGGAAGTGCTGGATGATGAGGTCAGCGTCGTCGCTCGGCGCGATCCGGTAGCGGGCGCCGGCGACGAGCACGACCTGTGCCGGTGCGGTCATTGTGGGTCGGGGAACTCCCGGGCCGGACACGAACGCGGTGCCAGAGTCGAGACGCAGGACCGCCCAAGCCGGCGGCGTGAGCTCGAAGCGACACTGCTTCGGCCAGGGCGCGCGCTGGCGCAACGGGGCGCCGTCGGCGATGAGCCCGGCCGGGAGCTGCGCACGGTCACACAGCGCACAGTCGGCGGTGCCGTCGGGCCGTCGAGCCGGGGGTGCAGGGTGGCCGCAATCGAGACGGAGCCACGATCCGGTGTCGAGGTCGACGGTCTCGAGGTGTCGTTCCATTAGGGCTTGCTCCAACCAACGTTCTGAGTAGTCTTATAGTATGCGACTTGAAGTTACGCGCAAGAGTGATCTGGCGGTCCGGGCGTTGCGGTCGCTGGGCGAGACCGGTGGGCGGGTGAAGGGCCCGGCGTTGGCCGACGCGGTGGGGTCGACGTCGGGGTTCGTGTCCCAGCTACTGACACCGCTGGTTCGCGCTGGCTGGGTGCGTTCGGATCCGGGTCCGTCGGGCGGCTACTCGTTGGCCGTGGACCTCGGGTCGGTGTCGGTGCTGGCGGTGATCGAGGCGATCGAGGGTCCCACCGATTCGGGGCGGTGCGTACTGGCGGACCGTCCCTGCAACACATCGGGTACGTGCGCGTTGCACGTCCCGTGGTTGCGGGCCCGAGCCCAACTGCTGCGGGAACTCGATGGCACCTCGGTCGCCGAGGCGTCCCTGGTAGGGGGTGCAGCCCGATGACTGCGGCTCACGTCGAGGACGTGGCGCCGAGGCAGGTGCGGTTGTGGCGCCAGGTCGCGGTGCCCTCCGAGCATGGCGGGTGGAGTCTGACCGCGGAGCCGGTGGTGCTGGGGTTGGTGGCGGCGTGGTCGTGGCCCGGGCTGGCCTTGGGTGTGGCAGCGATGGTCGGGTTCGTGGCCCGTACCCCGTTGAAGGTGGTGCTGGTCGACCGGTGGCGGCATCGGTGGCTGGACCGCAGCCGACTGGCGGCCCGGATCGCCGCCGCCGAGATAGCGCTGATCATCGTCTTGGGGCTGGCTGCCGTGGCGGGCGCGTCGGATGGCTGGTTCTGGGTACCGCTTGCGGCCGCGGCGCCGTTGATCGGGGTGGAGTTGTGGTTCGACATGCGCTCACGCAGCCGCCGTCTGATACCGGAGTTGGCCGGGACGATCGGGATCGGTTCGGTCGTCGCCGCCATCGTTCTGGCCGCAGGGGAGTCCACGGCGTTGGCGCTGGGGTTGTGGGTGGTGATCTCGGCCCGGGCCGCAGCGGCGATCCCCTATGCCCGCACGATGGTGTTCCGGGCCCACGGCCGGCCGGTGACGCGCTGGCATGCCGACCTGGCCCAGGCACTCGCCGTCGCCGCAGTCGCGGCGGCGTGGCTGTTCGATGCCATTCCGTTGCTGCCGGTGTTGGCGGTGGCAGCGATCGCCGTGTTCAACGTGGCCGCGGTGCGGGGACCGGTGCGCCGGGCCGTGGTGATCGGCCTGCAGCAGATGACCTTCGGGATCGCAGTCGTCGCCGTCACCGCGATCGCCGTCCTCACATGACCCGAATCGATCGGAGACCGACCATGACCACTACCATCGACGTCAACGACAGCCTCGCCGACCTGGTCACGGCCCGGCCTGGACTGGCGGCGCGGCTCGACCGGCTCGGCCTCGACTACTGCTGTGGCGGGCAGCGCCGCCTCGGCGACGCCGTCGCCGAGGCCGGCCTCGACCTCGGCGACGTCCTCGACGAGTTCGCTTCGGCGGACGTCGCAGCGGAGGCGGTGGACTGGGCGGACATGAGCCCGGCAGCGCTGGTCGATCATCTCGAGGCCACCCACCACACCTACCTGCACGACGCGCTGCCACGCCTGCAGGGACTGGTCGACAAGGTGACTTCGGTGCATGGCGAACGCCACCCCGAGCTTGGCGAGGTGCGAGTGGTGTTCGCCGACTTGCGGGCCGATCTCGAACCGCACCTGATGAAGGAGGAGCGGATCCTGTTCCCGATGATCCGTGAACTCGCTGCCGCGACCGAGGCGCCAGCCTTCCATTGCGGCAGTCTGGCGAACCCGATAAAGGTCATGCTGGCCGAACACGACACCGCGGGCGACCTCCTCGCCCGCCTCCGAACGCTCACGGCTGGCTACGCCGTCCCCGACGACGGCTGCGCCAGCTACCGGGCGCTCTATGACGGCCTCGCTGAACTGGAAGCCGACACCCATCTCCATGTCCACAAGGAGAACAACGTGTTGTTCCCCGCGGTGCTCGCCACCGAGCGAAACCCAGCGGGCGGGGCGTCATGAGTGTCGACGAGGGCGGGGATCCGCCGTGCTGGGCCCACCTGTTCGACGACGAACCCGACTGCGCCGGCGCGACGGAGCAGATCGTGGTGGTCGACGTCGGCGCAACCGACACCCGCGGCCGCTCTGGGGTGGTGTGGAGCCTGCCCCATGGCGGTGACCTCGACGCCAACCTCGTCCACCTCGACCCCGGCGGCGCCATCGGCGCCCACGTCAACGACGACGTCGACGTGCTGGTCTCGGGTATCGCCGGGCGTGGCCACCTCGTCGTGGACGGAACGTCGTTCGAGCTGCACGGTGACGTGCTCGCCATGGTGCCGAAAGGCAGCCGCCGCGAGGTGCTGGCCGGGGCCGAGGGCATCACCTATCTCAGCATCCACCGCCGGCGCGGGCCGCTCGCCATCGGCGCCAAACCCAGAGACTCGACACGATGACACCCGACGACACGACCCTGGCCCGTCTCGTCGACGGCATGGCCGACGCCGTGATCGTCGCCGACGCCGACGGCACCATCGTCTACTGGAACCCGGCTGCCGAACGGGTCTTCGGCTGGCCCGAGGCAGAAGCGGTCGGACAGTCCCTGGACTTGATCATCCCTGAACGCCAACGCCGCGCCCACTGGGACGGCTACGCCACGGTGATGGCCACCGGACACACCCGCTACGGCGCCGACCTGTTGCGGGTGCCGGCCCTGCACGCGGATGGGCAACGCCGCTCGATCGCGTTCACCGTCACCCTGCTGAACAACCCGGACGGGACCGTGTCAGGGATCGCGGCGGTCGTACGCGACGAAACCCAACGATGGGCCGACGAACGCGCCCTACGCGCTCAGCTCGCTGAGCTACGCGCCGCCGTCGATCGGCCACCCGGCGATGAGTAATACTGGACCGCCCGAACACCGTGGCCGCGACCTCGACGACCGGGGCGAGATCGTCGAGTTCGTCACCCGCTTCTACCGCGACATCGCTCAGGACGAACGCTTCCACCACTACTTCCACACCCTCGCTGCTGTCGACTGGCATGCGCACACGCTGGAGCTGACCGACTTCTGGGCCGGCATGCTGCTCGGCGAACCGGAGGATCACCGAGACGCCGGCGAGGTCATCGAAGCCCACCGTTGGCTCCACGACGCCGACGCGTTCGACGAGGCACTATTCGACCGGTGGCTCGAGATCCTCAACACCACACTCGACGACGGCTGGGCCGGCCCGATGACCGACACCGCGCGGCGCCGTGGCCACGGCCTCGCGTGGGCCATGGCCAAGCGTCTCACCGGGCACGCCACCCGCCGAACGTGATGACCGAACCGAACCGGCGACCTCACCCGAACCGGGCCCGTCCCGTGGCTGATCGGCCGTCGCATCCGAAGCTGGCTGCGGCGCTGCTGATGATCGGCGTCGTTGTCTTCCTCGTCGTCATCTCGGTCTTCGCTGTCCGCTGACTGCGCAGCACAGAGCCGCCGCCTCGGTTGGTGATCAGCGCAGGGCCGGTTCGTGCTCGCCGCAGTCGACGCGCAAGTCCGGGTCGCGAAGCGCAGTGTCGAGGAGCAGGCACCGTGCGCGGGCGCGTGCAGCGGGGGGCTGGTAGTGGCGGCAGGTGAGACAGCTGCGGTTCACGCTGATGACCCCGGCCTGTTGAAGTCGGGCGATCTCACCGAGCAGCACGCGCAGCGTGGTGGCTCGTTCGGCCACGGTGCCGGACTCGGCCCGCAGGATCGGTTGCAGCTCGGTGGCGATGTCGGCCGCGACCACTTCACCGGTGCTGGTGAGGGTGACGAGGGTGGTCCGCAGGTCGTTGGGGTCGCGGTCGCGGGCGATGAGGCCCCGCTTGTCGAGCGTGGCCACGGCGTCGCTGACCGTGGGTTGGGACACGTCGAGCTCGGCCGCGAGGTCCCCGACGCGTCGGGGCCGCGCGACAGCGAGGGTCTCGATGACGCTGAGGCCGAGCAGGGACAGCTCGTGGCGGGTCGCCACCTGTTGGCGGGCGGCGCGCAGGGCTCGGCCCAGCCGCTCGACCGCAGCGAGCACCTTGCGGTCGAGACCGACATCACCGTTCATCGAACCATTGTCGCCCGCCACGCTACGAGCCGGCTCACCATCGGGCGGGATCGTAGGGCTGGGACCACAACGACACCGTCAGGGTTACGGCCTTGAACCAGGCGGCGTGCATCGCGTCGACCTCGGCGGTGTCAGCGCCGGTGCCGGCGAGGAACGGCCGGATGGTGGCGGTGATCGGCCAAATGAACGCGATCAGGTAGCGCAGCGGGATGTGGGTCTGGTCGGAGGCGACATGATCGGTGTCGCCCATGGCGTCGGTGTGTCGGCGGGCGATCTCGTTCTGGTAGTTCAACCAGCTCTGGTCCCAGGGCCGGTTGCACAGGTCGCGGATCCACTGCCCGAACCGGTGGCGCACCGCAGCGAGGTAGTCGCCGGAAGGTTGGCCGTCGGCGCCGTTGAACGACGCGACTAGATGAGGGTGCGAGCCGACGTAGCCGTACCAGACGTCGAGGATTTCCTCGACCTGGGGCCCGAGCACGGTGCCGGCCCGAGCGAGCGCGGCGGCGTCGTCGTCGGTCCACAGCAGCGTCGACAACAACAGGTCGAGATCGCTGGTGCTGACGGGAGACGCTGGCAGGTTCTGGTCGTAGGTGTAGCCGGCGATGTCGGTGCTCATGGGGTCTGCTCCTTGGTCGGGACGGTGCATCCCTGGTCGGGCGTGCACCCGGTGGTGGTGGGTGGTGGTTCGTCGATCAGGCGGGCCAGGGCGGCTCCGACGACGAGGTCATCGACATGGCCGAAGGCGTTCAGACGGACCCGCCCGGCGCGGTCGATGAGAATCAGGCTCGGTGTGCCGCGCAGCTGGTAGCGGGCCATCGTGGCCGGTGTGCCGCCGGGTTGGTCGTGGGTGTCGACGCCGACCGGGAATCCGATCCGGTACTCGTGCAGGAACGCATCCAACGACACCGGGCTCATGGCGTCGTGGTGCTCGAACACCGTGTGCAGCCCCAGCACCGTCACATCACCGGCGAAGGTGGCGGCGATCCGCTGGGCCTGGGGCAGGCCATGGCTGACACAACCCGGGCACAGCATCTGGAACGCCTCGATCATCACCACCTGCCCGGCGAGGCGCTCGAGGCTGATCGGCTGGTCGGTGTTGAACCACTGCGACACCGCCAGCGGCGGGGCGGGGGCGAACTCGGTTTGGCGATCCATAGGAGAACTATAGATAGGATACCTATGGAAAAGTCAAGAGGAGTCGTGTGAGAAGGAGGTGGACCGCTTGGTATGGGCTGGCCGCGTCTGAGGGCCCGCGAGTCCACCGCACCGACTCGAGCTGAACCCGAACGCGCTCCCTGTCAGGGCGGGGTCACTCCCGACGTCGCGGCCGGCCCACCTGGCGCGAGCCCGCTCAGCAGTACCGGTACCGCGGCTGGCGCGGCCGACAACGGTGGAAGGCTCGAGATCCCAAGGCAGTTATCGGCGCTACTCCGGCTGCAATAGTCGCAAGTCCTTGACGTTGTCGAAGATGCCGTCATCGGTGGCGAGCGGGAGCCCGCCAGCGAGCGCTGTTGCGGCGACCCATCGGTCGGCTTCGTGGTTCTTCGCTCCGAGACCGTGACCGTTGTTGGCGCACCAGGTCCGGAGGGCGACGTAGGCGTCGATGACCTCCGGGAGCGGGGGCGACACCTGGGTGTTGGCGACGAGTCGTTCGAGGACGGCGGTCCGGCGTGGTCCCCAGTTGGCGACGCGGGCACCGAAGCGCATCTCGGCGACCACCACGAAGGGCAGGATCCAGCCCGAGCGTTCCAGCATCGGCGCCCAGCGAGCGCGACGGGCCGACACTGATCGGCCGAGCCAGGCGCTGGCGATCATCGTGTCGACCACGACGACCGGATGATGGTCAGAGGTCGGCAAGGATCCCGAAGAACTCGTCTTCGTCTTCCTCGGTGAGATCGTCGATCACGAACCGGGACAAGTCACCGATCGGTTCGGCCCGCGCGATCACCTCGGCCAGCTTGGGCTCGGCGGGCCCGGTCGGAGTTGACTCGGTGTCTGACACGTCGTCCATCGTACTCTCGAGGCTGTCGTGCCGATAGAGGGGTGCCTTCGCGGGCGATCTCACGCAGCGTGGGCCCCTCCGGTCGAGCCGACTCCAGCGAGAGTCGGCGATCGAGGTAACACCCAGGTAACAGCACAATCGTAAACAGCGGGGCCGAGCGGGGAACAGTGGGGACCGCCGACCCATCGACAAACCGGCCTTGAGCTGCGAAAATGCAGGAATCCGCTGGTCAGCCCCGTCAGGGCCGGAAACTAGCTCGTCTGTCTCATAACCCGAAGGTCGCAGGTTCAAATCCTGCCCCCGCCACCAACGCAACGAAGGCCCGGACCGCAGGTCCGGGCCTTCGTCGTTCGGTCCGTCGGTCCGGTGACCGGAGAGCACCGCTCCCGGCGAGCCGGATGGGTCCCGAGCGCTACGGTCGGCGCGTCGAAGGGGGCGTCGTGGGAATCGCGCTGTTCAAGGCCAAGCATCTCCAGCGGTGGATCGACGAGCACGCACCGGGTGAGACGGTGGTCGCCCATCATCCGGCCGTCTCGCTCTCGGTCGGTGGCTTCGTGGTCCCCGGAACGGCCGGGATCGCGATCTCGGCCGAGGACCGGGGTGCCGACCGGCGCATCGACCTCGTCCGGTCGCTCGGCTACACCGACGAGCAGCGCGCCGGTGGCGGAGCCGAGAACACCTTCTACCTGCTGACCGACCGGCGCTTCATCCTCGGCAGCCGGTCGTCGACCCGCAATCGACCCAAGGATCTCGTCCACTCGGCGCCCCGGTCCGCCGTGCGACTGCACTGGTTCGACGACCCCGACGGCTCCAACCGGTCCCGCAACTTCATCGTCGAGTTCGGAGACGGCACGTACCGCTCGGACAAGATGGGCATCACCCTGCTCGGCAGGCCGCAGGAGGACGCCGAGCGGGAGAGCCGGACGCTCATCGACGCCCTCGGCGGCCAGGCCACCGGCTACTGAGCGAACACCCCTCGCGTCGACAGGTCGTGGAACCGGACGACGCCGTGGAGCAGCAGCTCCCGCGTCGATGGCTCACCGGGCAGTCGAGCGGTACCTTCGGGATGATGCGATCGCGTTGTTCGGGATGGCTGTGGGTGGCCGTGCTCGTCGCGGTCGTGACGTCCTGTTCGTCGGCGCGCGACGTCGACGCGACCGCCGGTCCGACATCGTCGGCGGCGCCACCGGCCGATGTCGGCCCCGATGTGGGCGTGCTGGGCTTCGGTTCACTCGAAGGCCAGGACGTCGTGGTGTGGTTCTGGGCCGAGTGGTGAGCGGTGTGTCGGGCCGAGCAGCCTGTGGTCACAGCTGCGCAGGAGAAGTACGAGGGTGAGGTGCAGATCGTCCGGATCAGTACCAACCGCCCGGAGGTCTTCGCCGAGTTCGGCGTGCCGACCCAGCCGGCGTGGGCGTTCATCGACGATGACGGAACCGTGTCCGTCGAGTTCGCGTCGTTCGACGAAGCGGAGCTCTTCCGCCGGATCGACGAACTCATCGCCACCTAGATCCAGGCGCCTTCTCGACTCGAGGGATCGGGGCGAGCGGCCGCGCCCGATCGGCGGTCACCGGCGAGACGGTCGTGCCGTGGTCACTCGCTGATGTCCGCGGCGGCGGGCGCTCGCCCGCCCCGGCTCAACTCGGGATGGGTCCGCGGTAGATCGGCATCTCCTCGGGCTCGAGCCCGAGCATGA
>JAHDBV010000113.1 GCA_020630195.1 Acidimicrobiales bacterium
GTCGCCGTGGTGCTCATGCCGGGGTCGTACCCGGCTGGGGCGGAAGCAATCCTCGGACCGCATCGACGAAGCCGGAGGGGTCGTCGATCAGGTCGAACCTCCGCTCCCCCACGGTCCCCGTCGCGGTGACCGGGTCCGCAGAAACCTCGACAGCGAGCGCCGCCGTGGAGGGACGGCGATCGTCCGGGACGAGCCACCACTCCGTGCTCCTCCGCCGCTCGATGCGCTGACGCCAGCGCCAACGGCCGGCGGTGAGCGATGCGATTTCGGCCATGACGGACGCTCCCGACACACCTGGCTGACCGAGTCCGGCGGCGAGCGGCGGGCAGGCCGGCCGCAACCACCAGAGCAGCTGTTCCACCTGTCCTCGGGCGAGCATGTCCCACGCATCGTCCATGGTGTCGCCTGCATTCGCCGGGCCGAACTGATGGATGCGTCCCTCGAGGTTCGGGTGGATGAAGAACTCCGGCGACTCGTCGACCTCTGCTCCAGCGAAGGCGACGCCGACCACGTCGTACTGCCCGCCTCCGGGGTGCAACTCGTACGCCTCGAAACGCCCCGGGCAGCGTCCGAAGAGCTCGGCCACGAGCGACCACACGAGCGACTCGCGTGCCGGCATCGCAACAGCGGCATCGAGACCGCCGACTCGGACTGGATGCATTCCGACGTCGGCCGACAGCGCGGCCGCGGCCTCGGCACGATGTTCCGCACACGTCGCCACGACCTCCGCAGGCTCGAGCATCCCCATCTCGACGTTGGCGATCATCGCCGCCGTCTCCATCCAGCGACGGCGCATGCTCGTGTGCTCCGGCGGGCAGCAGAGGGCGACGGCGACCCGATCGAACCGGCCCGCCTCGACCAGCGCGGCCGCGAGCGCGGCGTTGCGCATCGCCTGGTTGCGACGCCGGAACCAGCAGCCCCGCTCCACCGTCGCCGGCAGCGACCAGTCCTCGAACTCCAGCACCTCGTCGTAGCGCCGACGCACGCCCGTGTCCCGATTGCGGAGCTGGAAGCACACGTCGGGCGCACTGCCGAACGGGCCGTCGGACCGGCAGACCGCCCTCGCATGCTCATCGGCGTGTTCGATGTGCGAGCACCCGCCGAGCTCGGCCTCGGTCAGCTTCACCTCGACCAGCAGCGCTACCCGCTGTCCACCGATCGTGGTGCCGCTGAGCACGGCGTCGACCTGGGTCGCCGCCGGCCGGCCGGGGGTCGACTCCCGGAGGAGATCGTCGGGGTCCGTCCACTCGAGGTGCACGGGATCGGCGTCGGCCATGGCACCGAAGCGGCGGGCCAGCACCGTCCTCACCCCGTCGGCATCGAGCAGGGAGAACAGTCGTGCGGCGAAGCGCTGCGACGAGTGCGGGACGTCGAGGAAGCGGTGGGCGACACCTCGGTTACGCAGCTCGACGAGGGTCGCCTCGAGTACCTCGTCGTGAGGCGCCGGCGCAGCAACCGCCAGTCGACGACGCATGCGAGTGGGATGGGTGCGCGCCAGCCCCATCGGTCGAGCGACGGCGTCGAGATGGAGCGACCCGTCGAGCTCCACCCGGCCTGCGTGCAGTCGGAGCGGCACGCTCCGACTGAGCCGCTCGAGCACGGCGAGGTTGTGCCGTTCCAGCAGCTCGCGCCCGCCGGCCGGCAGGACAACGACGTCCGCGACCACGGCACGTTCGGGGTCGGCGTCGTATTCGTCAGCGAGAGCCGTGCGGTTGGCGGTCGCCCAGATCCAGTAGTCGAGGGCCTGGAGTACGACAAGCGGATCCTTCGCTCCGACCTTGGTCTCGACGACGTGGAGGGTGCGGTCGGCGTCGACGCCGAGGAAGTCGATCGAGCCGCGGCTGTTGCCGCCGACCCGGGGTCGGGTGGCGGGGAACTCGGGCACGAGTGGGTCGAGGCCGAGGCGGCGGTCGGTGGGCAGGTCGGCGATGCGTGACTGGAAGCGGTGCTCGAGGTTGCCGGTGTCGTCGCCGCCGGTCCGTTCGGCGATGGCCCGGCGCACGGCTTCCCGGAACGGGTGCGGGTCGAGGAGCGGGCCGTCGATCTCCTCGACGAGGGTGAACGGTCCGGCGCCGGCGGTGATGCGGACCCGGCCGCCGCCGATGCGTTCGATCCGGAGCGCCTGGCGCCCGTCGACCTGCCAGGAGGCGTAGCTGCTCCGGTGGGTGGCGGCGAGGCGGGGATGCCCGTCGGCCCAGGCGGTCAGTTCGTCGACCCAGCCTTCCTGCGCTGCGCCGAGCGTGTAGCCGGGCACGGCGACGGTGCCCTCGACGGCGGCGAGCACGTCGGCCCGGGCCGGGAGTGGTTGTTCGACCACCTCGCCGTCGTGGTGGGTGAACACCCGGGCGTGCACGTCGAGCCACGGCAGGCGGGCGACGAGTGGCCACTCGGCCCCGGCGGGAACGACGAGGAGGAGGTCCCGGTCGCCGAGATGTTCGAGGCCGTAGGGCAGGGCGAGCTCGACCTTGTCGGTCGGCTCATGATCGCCGACGACGACCACGAGGCACTCGTCGTGGTCGTCGGTGAAGATGACGGTGCGGAGCGAGACCGACCGGTCGCTTCGGTACGGCACCGCCGTCGATCCGAGCGCAGCAGCGACCAACGGAGCGGCGTGGTGGCGGGCGAACTCGTACCGCTGCCGGCTGGCCGTACCGGGCTCCCCGGGTGCGACGGCGGTGGAACCGAAGCGCCACGCCATCCACCCGAAGGGCTCGTCGGGTTCGAGGTCTTCGGCCATTGCCGAACGGTACGGCGAGGCAGTGTCAGACGTCTGCCAGTGTCTCTCCCCAACCATCTTCGAGGGGGCAAGCACTCACCAGAGATCGACGAATACGGTGTCGCTGCGCCGCAGCGCCGCACAGACGCTGCGCAGGTACTCCGACGACGGGACACACAATGGATGCTGACAAGGTCACGCTTGCGGATCTCTTCCGACAGGACGTCTGCTACCTCGTGCCGCTCTACCAGCGGCCGTATGTATGGAACGAGACCGATCAGTGGCGCCCGCTGTGGGACGACGTCCAGTCGCTCGCCGAGAATTCACGCGACTTCGGCGACGAGATGACCGCTCCCCATTTCCTCGGAGCAGTTGTCATCGAGCGGCTGCAATCGCGGCCCGGTGATGTCGACCGGCACAACCTGATCGACGGCCAGCAGCGGCTCACGACGCTTCAGCTTCTACTCGACGCCCTCCAGCTCGTGATGCAGGACCTGGGCGACGAGCGGGACGCGAAGCGGCTCGAGAAGCTCGTCCTCAACGACGAGATCGCACGGACCGCAGCGCACGAGCGCTTCAAGGTGTGGCCGACCAACGTCGACCGGCCCTCGTTCGAGGCCGCGATGGACGACGGTCTCGATGCGGGAGAGTACGGCGACGCGGCGCTCGTGCGGGCTCACGACTTCTTCCGGAAGCAGATCGAGACTTGGGCCCGCGAATCGGATGACGCTGCCGACGCCCTCCAGCTGTTGTCGAGCACCTTGATGTCCAAGATGCAGCTCGTGGCGATCACCCTCGACCAGGACGACAACGCACAAGCGATCTTCGAGACACTGAATGCTCGCGGGGCTCCGCTATTGGGATCCGATCTGATCAAGAACGACCTGTTGCGTAGCGTGGAAGGCAGTCAAACGCTCGCAGCCGAGCCGTTCTATGAGAAGTATCTGATGGGCTTCGAGACCCCGTACTGGCGTGAGACGGAGATCCAGGGTCGCCTCAAGCGCCCGCGAGTCGACCTCTTTCTCTTCTACTGGCTGGGCTTGAGGACACAGCGGGTCCAGATGGCGCTGCACGAGTTTCCGTCCTTCCGACGCTACGCACGCGACTCCGGGCTCGACGCTGAAGCTCTCGCTGCCGATCTGAAGGCGGCGGGGTCGGCGTACCGTGTCGTCGCCGACCACAACGAGCTTCCAGCTGATCCCATCGAGCGTCAGTGTTCTCTCATCAACACACGACTGAACCGGCTCGGAGCAGGAGCATTGATGCCGCTGCGCATGCACGTGCAGATGCTCGACGTCGACCCAGCCGAGAAGTTGGGGAGCTTGCAGTACATCGAGAGCTGGTACGTACGCCGGCTTCTCGTGAAGCGGTCAATGGCTTCGACGAGTCGTTTCGTCGTCGAGATCCTCCGAAAGCTCCACGAAGTGCCCGACGACGAGTTCGCTCGCACGCTGTGCGACTTCCTTGCCGGTCAGACCGCGATTGCCAGCGACTGGCCAGCAGACGCCGAGTTCTGGGAAGCAGTCAGGTCTCGTCCGCTGTACAAACAGTTGCCGCAGTACCGCCTTCGTCTCATCCTCGAAGTGCTCGAAACCTGTCTTCGCACCAACCGGACCGAACCGCTCGAGCTGACCGGAGATCTCCCGATCGAGCACCTCATGCCTCAGTCGTGGACGCCGCAGTCCTGGCCGATCGACGACGATGCCAAGTCACACGATCGGCGCCAGGCGTCGCTGCACAAGCTCGGCAACCTGACACTCGTCACGACGGCGCTGAACTCGAACATGTCGAATGCGCCCTGGTCCTCAAAGCGGCCTGCCCTCGCCGACCACAGTGTGCTCCGCCTGAACCGGTCACTCGTCGATGACTATGCCGTATGGAACGAGGACACAATCGACGCACGCTCCGCCGAGCTCGCCGACCTGCTTGTCGAGTTCTGGCCGCGGTCCTGATCAGCGGCCCTGGATCTCCTCGACCAGACGCTGGAACGAGAGGATCGCCTGCAGGTCGTCATCGTCTTGGGGGTCGGGGCTGAAATGCATGACCTCGTTCCGCACTCGGACGAAGTTGGTCATCTGATCGACGAACACCGAACGGGGAACCCAGGTGTCCAACCGCTCGTAGTTCGCCGGCCGCTCGAGCAGACGCTTCTGCTCTCCGAGCGTCATGTCAGACGCAGAGCCCACCGTTCGGCTCGAGTCACGCTGGTCCTTCTCCGACTCCAGCTCGCTCGCCTCAAACGTCGAGTCGATGAGGAGTCGCAGGCTTCGTTCGACCTCGCCGATTACGAGGAACGGCTTCGCGACCAGCTCGAACTGCGCGCTGAGATCTGCGGTCGTCACGATCCCTTGCACCAGCCTGTCGCTCGAAACGACGAGTGCGAAGCCGGCCTCGATGATCCGGCCGATCAGCGGTAGGAGGTCGTCTTCTGGCCCGATCTGCGGAACGTTCCAGTCGACGGCATCAGCGAGCCGAGCCTCAGCGGAGCGCAGCCGTGCTTGAGCAATCGACTCCCAGGTGATCGCTCCTTTCCGCCCTCGCTGGCCGTCGAAGACCGCCAACTGCGAGTAGTCGTGCGCCACCATCAGCGATTGCGCTTCGGCAAACGTCGCTGAGCTGTTGATCGAGACCACCTCGCAGAAGGCTGTCGGGATCCAGCCGACCTTCATACGGAGCTGTGGCTCGTCACCTTCAGCGACATCATCTTCGGCTGCGATCTCGACGAGCTTGACCTGACCGTCGAGGGGCACGTCGACCAATCGCGGGCTGAACGAGTATCCGAGTGACGCAGCCTCGCGCTCGATCTCCTCCACCACCTTGTATCCACGGCGCTTAGCGCCCCATCGAGCGAGCACGTCCTGCACAGAGACCAGGCCGTCGCTCGATTCGAGGACGGACTCGATCCACTGAAGGGAGTCAGCCATCGGGCACGCCCGGGGGCCAACTGGCGCACGCGAGCGAGCAAGACGTCACTGGACAGACTCCAGGCTCTTGCGCTCGAAGTACCTGAACTTCTGAATCGCGTCGTTCATCTGCGCAACGTCGAACACACCCGCGTCGGTGAGTTTGCGGAAGCCTTCGATACTTAGGCCAGTTGCCCGGAGGAACAGGTCTGTGTCGAGCGACTCAATCACGTGGTGCAGCCGCTCCTCGCGAAAGTCGGTGACGTACATGAAGATCAGCACTTTGGCGCTGACCTTCTTGAGCTTCTCCCGGATCGACTTTCTCTGGATGGCGAGTTCCGACTTCGACTTCTTCTGCTCAGACTTCGAGCCGCCGTCTCGCTTCGTCTTCGCAAGTTTCTCGGACGCAGTAACGACTCGCTCGGCTTCCTCTCGGATGTTCCGGAAGTCCTCGATCTGCTCGAGCTCAGCGATCAGGTCTGGATCCCGGAGGAGGCGACCCATCGTGACGCCGTTCAGGTTGTAGAGGTCAACTGACCGCCACTTCCGGGCGAGCGAGTTGGCGCTGATCCCGCCGTGCGCCCAGTCGAGGATGGCATCCGTGTCGAGCTGCTCCATCTGACCGCCGTCGATAGCGAAGATCGGCAGAAAGTTGACCAACTCCCCCAGTACGTCGCGCTGCGTTGTCTCCCGGTCGGGGGCGTTGTTGGCCAGCTCGGTTCCGTAGAGGGCAACGAGGCCGAGCGCTCGGTTGGGGTCGAACTCGAAGATGTAGGCAGTCTCCTTCCTGATCTCGCCCGACTCCGTCCACGGGGACTGCACGCGGAAGGCGGCCTGAAAGTACGACTCTGGTGCCTTGAGCGAACGAAGCATGAAGATCGAGGACCATTGAGGCACGGTGACGCCAGTCATGAGCTTGCCGCACGACAGCGTGATCGATCCGCTCTTGCCATCGGACTCCGCCCGTTTGATGGCTGCGCGAGCCGGCTGGAGCGCGGCTGCGCCGACCCCTGCTCCGGCTCCAGCGGCCACGTAGACCTCATAGGTGGAGAAGAACGTGTCCGAGCGCAGAAGGCTTGCCATGGCTTCGCAGGCGGCGATGTCTTGCATGAACCACACCGAGTGACGAACGCCGCTGGCGAAACGCGATGCCTCATAGGGAAACGGCGGCTTTGTGCCTTCGATGATCGCACCCTTGATCTGCTTCTTGCCGCGGATCAGGTCGAGCCACGACTTGACGTGGTCCGGGTGGTCGAAGACGTAGGTGCCACCCTCCTCCTTGGCGCCGAAGTAGGTGTTCAGGTCGAATCCGTCGAACGCGCCGTCGTCCGCCCAGACAGCAGCCGTGTCACCCATGGAGTAGGTGTACATCTCCATCCGGGGTAGCGAGGCGTATGGGTTTTCGCCGCCGGACTGTTCGCGTGCTTGCTTCTCCCGCTGTTCGTCGATGTAGGTCCAGTCAAAGACTTGGTCCTCTGCGTACTCCCCGTTGGTTATCGCCTTGAACGGGGTGCCGGAGAGATGGAGATGGCAACGAGTGCTGAGTCCGAGGTCGACGGTGACGAGTTCGGCATCGGTGTCGTTCGATTGGTCGAGGGCCTTGTCAACGACCTTCGCTAGCTCAGCTTCGGTCGAGTCCTGGGGGTCGTAGACCTCGCGAGCGGCGGCGGTGGCCGCACCGAAGTGGAACTCGTCGATGACGATGCAGTCCCAGTCGATGATGTGGAGCGTCTCGTTGCGTGGCTTCACCTTCCCGTCGGGGGTTCGTCCGGTGACGTCTTGGAACGACGCAAACCACACGAAAGGATCGTCGCCATCGACGAGGGCATCGGCTGCATCGCTCGGCGTATCGCGGTCGATGTACCGCCAACTAGCGAAGTCGATGTGACTCAGCAGGTCCTCCCGCCACTGGCTTCGAACGGCAGGCTTGTAGGTGAGCACCAACACCTTCGTCCATCCCATCTCGCAGGCCAGCTGATAGGTGGTGAACGTCTTTCCAAAACGCATTTTGGCGTTCCAGAGGTACTTCGGCTCGTCGTCAGCGTTACCCCGGAAGTAGGCGGCAGTCTCAGAGACGGCTCGCGACTGTTCGTCTCTCATCCGGAACGTCTGAACACGCACGGGGTCGAAGGGCAGTCCGGATTGCAGCGACACCACGGCCCCGCGCACTTCGGCGAGGCTCGCTTCGACCCACTCACCCCCGGCGCTCACCACTCCTGCGTTTCCAAGAACTTGACGGACATCGTGATCCGAGAAGCTCGAGCCATCTCTTCGCTCAGCCACCTCTGAATGGAACAGGATGTCAACACCGATGAGGCCTGGGAACGCCGTCGTCAGCTGTTGCTTGACCCGGGCGACGCCAGGCTTGGTCGTCTCGCCAACCTTGATCGGGAAATTGCCACTCTGCCCTGTCGCCCGCTTCCAGGGGTTGGCGTTGCCCGCGTGCGTGTAGGCGTAGATGTACTTCGTCACTTGTTGCCTGCTCAGTTGCCGGTCGGTCGGTATTTGCGTCCTCCCGGCAGATGCGACTCCGGGATCGGCGAGTCGAGCGACAGGTTGATGGTTCGCGGCTTGATCGACGCCTCAATGTGTTCGATCTCACCGTCGCTCAGATCGAAGTGACGGTAGAGCTTAGGGTCGTCCCACCCTTCGGACATTGGGAGTGCAGGGACGAACCGGAAGCGCTCCGAGGTGATGTGCTGCGTTGACTTCCGCTGAAGGACGAGGAATCGAACGAATCTCGTGGCGAGGTAGCTCGCATAGTTCTCACTCTCCTCAGCGGTCTCGAACGAACCAGCTACGTAGTAGGTCTGGTTGCACACCGAACCAGGGGCAACAGCGATTGGCTCGCCCAGCACGATGTCTACGATCCGCCCAGCCTCGTCCTGGGACGTATCGCCGCTACTCGCCATCGGAAGCAGGACCTTCCACTCGTCCACGACCTCCGCGTTGCGTTCGAAGTCCTCGGCCCGGACGTAGCCGACGCCGCTGTTGTGGATGATGGGGACACCCTCATCGAACGGTTCTTCGCTGTGGCCGCGGTAGTTCGTGCGCCAGGTTTGGTTGAACGCCAGTTGCGGAAAGAACCAGTCCTCGACCGAACCGTGCCCCTTCGCCAGCACCTTCTCAATGATTGTCGACGCTCTGTTGTCGCGGACGAGAACGCCATGTCCACGTCGAAGGTCACGTGTAGCGGTGGATACGACACTGCCGTCGATGCGTGTTGATACCTCACAATCCCCGTCGTAATCGCGATCCCACAGGAAGTACGAAACACCGCCGCGGATTTTCGCCTGCGGGAAGCAGTCGAAAATCTTTGGGTTGTCGACAATCTTCGCCAGGCGCCGGTCGTTGATCATCTTGTCTCGGAAATCGTCGAGACCCAGGCCCCCAGTGAACCACCTCGACGGGGTGATCATCAGCACGTACTTCGGGTCCATCTCGATCGCACGCTCGACGAACTGCTGGTAAATCGGCATCGTTCGATTCGTGCCCTCGGCGCTGATCTGGTATGGCGGGTTACCGACGATCACGTCAAACTTCACGTCGTTCATCTCCTCGGTCGGATAGGTCCCGTGATTGAAGGCATAGGCGTAGGTCTCACGCTCATCTCGGACCAGCGCCTCAGGCGCACGGCAAATCTCGCAACGCCCGTCGGCGCCGATGGTGTGGTCTGTCTCGGTGTACTCGATGTTTCCGGCCGCATCTCCGAACTCGACAATCCAGTTCGCGATGGCTGGATCGACGACACTTGCGCCCGTCGCATCTTTGGTCTGATACACGGAACGTCGTGCGATGTCTGCTGACAGGGTCGTGATTGCCGAACCGAACAGCATCTCCCGGAGAACGTGAGCGCGTCGTTTCTGAGGTTCCGGCTGCCAATCGGCCAGCCCGACCATCAGCCGCTTGTACGCCTCCCGCAGGAATACCCCGGACTTCGTCGCTGGGTCGAGCCACTTCAACTCGGGATCGGTCCACACCTCTTCGGGGAGGATGTCGAGCATGGCATTCGCCAGTCTGGGCGGCGTGAACACCTCGTCGTTTGGAAGCTGCGCAAGCGTCTCCAGCACATCAGGCACGTGGGCACGCTCAGTATCTGCTTTGTCGGCCCCGCTGGTCATTTCACTGACTCCGGAAGCTCGAAGAAGTGCACGGCTGGCATCGGAGGTGGTGGGCTGTCGAACAGGCTGAGTTCTGGCTCGGCGAGGTAGAACGGCCGGCCACCAAATCTCTCTTCACCCTCGGGCACCCATTCCAAGAAGAGAATCTCCTCTGCCCCATTCAAGGCATCCCCACAACGCAAATTCGCATCGACCACGACCTTGACGGCCGCTCGGAAGGCCTTCGAAGTGTGCCGCCCCCTCTCCTCGAATTCGTCAAGCAGTGCCGCCCTCAACCGTCGGCGTGACTCGCGTACGTTGTCCTCGTTGATGTCGACGCCGTAGATCGCCATGAGGGCGCGCAGGGCGGCTACCTCGAACCAGTGCGTGGTCCCACCGAACGTGGCCTGGTCAATCAACGCAAGCTTCCGGCGAAGAATCTCCACGAGGAAGTTCCCGTTCCCACACGACGGCTCAAGAAAGGTCGTATCAATCGTCTCGAAAGCTCCAGGCACGAGATCAAGCATGGCGGTGACCTCACGAGACGCTGTGAACACTTCAGCAAGGTCGCGGACCCGCTCACGCGATCTGATCTGGGGGTCGTCCGGCTGCGCCTTCAGATCGGCGACCGGCGAGTTCGAGACACTGATTCCTGAGGAACTCATGGCTTGCATCCTGACACCCTCGACGCAGGCCGTACCGCACGCTGACGAAGCAATTCGCGAGCTGCCATCGGCCACCATCCGTTCCACTATTCCACGATGCAGCTTCGAGCGAGTGGCAGCGAGTGCAACAGGGTTCCGTTCGCCTTCGGGGTCACGATCGGTCGTCCTGAGGACCGAGCAGGTCGGTGTTGGTGCGGCGGCGGGTCTGCCGGTCGTTGCGGCGATGGTTGAGCACCGCCGTCGAGACGTCGTCGATGGCCGAGCGGACCCCGGCGCCCGAGGCGTCGAAGTTCCGGGTCGTGCCCCGGGCGACACCCATACGACCGCCGGTCCGGAACGAGTCCTGGTTGGCGCCGAGGAAGACGATCGCCCAGCCGGCCGCCTGACGGGCGTCGAGGAGCGTGCGGATCGAGTCGGCCGTGTGGTCGGTCGGGGCGTTCTCGGCGCCGTCGGTCATGACGACGAGCACCTGGTCCTCGTCGTCGCCGGACTCCTCGACCCGGGCGTCGCAGCGCTCGACCGCACGACCGATCGCGTCGAGCAGCGGCGTGCCGCCACGGGGTTCGAAGTCGTCGTAGACGCCGACCTCGGCGATCGGGATGGCATCGACGACGACTCGGAAGGGATCGGCGGAATCGAAGTCGGCGATGCTCACGCGGAGCTTGCCGGGCTCGGCGGCCTGCTTGGCGAGGAAGCCGTTGATGGCGTCGACGGTGTCGTCGGCGATGCGTCGCATCGAACCGGAACGGTCGATGACGAGCTGGACGTGCACCGCCTGGTCGGCGGCGCGGGAGGCGGGGGAAGCCATGGTGTTCTCCTGCGGTCGAGGGAAGGTGCTTCCATCCTGACCACGCGGTGTGACACTGAACGCTGAGGGTGGTTCAGGCAGCCGTGACACCGAGCCGGTTCA
>JAHDBV010000114.1 GCA_020630195.1 Acidimicrobiales bacterium
GTGGGTGCCCGAGCAGGTCGACGACGTCGTGTTCGACAAGATCTACGACGTCGTGAGCCGGTTCCTCGCCGACGTCGGCAAGGACCGGAACCACGAGCTGCGACGCTCACTCGACGAGCGGGCCGCCACCCTCGCCGTGCAGCTCAAGGAGGATCCGGCGCTCGCCGCCCGGGCCGAGCAGTACCGCGAGGAACTGCTCGCCCATCCCGAGGTCCGGGCCTGGTCGGAGTCGTTGTGGCTCCGCCTGAAGGAGGGCCTCGTCACGGCCTCCACCGACCCCGGGTCGGATCTCCGCCAACGGATCGACGCCGTCGTCGCCGACGGCGGTGCCCGGGTGGCCGCCGATGCCGAGCTCCAGGCCAAGCTCGACCGATGGCTGATCTCCGCGGTCGGCCACGTCGCCGACCAGTTCCGTGACGAGGTGGCCGATCTGATCGCCACCACCGTGCAGCGCTGGGATGCCGACGAGACCGCCGACCGGCTCGAGGCCCAGGTCGGTCGGGATCTCCAGTTCATCCGCATCAACGGCACGATCGTCGGTGGCCTCGCCGGCTTCGTCATCCACGCCGTCGGCGAGTTCCTCACCTGACCACGGGCCCCGGCGCCGGCCGGGGCCCGGGTGTGGCGGCGGTCCGGGATTGGAGCCGAACGGGCCCGCCCGGCACCATGAGCGGGTGCAGGAACCGACCGGAGACGAGATCCACCACCGCCAGTACCACGTGCGGGCCTTCGCCGAGGCGGCGAACCGGCTCCGGCTGCGCGGTGAGGTGCGGGACACCAAGCCGCCGGGCCTCTACTTCGAGGGCGACCCCGAGCCGCTCGACGTGCACCACATGGTGCTCGACCTGCTGCTCGACTTCCCGAGCCTCGAGATCGTCGAGGCCGACGCCGAGATGTTCGTCACCCCGCACCTCGACTGCGTGGGCATCGAACCGAAGTACTCCGAACTCGTCGGGGTCTCCATCGCCCGGGGCTTCAACCGCAAGGTGAACGAGCTGTTCGCCGCCTCGGCCGGCTGCACCCATATCACCGCCCTGCTGCGGGCGATGGCCCCGGTGGCGGTGCAGTCGATGTGGTCGATGCGGACCAAGTTCCCCGAGTCGACCGACACGTGGCGCGACGCCGAGACCGAAGAGGACAAGCTCGCCGGCATGCAGTTCAACCTCAACTCGTGCCACATGTGGGCCCGGGAGGGTCGTCTCGTCACCAGCATCCTCGACGGTGAGGGCATCGAGATCCCGGTGTGGGCGGAGCGACGGATCGAAGAACTCGGCTACGAGGGCGAGCACCCGTTCAGCCGATGAGCGGGCCACGGCCGACGCCCGCCGAGAACGGGGCGCGGCTCGCGGCGCTCCACGAGGACGGCTGCTTCGTGTTGCCGTGTGCCTGGGACGCGGGCTCGGCATTGCGGATGGAGCTCGCCGGGTTCGCTGCGATCGGGACGACGAGTGGTGGCGTGAACTGGGCCGCCGGCCGACGTGACGACGTCTACGCCGTCGAGCGGGACACGATGCTCGACGTCTACGGCGCCATCGCGTCGGCGGTCGACGTGCCCGTCAGCGCCGACCTGGAGCACGGCTACGGCGACACCCTCGAGGCGGTCGCCGACACGTTCCGCCGGGCCGTCGAGGTGGGGCTCGTCGGTGGGTCGATCGAGGACCGCTCACCCGACACCGGCGACCGTCTCATCCCGATCGCCGAGGCCGCGGGCCGGGTCGCTGCCGCCCGTGCGGCGGTCGACGCCACCGGCATCCGGTTCACCCTCACCGCCCGGGCGGAGTCGTTCTTCGCGGAACTCGACGACGAGGTCGATCCGTTCGACGACGCGGTCGCCCGTTGCCGGGCCTACGCCGAGGCCGGCGCCGACTGCGTCTTCGCCCCCGGACTCGCCGAGGTCGGCGCGATCGAGCGGTTCGTCGACCTCGTCGGTGTCCCCGTGAGTGTCGGGATCGGCTCGGGCGGCACGGCGCTGTCGGTGCCGATGCTGGCCGATGCTGGTGTTCGACGGATCTCGACCGGTGGTGTGGTGCCGAGGGCCCTCGACGCCGCCCTCGGCGACATGCTCGCCGAGCTCGCCGCCGGGTCCTTCGCCTTCACGGCCGGGGCGACGAGCGACACCGAGATCGACGCCCGGGGCGACCGTTCGGGCTGAACGAGGGCGCCTCTCCCGAGAACGTGCGTCTGATTATGTGAGACGTACGTGTCATTTGTTGTGATTCGTGAGAGGGTGTGGCCATGTGGGTCGTGATCACCCTCGTCGCCACGGTCTTCCAGATCGTGCGGACCTCGGAGCAGCACCGGCTGCGCCGACTGCTCGACGTGAACGAAGCCGGATACGTGCGCTTCGTGTTCGCGATGCCCGTGGCCGTCGCCATCGCGGCGGTCGAGATGTCGACCGGGGACGGCGTCCGCGGGTTCGAGCCCGCCTTCGCGGGCTGGGTCGCCCTCGCGGGGATCTCCCAGGTGGTCGCCACGGTCGCCCTGCTCCAGTCGTTCCGCGTGCGCGACTTCGCCGTCGGCACGGTCTACGCGAAGACCGAGGTGGTGTTCGTCGCACTCGCCTCCGGTCTGTTCCTCGCCGAGCCGCTCGGCTGGCTGGGTTGGCTCGGGGCCGTGATCTGCATGGCCGGTGTCGCCTGGCTCGCCGCCGGCGACCGATGGCGGGAGGTGCTCGACGGCGGCATCGACCCCGCCGTCGGCTTCGGCCTCATCGCCGGTGCCGGGTTCGCGCTCGCCTCGGTCGGGATCCGGGGCGCCTCGTCCGGGCTCACCGGGGCGAGCTTCGACCGGTCGATCGTCACCGTCGCCGCCATGCTCGTCCTCCAGACGGTGGTGCAGGGCATCGTGCTGGCCCGTTCGTCCACCTCGTCGGTCCGGCGGGTGGCCGGCGCCTGGCGGGCGGCGCTGCCCGTCGCACTGCTCTCGCTCGGCGGCTCCGCCGCCTGGGCCTGGGCCATGACCCTCGAGAACGCCGCCAAGGTCCGCACGCTCGGCCAGCTCGAGATCGTGCTCGCCTTCGCGATCGGGGTGATCGTGCACCGCGAACGCCACCGCCTCGGCGAGTACGTGGCCAGCGCGGTGGCCGTGGCCGGGATCGTGCTCCTCGTCGTCAGCTGAGGGTGTGCTTCACTCGGGAGCGGGATGAGCACGAAGTACGCGGTCACCGAACACGAGCGGCGCTTCCGCCTCGACGCGGTCCCGGCCGCAGCGACCGATCCCCGCCGGATCACCGACCGCTACCTCGACGCCACCCGCCTCCGGCTCCGCGAGGTCGTCGCCGCCGACGGGACCGTGCAACGCAAGCTCGGCCACAAACGCCGCCTCGACGAGGCCGACCCCCGCTCGATCCTGTGCACGAGCCTCTACCTCGACGACGCCGAGTGGGCGACGTTGTGGGCCCTGCCGGGCCGACTGCTGCACAAGACCCGACACCGGCTCGTGCTCGACGACGGCACCGCGGCGGCGATCGACGAGTTCGGCGACCACCTCGCCGGCCTGGTGCTGCTCGAAGTCGATCTGGGCGACCGCGACCGGCTCGACGCCTGGGCGCCGCCCGGCTGGGCCGGGGTCGAGGTCACCGACGACGAACGCTTCACCGGCGGCTGGCTGGCGGGGCGGACCCTCACCGACCTCGACGGCTGACTACCAGGGCCGCCGCTCGTCGAGGTCGTAGACCCAGGGCGTGCGGACGAGGTGGTGCGGATCGAAACGGTCGAGCAGCTCGCCCGAGCTCGGGACCTCGTCGTCGCCGCACCAGCCGAGCGAGCGGGCGAGTTCGGTCCGCACCCCGGTGGCCGTCCAGCCAGCGGCCTCCAGCTCCGGCAGGGTCACGGCACCGTCACGTTTCGCCAGTCGCCGTCCCGTTCCGGCGGCCACGGCGAGGGGCACGTGGGCATAGGTCGGGACGGTGCCGCCCAGGTGGCGGATGATCACGATCTGGGCCGGGGTCACCGGCACGAGGTCGTCGGCCCGGACCACCACCTCGATGCCTTCGTCCACCTCGTCGACCGAGACCGTGAGGTTGTACGACGGCAGCCCGTCTCCCCGGCGCAACACGATGTCGTCGACCCGACCCTCGACGGGGCCCACCACGGCGTCGACGAAGCCCACCACCTCGCCCTCACCCCGGAGCCGGAGCGAGGGCGCCTCGACCCGGGACTCGGCGGCCCGACGGGCCCGGCCGGCCGCATCGAGATCCCGACACGTACCCGGATAGCCCTCGACGGGTGCGTGTGGCGCGGCGGCCGCCTCGCGGATGTCCCGGCGCGAACACCAGCAGGGGAAGGTGCGGTCCTGCGCCACGAACTCGTCGAGCACGGCGGCGTAACGCTCCCACCGATCCGACGTGCGGGTCACGGGCTCGTCCCAGTCGATGCCGAGCGCCTCGAGATCCCGCAGCTGTGCCCGCTCGTGTTCGTCGGCGGCCTGATGGCGGTCGTGATCCTCGAACCGCATCCGGAACCCGCTGCGGTCGTGGCGCGACCACGCCCACGCGGCGAGGGCGGTGCGGAGGTTGCCCACGTGCAGCGTCCCCGTGGGGGAGGGGGCGTAACGACCGACCGGCATGGGCCCCACCGTAGAGAGGTGTCATCCCCGCACAAGTGATCCGACGGCGCTGTCGCCCGCCCGAGACGACCGCCGGCCCATAGGGTCCCCGGTATGGCTGCGCCCGTCATCGACCTCCGGTCCGACACCGTCTCCCGCCCCACCGACGCCATGCGTGCCGTGATGGCCGAGGCCGAGGTCGGCGACGCCACCTGGGGCGACGATCCGACCGTGCACGCCCTCGAGGCGGCCGCGGCCGAACGGCTCGGCAAGGAGGCGGCGCTGTTCGTGCCGTCGGGCACCCAGTCGAACCTGTGCGGGCTCATGGCGCACTGTGCCCGGGGTGAGGAGTACGTGGTCGGCCAGAACGCCCACACCTACAAGTACGAAGGTGGCGGGGCCGCCGTGCTCGGCTCCATCCAGCCCCAGCCCATCGAGATGGGTCGTGACGGCACCCTCGACCCCGACCGGATCCGCTCGGTGATCAAGGTCGACGACCCGCACTTCGCGATGACGAAGCTGCTGTGCCTGGAGAACACCCACGACGGCCGGGTCCACCCGCTCGACGCCCAGCTCGCGGCGGTCGCCGTCGCCCGTGACGCCGGCCTCTCCACCCACCTCGACGGCGCCCGACTGTTCAACGCCGCGGTGGCCACCGGTACCGACGTGGCCGAGCTCGCCGCCCCGTACGACTCGGTGTCGATCTGTCTGTCGAAGGGCCTCGGCGCCCCGATGGGCTCGGTGCTCGTCGGCTCGGCCGAGCTGATGGGTCGGGCGAACCGGGCCCGCAAGATGCTGGGCGGCGGACTCCGCCAGGCCGGCATCGTGGCCGCGGCCGGTCTGCACGCACTCGACCATCACGTCGATCGGCTCGCGGAGGATCACGCCCGGGCCCGCCGTCTCGCCGAGGCCCTCGTCGGGATCGACGGTGTGGAGGTCGATCTCGACATGCTCGAGACCAACATGGTGTTCGTCTCGTTCGGCGAGCGCGGTCCCTCGCTCCAGGACGAGTTGACCGAGGAGGGGATGCTCACCCGCATCGGCACGGGCTGGTCCCGCTTCGTGACCCACCTCGACGTCACCGACGACGCCGTCGACGCGTTCGTCGCCGAGGTCGCCGCCCGGGTCTGACCGGATCAGTCGCGCGGGGCCGATCGCCGTGGCCGGGCCCGAGCCCGGAACCGGAGCGGCTCCTCCTCGTACTCCTCGAGGGTGTGGGCCAACCAGCCGGCCGTGCGGGCCACGGCGAACAGCACTTCCCCGGCGCGGGCGTCGGTGTCGGCGAGCCAGGTGAGGGAGCCGATCGACAGGTCGATGTTGAGCACCCCGGTGGCCCGATCGGTGAGCAACATCCGCAACTCCCGGACCACGTCGAGGCGGGGATCGTCGGCCCAGGCCGCCGCGATGAGCGGCCACAACAGACCGTCGCGGGGATCGCGGAGCCGGTAGACGGAGTGGCCCGTCCCGGGCAGTTGCTCGGCCCGGGCCAACAGCTCACCCACCGATGATGCGACGCCCTCGGTGGCGGCCCGCTCGAGCAGGCGGTGCACCCGTCGACTGGCGGCGCCGTGCAGCGGGCCGCCGAGGGCACCGAGGCCCGCCGTCACCGTGGCGTAGGGGTCGGCTCGGGTCGAGGCGGCCACGCGGGCGGCATAGGTCGACGATGCGAGCCCGTGGTCGGCGAGCACGACCATCGCCGCGTTCACGCACCGCAGCCGTTCGGGGTCGGGTTCGTCGACGGTGAGGCGCTCCCAGAGACGATCCGCCAGGCGGTGGCTCGGTTGTGGGGTGGTCCGCAGCGGCAGTCCGTCGACCATCGCCCCGATCATCCGGCGTCCGGCCGCACCGACGCCGGCCGCCGAACGGTCGTGGCGCAACTCGTCGGTGGCCGAGGCCACGGCCACACTCGCCCGCAGCCGGTCGAGCGGCGGGGTGGAGTCGGGGAACCCGGACTGGACGCGGTGGACCCGGTCGATGATGTCGAGACCGAGGAACCAGTCGCCGGTGGTGCCCCAGAGGCGGTCGGCGACGGCCTCGAAGTCGACGTCCGCGCCGACGAGGGTCGCCACGTCGGTCCGGCCGTAGAGCAGGGAGTCGTCCGACACGGTCGACACACCCGAGCTGATCACGGTGGACAACTCGCCCGAGGCGACCCGGCGGGATCGCTGGCGGAGAGCGTCGATCTCGTCCTCGTCGAACAACGAGCTTCGTCCGTCCATCGACAGCCGTCGGCTGACGACGCCGCGGCTCACGTAGGCGTAGAGCGTGGCCTTCTTGATGCCGAGGCGGGTCGCGGCCTGCTCAGCGGTCAACCCCGGTTCGTCGAGTTCGAGATCGTCGGCCATACGCCCACGATCGCCCGATGAGGATGCGTCGTCAATATTGATCGCCTCAACATGGATCAATACTGGTCAACCAACGCGTCGAGGAAATCCCGAGATTTCTCCGGCCGGGTGTCCAGAACCCGTCGCCCCGTTCGTCGTCATCACACATCGACCGATGCGGCCGGTGTGCAACGATCCGAGACAACGAAGGGACACCCCATGAAGTACATCCTCCTCCTCGCCGACACCGAGCCCGAGACCGAGCCCGACTACGAGAGCCCCGAGTTCGCGGCCGAGATGGAACAGTGGTTCGCGTTCACCAACGAGATCCAGGAAGCCGGCGCCATGCTCGGCGGCGAGGCGCTCATGCCGTCCGACACCGCCACCTGTGTCCGGGTCCGCAACGGCGAGACCCTCACCCAGGACGGCCCGTTCGCCGAGACCAAGGAAGCCCTCGGTGGCTTCTACCTCATCGACGTCGCCGATCTCGACGAGGCGATCGCCTGGGCGGCGAAGGTCCCCAACGTCGTGTCCGGCACCGTCGAGATCCGACCGATCATGGACACCGGCGACTGATCGTCGATGACCGTGACGACATCCGACCGAGCGCACACCCGGCGTCGACGTGGCTGAACCGCCCGAGGCGGGCGAGGCGACACCCTCGACCGAACGTCGACCCCGGGGTGTGCGCACGGTCGTGTCGCCCGTCGAGCACGCCTTCCGCACCGAGTGGTCGCCGATCGTGGCGACCCTGCGGCGCGAGCTCGGCGACCTCGACCTCGCCGAGGACGTGGCCTCGGAGGCCTTCGCCGAAGCATCCCGGCGCTGGGGCCTCGACGGCCTGCCCGACCGACCGGGTGCGTGGCTCCTGACCACCGCCCGACGCAAGGCCCTCGATCGCCTCCGCCGGGACCAGCGCTTCGCCGACCGTCTGCCGGCCCTGGCCGAGGATCTCGACCGCCAACCCGAACCGGCCGCGCTCGTCGACGACCAGCTGGCGCTGATCTTCGGCTGCTGTCATCCGGCGCTCGACGACGCCGCCCGCGTGGCGCTCACGCTGCGTTCGGTCGCCGGGTTGTCGACCCGACAGATCGCCCGGGCATTCGTCGTGGGTGAGGAGACGATGGCGAAGCGGCTCGTGCGGGCCAAGAAGAAGATCCGCGCCGCCGGCATCCCGTTCACGATCCCGCCGCCGGACCAGCTCGAGGCCCGGGTGGATGCGGTCTGTGGTGTCGTCTACGCCGTGTTCACCGAAGGTCATGCGTCGAGCGACGGTGCCGCGCTGGTGCGGGGCTCGTTGTGCGACGAGGCGATCTTCCTCGCCGAGACGCTCTGCAAGCTGCTGCCCGATCACGACGAGGTGCGAGCGCTCGCCGCGTTGTGTCTGCTCACCGACGCCCGCCGGGCGACCCGGGTCGACGCCGACGGCCTGCCCGTGCTGCTCGCCGATCAGGACCGCTCACGCTGGGATCGTGACCGGATCACCCGTGGTCTCGCCCACCTCGTGGCCGCCCGGGCACTCGATCCGGCGGCCGGACCGTTCCGACTCCAGGCCATGGTCGCCGCCTGTCACGCCGCGGCCCATCGCTACGTCGACACCGACTGGCGGACGATCGTGCACGTCTACGACGCGATGCTCGCACAGGGTGGCGGCGCCGTCGTGGCGTTGAACCGTGCCGTCGCGGTGGGCGAGCGTGACGGTCCGGAGGTGGGGCTCGCCGAGCTCGACCGGCTCGACGCCGAGGGTGGCCTCGCCGACTACCACTACCTGCCCGCCGCCCGGGCCGAGCTGCTCAGCCGCCTCGGCCGCGTCGACGAGGCGCTGGCGGCCTACGACTCGGCGCTGGCCCTCGTCGGCAACGACACCGAACGTCGGTGGTTGGCCAGCCGCCGGGAGCGGCTCACGCCATCGCCGGGTTGAAGGTCGCCGGGCGGGAGCGTCGCCCGCCTCGGGCCCACCACGCCCCGAGGATGATGGTGGCCATCACGGTGCCGCCTCCGCCACCCACCACGAGCGCACCGTCGCCGACGTGGAGGCCGTAACCGAACCAGATGGCGGCCTCGATCCAGGCGAGGCTCCACGTGGTCGGTGACAGGCCGTCGAGTCGGGGAGCCCGGATGGCCTCCCAGGCGGCCGGGGCGAACTGGATGGAGTAGCAGAGCCCGATGGCCAGCCCGGCGGCGGTCCACCCGCCGAGGAGGAGCCCCGCCAGTGGCAACAGGGCGATGGCGGTCGCCCCGAGCAGGATCGGGCGGAGGGCCCGGACGCCGAGGATCTGGAGGATCTGGCCGACGATGATGGCGTAGAGGGTCAGGCCGCCGAGGCTCACCGGGAAGATGCCCCAGAGCTGCTCGGCCACGGCGTAGGCGAGCCACCACAGGTTCATGGCGATGCCGACCCCGGCCCAGGGGAGCGAGACCCCGTCGAGGCGGCCGGCGCGGGCGATGCGCAGTACCTGGGGCACGATCATGCCGGCGCCCGTGACGTTGGCGATCACGAGCAGGACGGGGAGCACGACATTCGACATCGGGGGACCTCACAAACAACTCGGAGGGTGCATCGGTAAGGACTGTCGACGGGTTTGACTCCTGACAGTGCGTGAGGGTCTATCGGCGGAACGGTCCTGACGTCAACCTCCCGGGGGTAGATTCCCGGACGTGCACCTGCGCTCCGCCACCGCCACCGAGATCCGCCAGACCCTCGAGGCGTGGATGGCGCTGCTCAACGGGCGGGCCTCCGCCGAGGGTGTCGACGTGCGCACGGTGCTGATCGACGCCGGCTTCCCCCGGGCCGTGTCGGCCTCGGCCGCCTCGGTCGAACGGCTCGAACGGCGCCTCGACACCACCGCACCGCTCGCCCGGGGCCTGCTCGACGGCGACCAGGGTGCGGCGATGGCGGCGGTGAACGAGCAACTCACCGAGCTCGACGTCCGCCCGTCGGTCGTCGCTCACGACGGGGTGGGCCCGCACATCCACTGGACACCGTCGACCGCGACGTTCGACGACCAGGTGATGACCGACGTGCTCATGGCCTTGGCCCAGGAGCTCGTGGAGAACGGGCCGGCCCGCTTCGGGGTGTGCAAGGCCGACGACTGCGACGATCTGTTCTACGACGCCACCCGGAACCGGTCGCGGCGGTTCTGCGACGACCCGAGGTGTGCGAGCCGGACCCACACCGCGGAGCACCGAGCCCGCCGGCGAGCTGACCGGTCCTGAGGCTCAGCCGTTGCCCGATCGGGTGGCGAGCCGACCGGTCCTGAGCCTCAGCCGTCGCCCCAGGCCGGGCGGAGGGTGTCGAGGAAGTCGGGAGCGAGCCGTTCGGGGAGGACGGCCGGGGTCCGGCGGGTGATCCGCAGCGTTCGGGCGTCGACGCGGGGTGCGGGTCGGAACGCGGTGCGGGGCAGCAACGGGCCCGACTCGAACCGCCACCACGGCGCCCACGCCGCGGTCCGCAGCGCCACCGGCGGGGTCGTCGAGTGTTTGGCCACGACGCCCGCCTCGAGCACGAGATCGGCCCGCTCGGGCCCTCGCTCGGGTCGATCGAGCAGGAGCGACAACACCGTCGTCGTGAGCCCGAACGGCGGATTCGCCACCACCCTGTAGGGCTCCCGGGGCAGACGCAGCCGGCGGAGGTCGGTGCGGATCACCCGCACCCGGTCGTCGACATCCCGGTGGGCCAGCCGACGGGCCAGCTCGTCGCGCATGGCCGGGTCGACCTCGACCGCCCAGACCCGGGCGCCCCGTTCGGCCAGCGGGATGGTGAGGGCGCCGCGGCCCGCGCCGAGATCGACGACCAGCCGGTCGTCGAGATCGCCGAGCCCGTCGAGGAACCGATCGAGATGGGGTCCGTCGACCAGCAGGTTCTGGCCGAGGGATCGCCGCCGTCGGTCAGTTCCGGACCGGGCCCTCCGCGGTGGCCGCTGCCCGGCCACGCATCACCATGAACATGGCGCCGACGCTACGGAGCGCCTCCCCGACCGTCGAGCGGAATTCGACCACGGGCGCCCCGCGGCACCGCCGCAGGAACGGCGCCGTTCCCCCGGATCCCCGGGGCTCCGGGGTCAGTTCACGCGGCGGAAACAATCGGGAAACACCTCCGACCTCTCCTGACGCCAACCTGACCCCGATCTGAAATCGAGGAGAAAGAACGCGGGATGGATCTCTCAGCTGGCGATGCCGCCTGGATTCTGATGTCGGGCGCACTGGTGCTGTTCATGGTGCCGGGGCTCGCCCTGTTCTACGGCGGCATGAGCCGCT
>JAHDBV010000115.1 GCA_020630195.1 Acidimicrobiales bacterium
CGGCGGCGAGGAGCGGCATCACAGCAGGATCCTTCCGAGGAACCAGGCCATCACGAGGACGGAACCGAACCCGATGAGGAGGGCGTACTGGCGGACGAAGCCGGTCTGGATCGTCTTCCCGCTGGTGGTGCCGAGCGAGCGGACCGTGGCGGCCACACCGTTCACGGCCCCGTCGACCACGTTGCGGTCGAACCAGGTGAGGAGGTCGAACAGGCGGCGACCGGGGCCACCCATGAACCCGGCGTAGGCCGAGTCGAGGGCGGTGGCGAGCGGGGCCACCCGGTGCTCGAAGTCGGTCGGGTCGGTCCGGCGCTTCAGGTAGATCCCGAACGCCGCCACGATGGCCACGACACCGACGGCCACGGCGATGATCGCGAACAGCCACTTCTGGGCGCCGGAGGCGGTGAGGTGGTGCTCGTTGCCGAACAGCGACGGCTCGAGCCAGTGCTCGAGGAAGTGCAGGTCCTTCGTGAAGGGCAGGTTGAGTCCACCGGCCACGATGGCCGCACCCGACAACACGATGAGCGGCAGCGTCATCGTCCACGGCGACTCGTGCGGCGGGTGGTGCTGGCGGTGCTCGTAGCTCTCGGGCAGGTCGGCTTCGATCTCGGAGACGTCCGGCGCCTCGGTGAGCGCGGTGACGACCGACGGCACGGTCGGACCCGTGAGACGGGCACCGGCGAGCGAGGAGAGCTTCGACTCCGCGTCGGCGACGGCGGCTTCGGCGGCGGCGACCCCGTCGGTCGCCTCGGCGAGCTTGCCCTCGGCCTTGGCCAGGGCGTCGGTCGCCTTGGGCACGGCCTTCTCGGCCTTGGTGACGGCCTTCACCAGCTTGTCGTAGCCGTCGTCGCCCTCGTTGGCCGCGGCCACGGCGGCCTGGGCCTCGGCGAGGGAGGTCTCGGCATCGCCGATCGCGGCGCGGCGCTTCTCGACATCGGCCTCGGCCTTGGCGACGGCCTCGTTGACCTTGTCGATCTCGGCCCGGGCGGCGGCGACCTCGGCCTCGACCCCGGTGGCCCGGTTGTCCCAGGCGGCGTCGATCTCGTCCTGGGTCGCATCGAAGAAGCGGGTGCGGCCGAAGAAGGTGAGGATGACCTGGCGGGTCATGTAGAAGGCGGTGAGCAGTGCCGTCACGAGCCCGATGAACCACAGCAGCGGGCTCTTCTCCCAGGCGTAGATCAGGATCTCGTCCTTCGACCAGAAGCCGGCGAACGGCGGCACGCCGGCGATGGCGAGCCAACCGATGATGAACGTGCCGGCGGTGATCGGCATGAACTTGGCGAGCCCGCCCATGCGACGCATGTCCTGCTCGTCGTGCACCCCGTGGATCACCGAGCCGGACCCGAGGAAGAGCAGCGCCTTGAAGAAGGCGTGCGTGATCATGTGGAACAGCGCCGGGACGTAGGCACCGGAACCGACGGCGAGGAACAGGTAGCCGAGCTGCGACACCGTCGAGTAGGCGAGCACCTTCTTGATGTCGGTCTGGGCGAGGGCCGAGAGGGCGCCGAGCAGGGCGGTGAGGGCACCGACCCAGGCGATGGCGCCGGGGACCCAGCCGTCGGCGGCGGCGATGACCGGGTTGAGACGGGTGAGCAGGTACACACCCGAGGTCACCATCGTGGCGGCGTGGATCAGCGCCGAGACCGGCGTCGGGCCGGCCATGGCGTCGGGCAGCCAGACGTAGAGCGGGAACTGGGCCGACTTGCCGGCCGCAGCCAGCAGGAACAGCATCACGATCGCCGCCGCGACACCACCGGACAGCTCCGGAGCACCCGACAGCACGTCGGCGTAGCGGATCGAGCCGACCTCACGGAACACGAGGAACGTGGCGAGCATGAAGCCGAAGTCACCGACGCGGTTGGTGACGAACGCCTTCTTGCCGGCGCCGGCGTTGGCCGGGTTCCGGAACCAGAACGAAATCAGGAAGTAGGAGCACGCACCCACGCCCTCCCACCCGAGGAAGGTGAGGAGCAGGTTGTCGCCGAGCACGAGCACGAGCATCGAGGCGGCGAACAGGTTGAGGTAGAGGAAGAACTTCGAGAAGTTCGGATCCCCGTGCATGTACCCGATCGAATAGAGGTGGATCAGCGTCGCCACACCCGTGATGAACAGGCACATGGCGATCGAGAGCGGATCGGCGAGGAAGCCGATGTCGACCGTGAACGAGCCGGACTCGATCCAGGTGAAGATCGTGCTGATGTGGAACCGCTCGTCGTGCGGGCGCGACTGCAGACCGAAGAAGGTCGTGACGGTGGCGAGGAACGACCCGGCCATCGCGGCGGTGGCCACCCAGCCGGCCATCGGCTCGCCCAGACGGCGACCGAGCACGAGGATGGTGAGGAACCCGGCGAGGGGCAGGGCGGGGATCAACCAGACGGCTTCGACCATGTCAGCCCCTCAGACTCGCGATGTCGTCGGCCGTGGCCTCGGGTCGGCGACGCAACACGGCGACCGTGAGCGACAGGCCGACCACGACCTCGGCCGCGGCGACGACGAGCACGAAGAACACCGCCGTCTGACCGGCGAGATCGTCGAGCACGTTCGAGAACGCCACGAACGTGATGTTCACCGCGTTGAGCATCAGCTCGACGCACATGAACATCACCAACGGATTGCGGCGGATCAGCAGGCCCGTCGCACCCAGCGCGAACAAGAGCGCGCTGAGCAGCAGGTACCACGTCTCGGTGACCTCCATCGAGCTCTGTTCCTCCCTCAATGGCCCCGTGGGGCGAAATCTCCGACCGCCGGAGCGGTCCTGCGTTCCGGGCCGCCCGGCCCGGGTGTCTTCTTCGTCCGACCGGCGGGTCGGTGTCGTTTATCCCTGCGCCGTTCCCGGCTCGTCGAGGACGAGATCCTCGGCGCCCCGGTTCCGGACCAGCACCACCGCGCCCACGGTGGCCACGGTCAGCAGGATGCCCGTGGCCTCGAAGGTCAACAGCTGGCGGGTGAACAGGTCGCGTGCGAGCTGCACCACGTCCTCCTCACCGTCCTGGGTCGGCACCACCTGACCGGACTGGCCGGTGATGGCGGTGTTGCCCTCGAAGTCCCCGCCACCCGACAGGAACAGGCCGCCCACCACGAGGGTGAGCAGCAGGGCACCCACGGCGACGCCGGCGACCCGTTGGCCGGCGAGTGGTTCCACTCCCAGCTCCTGGGCCCGGTCGACACCGAGCAGCATGATGACGAACAGGAACAGCACCACGATGGCGCCGGCGTAGACCACCACCTGCACGAGGGCGAGGAAGTGGGCTTCGGCCTGGATGAACAGCACCGCGACACCGAAGAAGGTGGCGATGAGACTGAGGGCGGCGTGCACCGGGTTGGGCAGCGCGATCACACCGATCGCTCCGCCGAGGATGATCACCGCGGAGATCGCGAAGACGATGACGTCGACCATCAGTGATGACCTCCGTGGTCGTCGTGGTCGTCATGACCGTGGTCGTCCGACCCGGTGATCGTGACGGACACGGCGTCCTTCTCGTCCTGGGGGGCATCGCCGGAGCGCACGCCGTAGCCGAGCTCGCCCGACCAACCGGTCACACCGAGGTAGTCGGCCTTGCCCGAGGGGGCGGTGGCCCGCATCCAACCGGAGGTGAGCAGATCTTCACCTTCGCGCCAGTCCTCCCAGGGCATCTGCTGGGGCTTGCCGTCGTCACCGACGAGGAGCTCGTCCTTGGTGTAGATGGCGTCGGACCGGTTGGTGAAGCTGAACTCGAACAGCTTCGACTCGGTGATGGCCTCGGTGGGGCAGGCCTCCACGCAGAGGTCGCAGTGGATGCAACGCAGGTAGTTGATCTCGTAGACGTAGCCGTAGCGCTCGCCGGGCGACTTGGGATCGTCGGCGGGGTTCTCGGCACCACGCACGTAGATGCACTTGGCGGGGCAGACACCGGCGCACAGCTCGCAGCCGATGCACTTCTCCATGCCGTCCTCGTACTTGTTCAGCACGTGGCGACCGTGGGCCCGCTCCGGCTTCGGACGCTTCTGGTCCTTCTCGGAGATCTCACCCTTGCGGTTCTTGCGACCCGCCCGGTACTCGCGGGTGGTGACGCCTTCGCCCCACTTCTTGAACGTGACGGCGAATCCCTCGAGGTAACCCATCAGTCCTCCACGACCTGCATCTGGCCGGACGACGGCAGGGCGACCCCACCGCTCTCGTTCTTGGCGTTGCGGATGGCGGCGCCGAGCAGCGCACCACCCAGGGCCAGGATGGCGAGACCGATCACCAGCATGATGATCGTGTCGCCGACGGCGTTGTCCGTGATGCCCACGTTGTTGTCCTGGGCGACGCGGATGCCGGTGAGCACCAGAAGCCAGCCGAGGGCGAGCGGGATCAGCAGCTTCCAACCGAGATCCATGAGCTGGTCGTAACGCAGACGAGGCAACGTGGCCCGGAACCAGACGAACATGAACAGGAAGATCAGGAGCTTCGCGAAGAACCAGATGAAGCCCCAGAGCGCCCCCGGGATGAAGAACTGCGGGTGGTTCCACAGCGGCGCCGGACCGCCGAGGAACAGCGTCACGAAGATGGCCGACATGGTGACCACGTTCATGAACTCGGCGAGGAAGAACAGCGCGAACCGGATCGACGAGTACTCGGTGTGGAACCCGCCGACGATCTCCTGCTCGGCCTCGACGAGGTCGAACGGCGGTCGGTTGAGTTCGGCGGTCCCGGCGATCACGAAGATCACGAAGGGCACGAACCCGGTGGTGACGATCGCCCACGAGGTGATGCCGCCCGCCTGGGCCTGCACGATGCCGTTGGTCGACAGGGTGCCGGTGACGAGCAGCACCGACGCCAGCGCCAGACCGAGAGCGGCCTCGTAGGAGATCACCTGGGCCGAGGCACGGACCGAACCGAGCAGCGGGTACTTCGAGCCCGACGACCAGCCGGCGAGCATGATCCCGTAGACACCGAGCGCCGACATCGCGAGGAAGAACAGGATGCCGACGGGCGGATCGATGAGCTGGAAGAACATCTTCTCGCCACCGATGGTGACCGAGCCGTCCTTGCCGTCGGAGAAGTCACCGGCGACGGGGATGATCGAGAACATCAGGAACGCCGGCACCAGCGACAGGTACGGGGCGAGCTTGAACACGAAGCGGTCGGCCCGCTCGGGGATCAGGTCTTCCTTGAAGAACAGCTTCGTGCCGTCGAACAGGGTCTGGAGCAGACCGAACGGGCCGGCCTGGTTGGGGCCGATCCGGTTCTGGAGACGCGACACGACCTTGCGCTCGAACCACACCATCAACATCACCGACACCAGCAACACACCGAAGCTGATGGCGGCCGTGATGATCGCCTGGAGGACATCCCCCCAGTCGACGTCGAGCAGGTACGGCTGACCGGTCACGAGCCGACCCGATCGATCCGGACGTCGACGACGGGACCGTCACCGATGAGCGCACCGGCGTCGAAACCGTTCGCCCGGTAGGGCACCCGGGCCACACCCTCGGGCAGGCGACCGTCGGCCTTGATCGGCAGCTCGATGCTGCCGTTGGCGTGGCCGACCGAGACGGTGTCGCCGGCCGCGACACCGAGGCGATCGAGCACGCCGGGCGCGACCGACACCGACGCCGTCGTGGCGAGGTGGGCGAGCGATGGGGCGTGGTGGACCATGGTGCCTTCGTCCCAGAGCGTGCGGTCGACGAGCAACCGCAGACCGTAGCCGTCGACCGGTGGCACCGACACCGACGGTGCCGACAACGACCAGGCGTGATCGCCGGCCAGCAGTGGGCCGTCGGCCTCACCCTCGAGTGCGTCCAGATCGATGCCGGCGAGGGCATCGACCTCGGCCGACATGCGGGCCCGGGTCTCGCCGAGCGTGGTGACCTCGAGGTCGACGCCGGCGGCGGCGGCCACCTCGGCGGCGATGATCCAGTCGGCCCGTGCCTGCCCCGGTGCGGTGACCTTGGCGGCGAGCGGGCTGAGCCGGCCCTCGAGGTTGCAGAAGGTGCCGTCGACCTCGCCCCAGGCGGCGGCCGGGAGCACGACGTCGGCCCGGGCGGTCGAGGCGGTGTTGAAGGTGTCGACCGAGACGACGGTCGACACGGCGGCGAACGCGGCCTCGGCCAGGTCCCGGTTGGGCACGTCGGCCATCGGGTCGGCGCCGAGCAGGACGAGCGTGTCGATCCGGCCGTCGACCGCGGCGGTGAGGATCGCCTCGGTGCCATCGGCGTTCGGGGTGAGACCCATCTCGATGGCGCCGTGCACGTTGCCCCGCCGCAGACCCGAGAGGACCGCGAGGTCGGGCACGAGATCGTGCAGCGCCGACAGGGCGGCGACGGTGACGTCGGGCGACTCGGCCAGGTTGGCCCGTCCGACGAGCACGGTCACCGGCGCACCGGAGCCGAGCAGCTCGGCGGCCTTGGCCAGCTCGGCGGCGTCGACCCCACCGACGGCGGCGGACGCCCCGGTGCTGATCGCGGCGGCGACCTCGGCGGCGGTGCCGGGCAGGGCGTGGAGGCGGGCCTTGGCGTAGGACGACAGACCGGACGCCCGCGGGGTCAGCTCGATGAGCTTCACCCCGTCTTCGGCGACGGCGTGGCGCAGACGGAGGAACAGCGACGGCAGCTCCTCCTTCGGGTCGGCACCGAGGAGCACGACCACACCGCCGGGGTTGCAGGCCCGCTCGATGGTGGCACGGGGTGCTCCCGAGACGATGGCGGGATCGAGGCCGTCGCCGAGCTGGGCGTCGACGTTGGTGATGCCCTTGGCCTCGAGCAGCCGGGCCCACAGGAACTGGGCCTCGAGCGGCAGGCGGGCCCCGCCGATCACACCGATCCGGTCGGCGTCGCCCGAGAGGGCCTCGCCGGCGGCGCGGTTGGCGTCGACCCAGCGGCGCACCACGAACTCGCCGTTGGCGTCGCGGGTCAGCGGGTCGGTGAGACGATCCTCGGCGTCGGTCGCTTCGTGGATGAAGCGTTCCTTGTCGGAGAGCCAACCCCAGTTCACGGCGTCGGAATCGACACCGAGCACCCGCACGAGGCGGTTCTGCGACGACTGCACCGCCACCCGGGCACCGGTCGAATCCACCGCCGCGGTCGACTCGACCCCGGTGAGATCCCACGGGCGGGCCTTGAAGCGGTAGGGCTTGGCGGTGAGGGCGCCGACGGGGCAGATCTGCACCGTGTTGCCCGAGAAGTAGGACGAGAAGGGGTGATCCGGGAAGGTGTTGACCTGGGTCTGTGCGCCCCGGTCGACGAAGTGGATCAGCGGATCCCCGGCGACCTCGTCGGCGAACCGGGTGCAGCGATCGCAGAGGATGCAGCGCTCACGGTCGAGGTAGACGAGGTCGGAGATCGGGATCGGCTTCTCGTAGTGCCGCTTCTCCTCCACGAAACGGCTCTCACCCGGACCGAACGCGTAGGCGTTGTCCTGGAGTGGGCACTCGCCGCCCTTGTCGCAGACCGGGCAGTCGAGCGGATGGTTGATGAGCAGCAGCTCGAGCACACCGTCCTGGGCCTTGACGGTCGCCTCCGACTCGGTGTTGACCACCATGTTGGGGCTCACCGTCATCATGCAGCTCGGCTGGAGCGCCGGACCACGGCCGGTGTCGATCTCGACGAGACACATCCGGCACATGCCGACCGGCGTCATCCGCGGGTGGTAGCAGAACCGCGGGATGTGGACGCCGAGACGATCGCAGGCGTCGATCAGGTTCTCACCCTCGTGGGCCTCCAGCTCCACGCCGTTCAGCGTGAAGGGGACCCCGGTGGTGGTCGGTGTCTCTTCGGTGGCGGTCATCAGTGGCCTCCGGCGGCCGCGCCCACGGGCTCGGCGGCATCGTCGGACGAAGCGTCGATCTTGGCCTCGAACTCGTCGCGGAAGCGGCGGATGGCCGAGGTGATCGGCGCCACCGACGACGGCCCGAGCGGGCAGATCGTGGTCTGCTTGGGCGGAAACGGCACGGCTTCGAGGCCCTCGTCGCCGAAGGCGGCGACCGGGTAGGTCCCCGGGGAGATGTTCGAGCCGATCTCGAGCAGCAGGTCGATGTCCTCCGGACGGCCGTGACCGTCGAGGATGCGCTGGAGGACCTTCTCCTCCCAGCTCGTGCCCTCACGGCACGGAGTGCACTTGCCACACGATTCCCGGGCGAAGAAGCGCACGACCCGGAGGCAGGCCTTCACCGCGTCGGTGGTCTCGTCCATGACGACGAGGGCGCCGGAGCCGAGCATGGAACCGGCGGCACCGACGGTGCGGCCTTCCATGGGCACGTCGAGCTGGTCCTCGAAGAACCACGGGGCGGAGCCGCCACCGGGGATGAACATCTTCAGCTCGTTGTCGTCACGGATGCCGCCGCAGAAGTTGTCGTCGTAGAAGAGCTCGCGGAACGACACGACGCCCTGCTCGACCTCGTAGACACCCGGGCGTTTCACGTGGCCGGAGACCGCGAGCATGCGGGTCCCGGGCGAGGCCTCCGAACCCATCTGCTTGTAGGCCTCGGCACCGTTGACCATGAGCCACGGCAGGTTGGCGAGGGTCTCGACGTTGTTGACGATCGTCGGCTGGTAGTAGAGGCCCTTGGCCGCCGGGAAGTACGGCGGCTTCAGCCGGGGCTGGCCCCGGTTGCCCTCGAGCGACTCGATGAGGGCGGTCTCCTCACCGACGATGTAGGCACCGGCGCCCCAGTGGAGCACGATGTCGATCGACACGTCGGTGTCCATCACGTTCTTGCCGACGTAGCCGGCGGCGTAGGCGTCGTTGAGGGCGGTCGCGATGCGCTCGTGGGCGAGGGGCATCTCGCCACGCACGTAGAGGAAGCACTGGTTCAGACCCAGGGCGTAGCAGGCGATCATGCAGCCCTCGATGAGCTGATGCGGATCGCGCTCCATGAGGAGACGGTCCTTGTAGGTGCCCGGCTCCGACTCGTCGCCGTTGACCACGAGGTACCGCGGCCAGATGTTCGGCATGAAGCCCCACTTGATGCCGGCGGGGAAGCCGGCGCCGCCGCGCCCGAGCACGACCGCGTCCTTGACCTCCTGGGCCACCTCGGCGGGGCTCTTGGCCAGCGCCGCCTTCAGGCCCTCGTAGCCACCGGTGGCGAGGCTGCGCTCCATGGTGAAGGAGTCCTCGTAGGGGAACCGGCTGGTGACGACCTTCGGGCCCTCGTTGTCCACGTAGCCCGGGGCGTGGGGGACGTAGTCGTTCGTGTGGGTGCTCATCGGATGCTCAGCTCTCGGCGGGCTGACGGGAGGCGAACCAGGCGGGGGTGCCTTCGTCGTCAGGGTGACGGATACCGGCCCGGCGGTCGGCCGGGATGTGCTGCCGCACGGTCCCGAGGGTGCCGTGGGCGGGGATGTCGGAACGCTTACCCGACCGGAGATCGGCGACGAGGGCGTCGAAGTCGTCGGTCGAGAGGCGGTACTCGTGGCGGTAGTTCACCTGGAGGCAGGGCGCCTCGGTGCAGGCCGCGATGCACTCGACGTCTTCGAGGGTGAACAACCCGTCGTCGGTGGTGCCACCGGGGCGGATGCCGAGGGTCTCCTCGGCGTGGTGCAGCAGCTCCTCGCCACCCATCAGCTGGCAGGCGATGTTCGTGCACACGTTGATCATGTAGGTGCCCACGGGATGCCGCTTGAACATCTCGTAGAACGAGCAGGTGCCGAGCACCTCGGCCGGGGTCACCTCGACGAGCTCGGCGATGTGCTCCATCGCGTCGTCGGCGACGTAGCCGTCCTGCTCCTGTGCGAGATGCAGCAGCGGGATCAGCGCACTCTTCTTCTTCGGGTAGTGCGAGATGATCTCGTGGGCCAACGTCACGTTGGCCGGGTTCAGACGGCTCATCGGTCCACCTCGCCCATGATCGGGTCGACGCTCGAGATGACGGCCACGGCATCGGCGATGAGTCCGCCGGCCATCATGTGCGGCAACGACTGCAGGTTGACGAACGACGGGCCCCGGATGTGCATGCGGAACGGCTTGGGGCCGCCGTCGGAGACGATGTAGCAACCGAGCTCGCCGCGGGGGCTCTCGACGGCCACGTAGGTCTCGCCCTCGGGCACCTTGAAGCCCTCGGTGAAGATCTTGAAGTGGTGGATCAGCGCTTCCATCGACTCGTCGATGCGGGCACGCGGCGGCGGGGTGACCTTGGCGTCGGCCGCCCGGTAGTCACCACTCGGCATCTTGTCGAGGATCTGATGGACGATCCGCATCGACTCGCGGATCTCGTTGAGACGGATCGCGTAGCGGTCGAAGGCGTCGCCGTAGGTACCGACGACGACGTCGAAGTCGACCTCGTCGTAGGCGAGGTAGGGCATGTCCCGGCGCAGATCCCAGGCCACACCCGTGGAGCGCAGCACCGGACCCGTGGCCGACAGGGCCTGTGCCTCCGAAGCGGAGAACACGCCGACACCCTGGAGACGCTCACGCCAGATCGGCTGGCCGGTCATGAGGATGTCGTACTCCTCGAGCCGGGGCGGGAGCATGTCGAGCAGGCCGAGCACGTCGTCGCGCCAGCCGTCGGGCAGATCGGCGGCCACACCGCCGGGGCGGATGTAGTTGTGGTTCATCCGCAGGCCGGTGACCTTCTCGAAGAACCGCAGCACCTCTTCGCGCTCACGCCAGCCGTAGATCATCATCGACACCGCACCGAGGTCCATGCCGTTGGTGGCCATGAACAACAGGTGGGAGGCGATCCGGTTGAGCTCGCTCATGAGCATCCGGATCCAGGTGGCGCGCTCGGGCACCTCGAGACCGATCAGGTCCTCGACGGCGAGGGAGAACACCAGCTCGTTGAACAACGGCGAGGCGTAGTCCATGCGGGTGACGTTCGTCGGGCCCTGGAGGTAGGTGAGGTTCTCGGCCGTCTTCTCCATGCCGGTGTGGAGGTAGCCCACCACCGGCTTGGAGCGCACGACGGTCTCACCGTCGAGCTCGAGCATGAGCCGGAGCACGCCGTGGGTGGACGGGTGCGACGGGCCCATGTTCATGAGCATCGTCTGGTCGTTCTCGCCGTCGAGC
>JAHDBV010000023.1:0-45072 GCA_020630195.1 Acidimicrobiales bacterium
GTGGTAGTCGCCGTTGCGCATCCACACCTGGAACACGCCCTTGATGTTCATCTTCACGATCTCGGACTTGTCGAGGCCGTACTTCAGGAAGAACAGCTCGTCGAAGAGGGAGTCGTCGAACGACTTGGAGCAGAGCAGGCCGATGTTGAGCTTGATCGGCTTGGAGACCTTGCCGACCTTGCGGTGCCACATCACCGGGGCGATCGAGGTCTGGCAGCTCATGCCCACCAGGGCGAGGTCGGTGAGGCCACGCTCGCGGGCCTCGTCGTAGGCGATCGTGTTGGCCGAGTAGGTGTAGCGGGAGCCCGCGCCGGCGAGCACCTCTTCGGGATTCGTGGCCACCATCGGCTTGGCCTTCCAGCCCGACTCGCCGCCTTCGAGGCCCGACACGAGCGCACCGTCGATGATGCCGTTGGCGAGGCACCAGATGAGGATCGCCGACACGAGACCGCCGTCCTGGCCGTTCTCGTACACGTCGTCGTCGGCCGCCCGGACGAGCAGGATCTCTTCGTAGATGCCCGCCATCTCGTCCGCGTTGCGAGTGCGACCGAACAGATGCTCGTCGGCCTCGGTCTCCCAGGCCCGGAACCGTGGGCACGCCCGGGTGCACGACGTGCAGCCCTTCTCGCCGTGGATGCAGTTGTCGAGCCCGAGTTCTTCCTCGAGGTGGAACGGCTTGTAGGCGCCCGGCTCGTGCTTGTAGCCGATGACGTCGTGGGGGCAGGAGATGACACACCCCGCGCAGCCCGTGCACAGACCGCTGTCGATCACCTCGGAGAACAGCTCTTTCCACTGGTGGGTCCAGCGGGCCTTCTTCGCGGGTGCGGCGGTGGCGGTGTCGGTCATCGGGGGCTCCTCCGCGGTGGGGGTCGACGCGTCGGCGCCGGGTGCGGCGACCCTACTTCGAGGGGTCGGCGCGGCACGAGTGCAGCGGGCTCCCGACCACCACGTCGGCGAGCGATACGGTCACGGCGATGGAGACGGCGCAGACCCCGGGCATGCCGAGCCACACCGAGTGGGAACGGGCGCGAGACGCCGGCCTGGCCCAGTCGGCCGCGGCCCGTGAGCTCGCGGCCGTGCTCGACGTGATGGGGTGCGCGATCGTCTCGGCCGACCTCGACCGGCTGCGCTGGATCGACGGCGACTCCCGGGAGTGGGGCACCCCACCACCCGACGTGGCGACCGACGGCGGGCCGGAGATCATCGGCGCCGATGGCGGCCCGATCGGCCGCCTCGTCCGACATGGAGCGGGACCCGACGTCGACCTCGACCACGTCGTCCCACACCTCGAACGCTGGATGGACCGCCTGCGGGAGCGGGCGATCCTCGACGACGTCAGCTCCGAACTCATCCGCGACCACCGGGTGCTCCGCACGCGGGTGACCGACCTGGAGGACAACTCCGAACGGCTCCAGCGGTTCGCGTTCGGTGTGGCCCACGAGCTGGGTCGACCGCTCGCCACGATGGCGATGACGGTGGAGGCGATGCGTCTGAGCATGCCGGAGGTGTCGCCGTTGGCGTCGACACTCACCGAGCGCATCGGCGACGAGGTCGATCACCTCCAACGGCTCGTCACGATGCTGATGGACGTGGCCGCCGCCACCGCCACCGCCCGGGAGGTCGATCACCGCGAGGTGGTCCACGACGTGGAGCGAGCGGTCGCCGCGGAGTGCCTGCGATGGCATCTCGACACCGCACCGGAGCTGGTCCCCGCGGCGGTCGCGATGATCGTCACGAACCTCGCGGAGAACGCCGTGAAGTACGGCGAGGCCTCGGCCACGACTCCGGCCGAGATCACGATCGCCGCCACCTCGGGTGCACTGACCGTCGAGGTGAGCGACCGGGGACCGGGCTTGGAGGGGCTGGGCGACGACGAGGCCTTCTCGTTGTTCGCCTCCGAAGGGGGCACCGGTGTGGGCCTCGCGGTCGTCGACCAGATCGTCCGCGACGCCGGCGGCGACGTCCGGGCGATCGCCCGCGACGGCGGTGGCCTCACGGTCCGGATCGAGCTGCCGGTGTCGCCGACCGCCCAGAACTAGCGCCCGAGCATCACCGCGGCGAGGTCGGCGAAGGCGCCGTCGACCCCGTGGTCGGCGAGGCAGGAGGTGGTGAGGATCGGCTCACCGAGCGACGCGAGTGACGCCTCGGCCATGGCCAGCTCGGCCGGGTCGACGAGGTCGGACTTGTTCACGACGGCGATCGCCGGCACATCGGCCACCGAACGTGCCCGTCGGTGCAGTTCCGTCGCGATGTCCACCGTCTCGGGGCGGGCGGCGTCGATCACGACGAAGAAGCCGGCCATGCCCGTCAGGTAGGACGGCCGCACGGTGAGCGAGTCGTCTTCGCCGTGGATGTCCCAGATGATGAGGGAGACCTCTTCATCACCGACCGTGACGGTCGCCCGGTCGATCCGGACGCCGATGGTCGAGTGGTAGTCGGCTTCGAAGCGGTGCTCGACGAAACGTCGGACGAGGCTGGTCTTGCCCACCCCCGGTGCGCCCACCAGGCACATCTTCTTCCTGATCACTCGAGCCGTCCTCCACCAGCGCGGACCCGCGCACCCGGCGTCACCGTAGCCAGATCACCAGAGCGATGACGGCGACCACGACGAGCACGAGCAGCACGAGGACGGACAGGGCATTGCCCGCCACCTTCCCCGGACGAGCGTCGAGGGCTTCGAGTCGCGGTTCGAACGGTTCGAACGGTTCGACCTCTCCCCCGAAGGAGTCGAGCGGGAGATGGTGGGTGCGGTGGAACTCCTCGAGGGTCGCCTGGAGCCGGGGGCGGAAGTCGCTCGGCGGCACACCGGAGGTGACCGCGGCGATCACGGCCTGCGGGCCGGGTTCGACCATCACGACGACATCGCCGACACGGAGGTCCTGGAGACCGTCGAGCTGGCCGGCCTCGAACGACTCCTCGACGAAGGACCGGATGGCCGAGAGCATGCCCGAGACCATCTCGGCGGCGCCGTCGTCGAGATCGTCCTCGCGCGAATGGCGGACGAGTGGCACCGAGGTCTCCCCGTGGATCACGAACACGTGGTCCACCTGGAATCCGCCGGCGGGCCCGAAGGAGAACATCGCCGCGATCGATCGGCGGATCGCCGGACCGATGACGGGGTAGATCGCGTCGGCGATGACCGTGGGGTCGTCGTTGACCGAGCGGAGCAGCGCCCGTTCGACGGTGGGCTGCAGCCCGGGGTCGAGAGAGGCGTCGTCGCGCCGCAGTTCGATGGACGCGGGCAACACCTCGGCCACCTCGGCCGCACGTTGCTCGGCCTCCATGCGCTCCTCGAGGGCGTCCAGGCGTGCTTCGATCCGGGCGATGGCGGCCTGTTCGGCGCCGAGGAGGAGCTCTCGGAGCTCCTGCAGCTCGTCGCTCACGTCATGCTCACTCGTCGGAGTCGGCTCCGGCGTCGACGGCCGCGGCGAGCGATCGGAGCTGGCCGGCGGCGTCGTCGAGGATGGCGGCGAGGGCGGCGCGATCGACCTTCGTGTCGGCCAGACCGGATGCCTGGTCCTCGAGGGTCGAGGCGAGTTGGGTGAGTTCGCCACGCACGCCGTCGACGGCGGTGCTGCGGGTCTCGCGTTCGGTGTCGAGGTCGGCGTCGAGGCGCTTCACCTCGTCGGTGACCCGACCTTCGAGCTCGTCGAGCCGGGCCTCGATCCTCGACATGGCGTCGCCGAAGAGCAGGCCCTGGATCCGACCGAGGTCACCGTCTGCGAAGGAGTTGTTCGAAGCCACGGGAAGCCTCTCGTCGTGGTTGGCGGGTTGCGTGTGAGACGTTGGCTCAGATCGGAGGTTCGATCAAGCCAAGTCGCTGCGCATTCAACACGGCTTCGAGCTGACTCGACGCATCCAACGCCACGAGCACCGACTTGATGTGATCGCGGACCGTGTGGAGGCTGATGCCCAGGTCTTCGGCGATGTCGGCGGCGCGCATGCCACGACCGAGGCGTTCGAGCACGTCGAGCTCGCGCTGGCGCAGCTTCGGGCCGCTGTTGTCCGGCTCCTTCTCCCCGATCGGGAGACCGGCGAGCACGGAGCGCACGGCGGCGACGACGGCACGCACCGGCGTCGCCTTCGAGAGGTAGTGGAGGTTGGGCAGGGAGGCGACCTCGGCCCGCAAGCCCGGCGAGCCGTAGGCCGTGAGCAGCACCACCGGGAGGTCGTTGTTCACCTCACGCAGCTTCTTGACGAAGCTGATGCCGTCGGAGCCCTTACCGAGATTCTGATCGCACACGATGAGATCGAGTGGATGGCGTGACAGCAGTTCACCTGGGTCGGGCACCGCGTCGGCCACCTCGACCACCACGAGGTCGTCGGGCATCGACAGGACGAGCCCGAGTGACTCTGCGAAGGCGAGGTGATCGTCGAAGACCGCGAGGCGCGCGACGGATTGGGTCGTGTTCATCACGGCGGAGGACGCTAGGCACACCGGTTTCGTCGCGGCCTCGCGACAAGTTTCCCACGGTCATTTCCCCTGCTCAGCCGAGTGGCCATCAGCCCCCAATTCGGGGGGATCAATCGCTCGCCGTCAGAAAGCGTTCAGGAAGGCTCGGTGGAGGAGACCCGATCGGCGAGGCACGACGCCATCGCCGACACGATCGCCCCGTCGAGTTCGGCGACCGTGCCGTCCTCCGCGTTGTCGAGCTCGTCGGAGAGTTCCTCGAACCGTTCGAAGGCGACGGTGGCCTCGAGCCGGTCGTAGACACAGCCACAGACCGAGGTGACGAGGATCGAGTCCTCGCCGGGGATCGTGCAGGCCTGGAGGAACTCGGTCCGGTCTTCCGGGCGGTAGTCGGTGATCTCCTCCCCACCACAGCCCGCCAGCACGAGCGCGAGGATCCCCGACACGACCAGCCCGCGACCCGAGACGCGGACCCGAGGGGGACGGCACCTCGACATCACGTCGCCGACTGTACTCAGCGGGCGTCGGTGGGTCGGGGCGCCGGCGGCAGGCCGGCGAGCTCCCGTGCGGCGTGGAACACCGAGTCGAGCATGGGTTCGGTGAGCCGGCCGGTGAAGGTGTTCTGCTGGCTCACGTGGTAGCTGCACACGACGTGGCGGCCGTCGTCGAGCGGGATGACGACCCCGTGGCCGAACCTCGGCCGGGGACGGAGGCCGAGATGGCCGGCGAGGGCCTGGTAGCCGAACCCCCCGAGCACGACGAAGACGCGGACATCGAGCGCCGAGATCTCGGCGTCGAGGAACGGCGCGCAGGTGTCGCGTTCATCGGGGGTCGGCCTGTTGGCGGGCGGCGCGCACTTCACCGGGGAGGTCACCCAGACGTCGCGGAGCTCGAGACCGTCGTGGAGATCGATCGACTCGGGCTGGTTGGCGAAGCCGGTGCGATGGAGCGAACCGAACAGCCAATCGCCCGAACGGTCGCCGGTGAACATCCGACCGGTCCGGTTGGCGCCGTGGGCGGCCGGGGCCAGGCCCACCACCATCACCCGGGCGCGGTGATCACCGAAGCCGGGCACACCCCGACCCCAGTAGTCATCGTCGCGGTAGGCAGCCCGCTTCTCGGCCGCGACCTGTTCGCGCCAGTCGACGAGGCGGGGACAGCGCCGACACTCGCCGACCTCGGCGGCCACGGCCCGCAGTGCCACCGCCGCCTTGCTCCTCGACCGCCTGCTCGCCACGCGCCCGACCCTACGCAGCCGACCCGGCACGCAGCACACGGCCCGGCTCTCCGGCCCGGCGGGCGGGGTGGGTATCCTCCGCCCGTGGCCAAGGCTCCGAAACCGACGCTCGTGCTCTTCGTCCGGCACGGCAAGACCCCCACCACCGGCGCCGTGTTGCCGGGCCGGGCTCCCGGCCTGCATCTCGCCGATGAGGGCAAGGCCCAGGCGGAGCGGGCCGCCGAGCGCATCGCGCCGCTCGGCAAGAAGCGCATCGCGGCGGTCTACGCCTCCCCCATGGAACGCACGCAGGAGACGGCCGCACCCATCGGCGCCGCCCTCGGGCGCGAGGTGCAGATCGCAGACGGCCTCATCGAGGCCGACTTCGGCGACTGGACGGGACGCAAGCTCGCCGAGCTCCGCAAGCTCAAGGCGTGGAGCCAGGTCCAGAACTATCCGAGCGGGTTCCGCTTCCCCAATGGCGAGTCGTTCGCCGAGATGCAGACCCGCATGGTCGGCCAGGTCAACGACCTCGTCGCCGCCCATCCCGGCAAGACGATCGTGGCGGTCTCCCACGCCGACACGATCAAGGCCGCCGTGGCCGCCGCCACCGGCACCCATCTCGATCAGTTCCAGCGCATCGTGATCGGCCAGTGTTCGATCACGGCGATCCTCTACACCTTCGACGGTCCGGTCGTGCTCACGGTGAACTCCATGGGCGACGATCTGTCGACGCTGGTTCCGAGTTGAGCCTTCCCGGTGATCCGATGAGCCAGTCGTTCGAGTTCCGAGAGACCGACCACTTCACCGCCGGCGCACTCGGCAAGCCCGGTGAGCGCACCTTCTTCCTCCAGGCGGGGGAAGGCGAGCGTCAGGTGGCGGTGAAGATCGAGAAGCAGCAGGTGGCCGCACTCGCCGCCTTCCTGAAGTCGGTGATGGACGATCTCCCCTCCCCCGAGGGTGAGCCCGAACCCGTCGCCCTCATCGAGCCGGCCCTGCCCGAATGGGTGGTCGGCCAGATCGCCGTCGGGGTCGACGAGGCCGAGAGCCGCGTCGTGTTGATGGTCGAAGAGGTCGGGTTCGTCGACGAGGACGAGGCCGAGGCGGCCGAGCTCCTCGGCATCGAGCCCGAGACCGACACCGCCACCCTCCGGGTGCATCTGAGCGTGGAGCAGGCGGCGTCGTTCATCGCCACCTCCGAGCAGCTGATGTCGAAGAGTCGGCCGCCGTGTCGCCTGTGTGGCGAGTCGCCCGGTTCGTCGGGGCACGACTGCCCGCGACTCAACTGAGGTCGTGGTCGACGACGACACCCCGCTGGCCGACTCCGCGTTCGATCTCCCGACCGACGAGCTGATCGAGCTGCTCGAGACGGGCGACATGGACGTGGAGGGGCGCATGCCCCACTCGTCGAACGCGACGCTGTTGGTGACGTTGTGGCCCGACGGCGCCGAACGGCCCGAACCGCCAGAGGATCACGATCCGGCCAACCACCCGCTGCCGGGGTCGCATCGGGCGATCTACAAGCCGGGTCAGGGCGAGCGGCCACTGTGGGACTACCCGGGTGGGCTCTACAAGCGTGAGGTGGCGACCTATCGCCTGGCCGACGCACTCGGGTGGGACGTGATCCCGCCGACCGTGCTGGTCAACGGGCCGTTCGGGGAGGGATCGGTCCAGGCGTTCGTCGACGGCGACTTCGCCGAGCACTACTTCACCCTCCACGAAGCGGGCATCGGCGACGACGATCTCCGGGCGATCTGCACGCTCGACCTGATGGCCAACAACACCGACCGGAAGTCGGGTCACTGCATCCTCGGGCGTGACGGGCGGATCTACGGGATCGACAACGGCCTGACGTTCCACGCGCAGTGGAAGCTGCGGACGGTGATGTGGGACTACATCGCCCAGCCGATCCCCGACGAGTTGGTGCACGACGTGGCGAGGTTCGTCGACGGCGGCATCACCGACGGACTGTGTGCGCTGCTCGACCCGTTCGAGCAGGACGCCCTGATGACCCGGGCGCAGGGCATCGTCGATCGACCGTTCTTCCCCGCTGACGACACCGACGGCCACCGCTGGCCCTGGCCCCTGGTCTGAGGTTCATTCCAGCGGCAGATCGATGTCCGCCTTCGCCAGTTCCTGCACGACGAACGACCCGAGGAAGTCATCCACCGGCTCGACGGGGAACGCCTCGTAGAAGGCGTCGACAATGTCCGAGGCCGATTCGAAGTGGTCGGACACCTCGGGCCAGAGCGACCGCATGTCGATCAGGTCCTGCGGGCTTCCGCGACGCAGCTTCATCAGGAAGACGTCGCGAAATGGCGCACCGAGCACCTCGAGGTTCTCCGTTCGGAGCAACACATCGCAGTGAGCCACGTCGAAGCCGTCGGGAGCGAACGCTCGCGCCCGATCGTTCAACCAGTCGGCACGCAATCCCTGGCGATCGCCGACGAGTTCGACCGCCGCCACGAGGTCGGGCGCCAGTGGGGACACCGAGTCGACATCGACCGTGGACTGGCGGAGACCGTGCAAGGCCAGCAGCGAACCACCGACGACGACCACCCGATGGTGGACGTGTTCCCCGAGTTCTTCGCCCACTTCGCGCATCAGGCGTCGGATCTGCTCACCATCGAGCGGCGCCCCGCCAGCGGGTGTCACGTCGCACCGATCGGAGCGCTACGCCAAAGCGCGGATTCAGGAAGGAAGAGGTTGCGTCGAGCGAATCGCGGCAGCGCCTCGTGCTCTGCCAGTGCTCGACGCCGCGGGGTGCCCGGCGGATACCAACGCTCATCGAGGCCCGGCAGTCCGGTCGCCCAGCGCGGTGCTCGAATCCCGGCGAGATCAGCAAGGCGTTCGGCGATCGCAGCGAGGAGGTTGTCGAGCAGGGGCGACCCACTCGCAGCCGGTGCTCCGCCGATGAGCGCGCCCGTCAGTTCGGGGTGAAGCGTCGCGTGATCGACGAAGGCTCGCAGGCGGGTCCAATCGGGCTCACCGTCGGGGCCGAGAGCGTCGAACAGGTCGGTGAGCTCGAGGCGATGGCGATCAGCGACGAGCCGAACCTCCATCCCGAGGGCGTCGGCGAGCCGCTCGGCCGTGCCGAGCCGGGGTTCGACATGCCCCAGCTCGATGCGTGACAACGTCGGATACGAGACACGGGCCAGCCGAGCGAGGTCCCGCGTCGACAGGCCGAGCGCATCGCGCCGCTCACGAATCGAGGAACCGAAGGACATGTCGTTAGTGTACTCACTAACACCCGCAAAGAGGGTCTCGCCCCTCGATCGCCCACGGCGCACCGCTGGACCAAACCCTGCGGGCCGCAGAACTCCCGCACACAGTCGAGATCAGCATGAGACCGACAGGGTCTCCGCAAGAGACCGGAGCAGGGCCGCACGTCGCGCGGAGGTGACGGGTGGCTCAATCCAGCGCGCAGCGGCCACAACACAGCCAGCCTGGTAGTCACCCCAGAGCGCCGCCTCGCTCGATGCTTCTCGGTATCCCGACTCCACCGGGCCGAACGTCGGCAGGCGCTCATCCAAGAACAGCCGGCCGGTCGCGGCGAGCTGCGGGTCAGCGAACTGGGCAACCGAGAGCATCGCGACGCCCGGCTCATCGGCGATTTCGATCGTGAACCCGAAGCAAGCCGAAGGCGACACCACAGATGTGAGCCCACGCCCGGGTCCATGAATGCTGACCACGACAGCACGACCGAACTCGCGGTCAGCCCACGCCTCGGCGACCTCACGCAGGGCCGGCGTGTCGCTGCAACCGACGCGATCGTCTCTCGGGTTGCTCGTCGGTGGTCGAGACACTTCACACAGCGAACTCACCCGTCGACGATGCCGCCGAGGTCGACGACGATCTCGACGACGAGCGCCAGACCGTCAGCGGTGTCGAGTGGTGTGCGGTCGCTCGCCGTCGGTTCCCCGACGAGGCGGTCGCCGAAGACCACGGCCACCTCGGACGACTCACCGGGCAGGAGCTCACCGAGCACGGTGAGCGGCCGGGCGGGTGCGACCTCGGCGACCCGGCTGTGCCAGACGAGACCCATGCAGTCGGGATGCCGGGCGCGGATCCATGACGCCCACGCCCGCGTGCAGGGGTAATGCGCTGCGGAGGCCGAGATCAGCTCGGCCCGGTCGAGTCCGGCCGCCACGAGTCCGGCGTCCCGGAGATCGACGAGCCGCAGTGCCGGCAGCTCGACGCGCCGGAGCTGCCGGCCGACGAGCTCCGATTCGGCCACACGCCCCGCCCCGTGCGGGCCGAGCTCGTGGAGGACCGTCTCGAGGAGCGCCGTGACCCCGTTGCGGGCGAGGTAGAGCGTGGGCACGACGACACCGTCGTCGTCGAGCGGGGAGAACCGGGCGTCACCTCGCCCGGCTGAGTTCAGGAGCCGCCGGTGGGTCACCGACCCGACCGAGGTCCACGTCGCGGGCGCCAGCACCACCTCGTCGAAGGTCGACTCATCGGGTGGGTCGGGGACCGGGCACCGGTCGGGGAAGGGGCAACCGGTGGCGGTCATGACGACACGATGGCCACGGGCACTGACATCGACGCCGGGCCGGCGACGTCAGGCGGCGAGCGACTCGAGCCGGCGGGCGGCAGCAGCCACGACGAGGCCGGGACGGTCGTCGAGCAGATCGGCGGGCACGGCACCGTCGAGCCAGGTCGACGGCGTGGCACACCACGCCCACTGCCCCCACCCGACCTCGCCGGCCTCACGGAGCGCTGCGAGCACGGGCGCCCAGGCGGGCCGCAGTTCGAACGCGTCGTCGAGGAACACCGCCGGGACCAGCCGGTGACCGTCGGCCATGACGGTCACGAGCTTGCCGGCGACCTCGGCGCGCGAGATCGCTTTGCGGGTGGCGGCGAGCGTCGCTCCCCGCCCCCGGGCGATGTCGTCGAGGGTGAAGGCCCCCGAGTCGAGCAGCCGCTGGCGGAGGCCACGAAGGCGTTCGGCATTGACGATCGCCGCCTCGACGCGGGCATCGGGTCGGTATCGCAGTGTCAGTGCGTCGTGACGGGTCCGAGCGAGCGCGGACGTCGGTCGTCGAGCCATGCGATCGACTCTACGCTCGAAGCGTCCATTCTGTCCACTGATGGACCATCAGAGACATACAGGACACCATAGACGGCATCACACGGGTCCGTTACCATACGTGTATGGTAACGAAGACGACCGTCAACTTCGACGACGAGATGCAAGCCGCCCTCGAGGAGCTCATGGCGATCGACGGGACCAAGACGCTCGCGATCAAGCGATCCCTGCTCGCCGAGGTCAAGAGACGCCGACGCAGCCAGGCCCTTCTCGACCTGATCGAGTCGTGGGAGGCGGAGGACGGACCGATCGATCAGGCCCATCTGGATTGGGCCGACGCCGTGCTCGACCGCCAGGGCGTGCCCTCGTGATCATCGACGCGGGTCCGCTGATCAGCGACGGCCAAGAGACGAACTCCCGTCTCTGGGCGATCGTCAAGCGCTGCGCTGAACGAGGTGAGGACCTCCACACGACACATCCGGTGTTGGCCCAGGTGTGGCGAGACCCCGCCCGCCAGGCGAACCTCGCTCGAGCTCTCCAGACCTTCGACGTCCATGCCCTCGACGACTCCGTGTCGGTCGGGCGCCGGTTGGCGTCGTCGGGGACCGCCGACGTCGTCGACGCCCACCTCGTCGTGACCGCCGAGCGACTCGGCACCTTCGTGCTCAGCAGCGATCCGGAGGACATGACGGCGCTCGACGCACGCTTCGAGCGCTACTGAGGCCATCTCGGTACTTCCCGAAGCGTCGACGGGCGCAAGCCCTTGACATCGAGAGAGTTCATGAGATCGAGAGACCTGAGCTACAGCAGCCCTCGCTTCCAGAGAGCGGCGAACCAGGCCACGGCGATATCCGCAGCTCCGATGCCCGAGGCGCTCAGCGGTGACCTTGAACCGTGACGAATCGGCTCTCCCACCATCGTCATCTGAAAGCCGTCGTCGAGCTTCTCCTCGATTCCGAACCGGTCTTCCTTGCGCACTTCCGACAGGTAGACGAACGGAAGACGGTCGTCCAGCGCGACGACAGCGTTGCGGCTCGCCAAACCTGAGAGCCGCAGGCGCCCACCGACGTTAGAGAACAGCACGAGACCGACAAAGTCTCGGCAGGGGACCGGAGCGGGCCCGCACCCTGCACGGAAGTGACGGGACGTACAGGCCTCGTCGGAGTTCAGCCGACCAAAGAGGTTGCCCCCTCCCCGCTCGAGAGCGGAACCCGCCGGTGATCACGCCGGGGCCCGGGGTGCCGCTTCGGCCTCCACCGTCATCTCGAATCCACCCGCACCCGACACGAACCGCAGCAGTGTGAACTCGGTCCGACCCGAGAGGCGCACCACCACCTGCTCGGGTGACGCATCCACCACGTCCACCGACGACAACATCTCTCGATCCTGCTGCACGGCGAGCGATCCGCGGGCCAGCTCGACCGCAAGCGACGGATCGAGTGCCAGCTCACCGGTCGAGCGGTAGACGTCGACGTCGAGCCCGTTGGCGCCCGCCGCTGCCGCCGAGTCAGCCATTTCGGCCAACGCCCGTCGATCGGACCACACCCGCCACAGGTCGACACTCACGCCGGCGATCATCAACATGGCCAGCACGAGGCCGACGCCGAAGATCGTGACCTGACCACGTTCACCGCACCGTCGAGCGCTCACGACGGCACCTCGCCGTAGTCCGCCACCCGTTCGGTGTGGCTCCGCTCGATCGTGAACCCACCGATCGCACCGAACACGGGCAGATCGAGCACCGGCACCTCGACCGACGCGGACGCCGTCACCTGCTCCCCCGCGCCGAGAGAGCCCGACCACGACACGGCCACAGGCACCTCACCACCGAGGCCGGCGACCGCCGCCTCGGCCGCACCCGTGCCCGCCACCGGATCGAGGGCGACGGCCCGGGCGGCTTCCGCAGCCACGTCGCGGGCCAGGGTCTGCCGCTCGACCCAGGTCGGCACGGTCACGATCAGGAGCCCGAACGGGATCAGGACGAGGCCCACGACGAACGGCACCTCGATCGCCACCATGCCGCACTCGGTTCGACAGCCAGATCTCCGCCGCCACCTCATGGCGCCACCCGCTCTCGCACGGCCGAGGCCTCCATCGTGAACACCCAGTCGGGCGAGCCCGGGAGCCAACCCTCGAGCCGGACATCGACGGTCACCGACACCTGCTCCTCCCCGACCGCGCACCGCGCCGCACCAACTCCGTCGCCCAACGAGCCGCCGAGGAGTTGACCCCGCACCGACTCGAATCGACGGATGCATGCACCCGCGTCGGCGTCGATGGGCGCCGAGGCGCGGGCCGCTTCGAGCGCGGCCGAACGCACGACCCCGCGGGCGTACTGCCACGTGACGACCTGCACGAAGAACGTGAGGGTCACGAGGAGCGCGCCGATGCCGGCCACCGCCCCGAGCGATGCGGTGCCCCGCTCCGCGAGGCGATGGGCGGCCACGCCGTCAGATTCCGAGCGAGCTCGAGATGAAGCTGACGAGATTGAGACCCACCGCTTCGAGTGCAGCGAAGACCGCGACGAGCAGTGCGATCGACAACGCACTGATGCCCAGCCACTCCACGACACCGGCACCACGTTCCGACGCACGCTCGTCGAGCGCCCGTCGCATCAGGACCATCACCATGTTCATTGTCTTTCTCCCTCCTCCGGCGTTCAGCCGAAGACCAACGACGGCAACGCGGCCGCCACGAACAGCACCATCACGGGTGCGATGAACAACAGGAGCGGCAGCAGCATCGCCGTGCGCCGCCGCACCGCCAGTCGGGCCACCTCGTCGCGACGCTCGTCGCGGACGTCGGCGGCGACGGCGAGCAGACCCTCGGTCACGTCGGCCCCCGAGCGGGCCGCTCCCGACAACACCCGATAGAGACGTGCGGCCGCCGGCTCGGCGGTGGCGTCGGCCAACTTGTCGTAGGCCCGCACCGGGCTCGTCCCACCGGAGATCCAGCCGAGCGCTCGACGGAGTTCGCCGGCGACGGGACCGACACCGACCGAGGAAACCGCTCGGACCGCCTCGACCGGACCGGCCCCCGTGCGTGCGTGCACGGCGAGGAGCTGGGCGACGGTCGAGACCTCGGCGCGCATCACGGCCGACCGGTCCCGGATCGCGCGGGTGATGCGATTGCGCTGCAGCGTCGCCGCGGGAAACCCGAGCAGGACGGCGAACACGACCGTGCCGACGACCGAGCGCAACACGACGGCACCGACCGCGCAGCCGACGACGACCCCGCCGACGGTGTGCAGCACCTGATGCAGCCGGTACTGGTCGGCGTCGAGATGCTCGACACCGGCCTGCTGGAGACGCTGGCGGATGGTGACGTCGTCGGCGACATCGACGAACCGACCGAGCACCTCGAACACCCGCGAGGCCACGGGTTGGAAGACCCGGGCGAGCGCGGGCCGGTCGTCGACGACCGTGGCGGCGAGCACCGCCGCGTCCATCGGGCCGGCACCCAGCCGGGGCCGGATGAGCGACGTGTAGGGCGCCACACGAGCGGCGAGCCGTCGTCGGGGCGGCATCACGAGCTCGAGCAGGACGATGACGAGCACACCGGCGAGGAAGCCGCCCCACATCGCGGCGTTCACGCGGCCGTCCCGTCGACGAGGACCCGTTCCTCTTCGGGGATCCGGCCCAGGCGGTTGATCAACACGAGGCCGAGTCCGCAGAACCCGACACCGACCGTGACCACCACCCAGCCGGCGGCCGACGCATAGAAGTCGCGGTAGCCCGGCGTCGAGAGACAGAGCAGCGCGAGCACGACGAACGGCAGGGCCGAGGCCGACCAGGCCTCGACCTTGGTCTCGAGCTGCGCGGTGGTGATCTCCTCGAGGAGGCGGAGATCGTTGGTCGTCGCGACGGCGAGGTCGCCGAGCAGATCGATGACGATCGCCGAGCCCTGATCGAGGGCGACGAGCAGGACCTCGATCACCCGATCCGAGACCGGGTCGGCCAGCTCGGCCCGGACGACGTCGAGCGCCGCCGCCGGTTCGAGCGCCTGGGACAGAACCGTGTAGCGGGTGAACGGTGCCCGCAGTGGTGCCGGTCCCGAACGGCCGAGTTCGACCATGGCGCCGTGCACCGACGTCGCCGAGCGGAGGTGCCCGGCGAGATCACGGAGGGCGTCCGGCCAGGCTTCGGTCCGCTCCCGGACCGTGAGGGTCCGTCGTTTCGCGACGACCACCGTCGGGGCGCCCGCGACGGCGATCCCCGCGACCGCCCCCAGCGGGGCGACGCCGAGCAGCGCCGTCACGACCACGGCGACGACGAGACCGACGAGTGCGCACACCACGACGTAGCGCCAGGGTGAGAGGTTGACACCCGCCTGGGCGAGCCAGGCGGCGAGGCGTCGATCGGGTGCAGCACCGCGACGACCGCCGCCCGCGAGGGCCGGTCGGACCCCGAGCCACGACGTGGCGACGAGGTAGACGGTGACGGCGGCCAGCAGCCCGGCGAGGAGATGCATCAGCGCCCCAGTTCGAGGATCTGGTGCACGGTCGTGCCGTCGGCCCGGAGTGCACGATCGATCCGGGCCTCGAGCCCGACCGGCAGCGGCGCACCCGTCCACCGCAACGGCGCATCCGGCGAGTCACGGGTGAAGATCGGCTCGACCGTGAACTCGGTCTCGTGGCCCTGCATCGCCGGCACCGCCACGATCTCGACCACCTGGCGCCGCAGGCCGCCGCCGGGCTCCACCTCGCGACCGACGTGCACGACGACGTCGATCGTCTGCGAGAACACGTCGCGGACCTGGGCCACCTGCACGTTCGGGGCGGCCATCACGGCGGTCGACACGAGCGCCGACAGGCCCTCCCGCGCACCGTTCGCGTGGAGGGTCGTGATCATCCCGCACCCCGCGTTGCCGGCCCTCGTCAGTTCGTACGCCTCACCCCCACGCGTCTCTCCGACCACCAACAGGTCGGGTCGCATGCCGAGTGAGACCCGCACGAGATCCCGCAACTCGACCGCACCCGAACCGTCGGGCCCGGCCGGACGGGTCCGCCACCGGGCGGCATGGAGATGGGCGGTGGACAGCTCGGGGGTGTCCTCGCAGGCGATCACCCGGAGGTGGGGCGGCGCGGCGCGCAGCAGGGCATTGACCATCGTCGTCTTGCCCGCGCCGGGCTGGCCGGTGACGACGATCCCGGTCGGGGTCTTCGGCAACACCGACAGGAAGGCGGCCGCCGCCGGCGAGAGGGCGTTCCATGCGACGAGTTCCTCGAAGGTCTCGCGTCGGGTCCGGTAGCGCCGCAGGGTCACGTCGATCTCGGTGGCCACGGGCGCGATGACGACGCCGAGGCGGGCCTGGCCGTCGAGCACCTGGGTCTGCACGATCGGGTGGGCCTCGTCGACCGAGGCGCCGACGGTGGCGAGCAGTTTCGTGACGACGTGGCGGACCTCGTCGGCCGAGATCGGTTCGCCGTGGGTCACCATGCGCCCGTCGGCGTCGACGTAGGTGACCTCCTCACCGTGGATGATCAGCTCCTCGTAGTCGATCGTCCCGTCGATGAAGGGCGTGAGTGGACCGAACCCGAGTACCGACGACTCGAGTCGTTCGACCATCGCCGGCGGGTCGGCGAGTGGCCGTCCGGGCCCGCCCGAGGTGGCCTGCACCTGGTAGTCCTCGACGACACGCCGCAACAGCGCGCGGACGAGCGCACCGTCACCGACGTCGATGCCGTCGCGCCGGATCCGATCGAGCGCGCGGAGGCGGAGGTGCTCGTAGGTGTCGACGACCGCGGGCACGTTCATGCGGCGAACTCCTCGACGGTGTCAGCCCAGCCGTCGGCGGCGATCGAGCGCATCACCGAGCGGAGTCGTCCCGTGCGGGCGACGGTCCCGTCCCACGCCGCCCGCTCCACCCGACGGTCGTGTCCGACCACATGGACCTCGGCGATGCGGTCGCCGACGAGTCGACGGAGTTGATCCACCACCTGGCGCTGGGCCGACCGGGACGAAGGACCACGGTTGGCCACGACATCGATCCGGGCATCGCCGACGAGCGGGAGCAGATCGGCCAGCCAGTCGACGCCACGCAGGAGGCCCGTCGGGGAAGCATCCACGACGACCACCACACGATCGGCGACCGGGACGACGGCTCGGGACAACTCGAACCGTCCCCGTCCGTCGACGGACGGTTCGAGCACGGGACCGATCCGGGTGACGACGGGTCCGTGGCCGGTCAGCGATCCGACGAGATGCACGATCTCCTCCGGCCGGACGAGGGTCCAGTCCTCGCGGGCGGCGAACCCGCACACGACATCGAACGGAGCCGTCGGGCCGTCGATCGCGCTCCGGGCGAAGCAGTCGACGAGCGAGCGTTCCGCGAACCCGTCGAGGTCGACCTGCTCGCGCCGGGCGGCGTCGGCCGCGGTGACGATGTGCGGATGAATGGCGAGCCCGAGGCGCCGGGCGATCGACGGGTTCACCTCGTCGACATCGACCAGCACCGCTCGCGGCGCGACCCCGGCCGCCAGGGCGATCGATGCCTCGGTGACCCCGCTTCCGGCCGGGCCGCCGACGGCGATCACCGGATGCCGGGTTCCGGCCTCGTGGAGGTGGGCGGCGGGTGCCGTCCACCGGGTCATCGGTCCGAGCGCACGAACCGTCGACAGGATCTCCTCCGCTCCGGCATCGGCGCCGACGACGGCTCGGACCCCGAGACGCTCGAGATGTCGAGCGCCGTGTCCGTCGGCTTCATCGGGGTCGAACACCCCGACGATCTGCACACCACCGGCATGCAGATCGGCGACGAGGTCGCCGGTGAGCCAGCTGATGTCGTCGTCGACCACGAGTACGTCGAAGGTGCCGGTCTTCGCGTCCCGCCGATCGCGCACCGGGGTGGCGACGACATCGACGACGTGGTCGCGACAGTGGCGATGGAGCTCACCCCGCCACGGCCGGGCACCGACGGCGAGCCCGAGCGCGAGCTGGCTCACGAGCGCGCCGATCCGGATCGCATGACGAGCAGCGGGCCGGCGTCGGTGGCGGCGGCGAGGTCGAGTGCCTGCCGATCGTCGACGGCCACCGCCACCCACCGATCTCCACCGGCGGCCAACAGACCGTCGGCGACCCCACCCGGCACCCGGACCACGACGACGTCGCGCAGGACGAAGGTCGGCCTCTCACCGTCGACCATCGCCACCACGTCGACGGTCGAGCCCACCTCGAGGGCGAGTCCCTCGGCGACGGCGGCATCGATCTCGATCACCGCGGTGCGCGGCTCCGTGCGGTCCGTGCCGACCTGCGACCGGAGCAACGGATCGCCGTCCCGGAGGGTCGCGAGCGCCACGCCACCATCGGGCAACTCCTCGGCGAGCACCCACCGATCCACGGGCACCGTCTCGTCGACGGGCATCTCCATCGATCGGACACGCACGGGAGCGCCGGCGGCGTGATCCCCGTCGACGACGGCCACCTCGACCGTCGCCCGGCGATCGGCCAACGCCATCGCCACCACCACGAACGTCACCAGTCCGACCACGACGATCACGCCGTGCGACATCGAAAACGGCATCGACCGTCGAGCCACCACACTCACCTCCCACGCCGCTGTTGCGGCGGGCAAAGAGCAGCAGTCGCCCACCGGCCGTTGCCTGAGTCGAATCGCCCGGGCGGGCGAGGTCGCCCACGACGTCCCATCGAGGTGTGACCTCGGTCGAACGCGGACGAGCGCTACTCTCGCCGCATGAGCGACGCAGCGGACGACACGTCGACGGGTGGCGGCGCCCAGGATCAGGGGCGGGTCATGACCACCGCGCAGGTGGCCGAGATGCTCGACCTCAACACCCGGACCGTGCTGGCCATGGCCAACGACGGGCGGCTGCCCGCCTATCGCCTGCCCGGATCACGGCACTACCACTTCTTCCACGAGGAGATCGTCGCGACGCTGCGGGCGAACCGGGTCGAACCGTCGAAGGTGAAGGACTGACCCGACCCGGGAGTCAGGTCTCGCCCAGCCCGGGGCCGAACCCGATCACATCGAGATGGGCGAGGGCGAGCAGGCGCTCGCCGCCGTGCGCGGGGTCGACCACGACCACGTGATCGGATGCGACCGCTCGCAGGGTCCAGGTCCGGAGCTGATGTCCGTCGGTCTCGAGGTGGAGAGGTCGTTCCATCGCGAGGGCTTCCCGAAGCGCCGCGACGGCGGACCGGTCGTGGCGCTCGACCCGGCGGGGCGCGACCGACCGGACGGCTGCGGCGCTCACCACGGCTCGGACCATGACGAGCACCTCACCTCGCCGCGTGTCGTCGAGCACGACGTGGTCGGCGCCGCGGGCGATCACGAGACCGTCGAGGTGGCCGCCGCCACGAAGCTCGACGCCGACGTCGCTGCCGGCTTCGGTCCACGCAGCGAGCCGGTCGAGCAGGTCGAGCCGCGCCGCGTCACGTTCGATCTCGGCCGCTTCGATCTCCTCGGCGAACTCGATCCGTTCCCGGTCGATCCGTCGCCGCGCCCGTTCGAACGCCTCGTCACCCATGTCGTGACCTGTCGGCGGGCGACGAGGGGCCTTCAGTCCCGAATCTCCACCTCGCGCCTGACAGCGCTCGTTTACGCTCATATGGTTTCAACATGCGTTGGATGATGGGCACCCTGGTGGCGGTGGGTCTGGGCGTCGTCGGCGGGTCGGCCGTCGGGCTCGGGACCCTGCCGGGCTCACCCGAGCAGGTGATCCTGCAGGGCGCCTACGGCGCGGCGCTGGTGCGTGCCGTGCGGCTCTGGTTCGGGATCCGGCGCTGGCGCGCGGCGCTTCGCCTCGGTGGCGACGGCGACCGGTCCGCGGCGGCGACGCTGGCCCGCTGGACCCTGGGAGCGAGCCTGCTGCTCGGCGCCTGCACCGACGGTTCGGACACACCCGTGTTCGAAGCGATCGGGACGGCGCCCGAGACGACGCTTCCCACATCCACGACGACGGAGGCGCCGCCGACCACCCCGACCACGAACAGTCCACCGACGACTCCCCCACCGACGACCAGGCCACCGGCGGCGGACACCGGCGAGGACACGGACCCGGTCGAGCGCGAGGCCGCCCCGGCGGAACCCACGGCCGAGCCGGTCGCCGCGGAGGCGGCGCGGATCGCCGACGCACTCGACCGGCTGCCGACCAGCCACGTGGTCCAGTCGGGCGAGCACCTGTGGGGCATCGCCCGGACCCATGTCGGTGTCGACGGGACGCCCGCCGACGGCGAGCGGGTCGCCGACTACTGGCGGCACCTGGTGGAGGTGAACCGACCGACCCTCCGCTCGGGCGACCCCGACCTGATCCACCCGGGCGAGGTGCTCCTCCTGCCCGCCCCGGACGGGCCCGGGAATCCCTGATCCGGCCGTCAGGTTGTGCCGGACATGACCACGATCACCGCCGAACTGCTCTCCGACTTCCGGGTCGACATCACCAACGGCACCCACACCTGGCGGGCCGACGAGCCCGTCGCCCTCGGCGGCGACAACACCGGCCCGAACCCCTACGACCTCCTCCTCGGCGCCCTCGCCGCCTGCACGACGATCACGCTGTCGATGTACTCACAGCGCAAGGGCATCGACATCTCGTCGATCTCGGTCGAGTACACCCACGACCGGGTGCACGCCGCCGACTGCGAGGACTGCGAGATCGACGACCGCCACGGCAAGCAGGTCGATCGGGTGACCTCGCAGATCTTCATCGACGGCGATTTCGACGAGGACACCCGCAAGCGACTGATGGACATCGCCCAGCGGTGCCCCGTGCACAAGACCCTCGAGAAGGGTCTCATCTTCGACGAGACCGTCTACGCCGGCTGACCGGGCGGGCCGGTTCCGACCCTTCGCTGTCACACGGCTTCCGTACGTTGCGGCCATGGCCGCCGTCACCGAAGCACCGCCCCTGCCGATCGTCGAGCGCCTGTCGCTGAACGACGAACAGGCCGCCGCCGCCACCCATCGCGGCGCCCCACTGCTCGTCGTGGCCGGCGCCGGGACCGGTAAGACGAAGACGCTCGTCGCCCGCCTGGCGTCGCTGCTCGACGACGGCGTGGAGCCCAACCGGATCCTGCTGCTCACCTTCACCCGTCGGGCCGCGGCGGAGATGTTGAGCCGGGTCGAGGCGGCCGCCGGCTCAGGTGCCCGGCAGGTGTGGGGCGGCACGTTCCACTCCGTCGCGACCCGCCTCCTGCGGGCGGTGGCCCCCCAGATCGGCCTCGCCCCCAACTTCACGGTGCTCGACCCCGGCGACGTGAGCGATCTGTTCTCGATCGTGCGGGCCGAGCATGTCGACCACGGCGGCCGACGGTTCCCCAAGGCCGACACGATCGCCTCGATCTACTCGCGCACGGTGAACGCCCAGCAGCCACTCGACGAAGTGTTGAAGGCCGACTTCGGCTGGTGCCTCGAACACCGTGACGCGCTCGGAGCGATCTTCACGGCCTACACCCAGGCCAAGCGCGAGCAGAACGTGCTCGACTACGACGACCTGCTCCTCTTCTGGCGGGCCGTCATGCCGACCCCGATCGGTGCCGAACTGCGCCAACGGTTCGATCACGTGCTCGTCGACGAGTACCAGGACACCAACCCCATCCAGGCCGACATCGTCGCCGGCCTCTGCCGAGGCGACGAGGCCGCAACGTTGTGTGTCGTCGGTGACGACGCCCAGGCGATCTACGGCTTCCGTGCCGCCACGGTCGCCCATCTCCGGGAGTTCGAGTCGAGCTATCCGGAGGCCGCCGTCGTGACGTTGGAGCAGAACTACCGCTCCACCACGCCGATCCTCGACCTCGCGAACGACGTGCTCGCACAGTCACCCAACCACCGCCGCAAGCACCTCTGGACCGAACGCTCCGGCGACGGCCGACCCGAGCTCGTCACCTGCCACGACGACGCCGACCAGGCCCGGGTCATCTGCGACGCCGTGCTCGAGGCCCGCGAACGTGGCCTCACCCTCCAGGAGCAGGCCGTGTTGTTCCGCGCCGGCCACCACAGCGATCGGCTCGAACTCGAACTCACCCGGCGTGACGTGCCCTACGTGAAGTTCGGTGGCCTCTCCTATCTCGAGACCGCCCACGTGAAGGACCTCCTCTCACTTCTGCGGATCGCCGACAACCCCGACGATCGGCTGGCCTGGCACCGCGTGCTCACGATGCTCGACGGCGTCGGCCCGGCCACCGCCGCCCGCCTGCTCGATGAACTCGGTGTCGACGAGACGGGCGTCGACGCACTCGCCCGCTTCACCGACGGTGCCGGCGAGATGCCGGAGTCGGCCGAGACCGCCGCCGACGAGCTCCGGGCCGCCTTCGGCGACTGCACCTCCGGCCGACTCGACTGCGGATCCCAGGTCGATCGGCTGCGCCCGTTCTGCATCCTCACCTTCCCCGGTCGCTACGAGAACGCCCCGGCCCGCCTCGGCGACCTCGAACAGCTCGCCGCCTCCGCTGGCGACCAGACCGACCGCAGCCGGTTCCTCGCGGAGCTCACGCTCGATCCCCCGTCGAAGACCTCCGACCGGGCGGGGCCGCCCCACCGCGACGACGATTGGCTCACCCTGTCCACCATCCACTCCGCCAAGGGCGGCGAGTGGCGGCGGGTGCACCTGCTCCACGCCGCCGACGGCAACCTGCCGTCCGACATGGCCATCTCGGATGCCGACGGCCTCGACGAGGAACTCCGGCTCGCCTACGTCGCTCTCACCCGGGCGAAGGACGAACTCATGGTCACGTTCCCGTTGCGGTTCCACGTGCACCGCCAACGCCTCGACGATCGCCACGTCTACGCGCAGCTCTCCCGCTTCCTCGAGCCCGTGCGCCACCACTTCGACGAGCACACGACACCCGCCGCTGGAGGCGGGACCACGATCACACTCGACCCGAACCTCCGGGTGGGTGTGGCCGACGAGGTCGACGCCGCCCTCGGCTCGCTCTGGTGACGCCACGCCGGTGACACGAGCGGCCGAGGGGCCGTAGGTTGCCGACATGGAGACACGCCGGTTCGAACTGCCCGGGCTCGACCGGGCCCGTTCGACGATCGCCGGCGCGAAGACCGCGCAGCGGAACCGCCAGGGCGAGATCTGGTGGTCGACCCACACCCCCGACGGCGACGGCACCGTCCGGGTCACGCCGACCGGGCCGACCGAGGCCACGGGTACGGCGTGGGGTGACGGCGCCGACTGGCTGCTCGATCACGTGCCCGGTCTGCTCGGCGCCCACGACGATCTGAGCGGCTTCGAACCGACCGGACCGGTCGCCCGCTGGTGGCTGGAGAACCCGGTGCGCCTCACCCGCACCGACCGTCTCTGGGACGCCGTCGTCGTCGGCGTGTTCGGCCAGAAGGTGCAGGTGGCCAACGCCTACCGGAGTCGCCGTCTCCTCGCCCGTCACTTCGGGCGCCCGGCCCCCGGCCCGACCGACGCGTTCATCCTCCCCGACCCGCACACCGTCGCCGAGCTCGGCTACCACGACTTCCACCGGCTCGGCAGCGAACGCAAGCGCGCCGAGATCCTCCGCACGGTCGCCCGGGAGTGGCCACGCCTCGACACCCTGCACGACGCACCTCCGGCCGCCGTGCAAGCCCGGCTCCAACGGCTCCGCGGCATCGGCCCCTGGACGGCCGCCATGACCACGGCGATGGCCTTCGGCGACGCCGACGCCGTGCCCGTCGGCGACTTCCACATCCCCAACACCATCGCCTGGCACCTCGCCGGCGAACCGCGCGGCACCGACGAGCGCATGCTCGAACTGCTCGAGCCCTACGTCGGCCACCGGTGGCGGGTGATCCGGATGGCGAAGAGCCGCGGCTCGGCGCCGAAGTACGGACCGAAGCTCAGCCTCACCGGCGACGGGCTCCACCTCGGCCGATGACGACCCCGTCCGACGACGCACCCGTCGTCCACGTCGGCTGCCCGATGTGGGCGCACCGCCCGTGGGTCGGTCGTTACTTCCCCGCCGACACCGGCACCGGCCGCGAGCTCGAGGCCTACGCCCACTGGTGTTCGTCGGTCGAGGGGAACACGACGTTCTACGCACTCCCCACCGAGTCGACGATCACCACCTGGGCCGAGCAGACACCCGCATGGTTCCGGTTCTGCTTCAAACTCGGACGCGACATCACCCACGACCGACGACTGCGTAACACCGGAGGTCTGCTCTCGGCGACCCTCGACCGGTTCGCCCCCCTGCGAGCCAACCTCGGGCCGCTCCAGATCCAGCTCCCCGGCACGTTCGGCCCCGACGACCTGGGCGTGCTCGACACCTTCCTCGACGGTTGCTCACGGGAGTGGGCCTGGGCCGTCGAGGTCCGCCACCCCGACTTCGAAGCCGGTGGGCCGGCCGAGCGCCCCCTCAACGACCTGCTCGCCCATCACGGGGTCGACCGGGTGCTGCTCGACAGCCGGGCGCTGTTCGCGGTGCCGCCCACCACTCCCGAGGCCCGCGAGGCCTGGGAACGCAAACCCCGACTCCGTATCCGCCCCGTCGCCACCGGCACCCAGCCCATCGTCCGGCTGATCGGCGCCGACGACCCCGAACCGCTCGACCCGATCCTCGAGAGCTGGGTGCCGAAGATCGTCACCTGGGTCGCTGCGGGCATCACCCCGCACGTGTTCATCCACACCCCGTCGAACGACGACGGGCCGGCCGACGCCCGCGCCACCCACGCCCGCATCGCCGCCGCCGTCCGGGACGAACTCGGTGTCGAGCTCGCCCCACTGCCCGACCCCGGCCCCTACCGCGCCGCCACCCAGACCGACCTGTTCGGGTGAACCGGCCCCGGCTTCGCCCGCCCGCGTGGTCGGGCGGAGGTCGCCAACTGGTAGACACATCGGGGTGGACGTCATCATCGTGGGAGCCGGCCTCGCCGGCCTGACCGCCGCCGTCGATCTCCAGCGCCGTGGCCACGAGGTCCGGGTGCTCGAAGCCTCCGACGGGGTCGGTGGCCGGGTGCGGACCGACTCGGTCGGCGACGGCCAACTCGCCGACCGCGGCTTCCAGATCCTGCTGTCGGCCTACCCCGAGGCGAGCGACCTGCTCGACTACGACGCCCTCGATCTCCGCGCCTTCGCCCCCGGCGCCCTGATCCGCTGGAACGGGTCGTTCCATCACCTCGGTGACCCGCTGCGCGACCCGTCGTCGTTGCTCTCCACGGCCCGGGCCCCGATCGGGACCGTGCTCGACAAGGCCCGCATCCTGAAGTGGCGCCTCGCCACCACCCGCGGTCCGGTCTCGGCGATCTGGCAGGGCGACGACGTCACCGCCGCCACCCACCTGAAGGAACTCGGCTTCTCCGCATCGATGCGGGACCGGTTCCTCACCCCGCTGTTCGCCGGCATCACCCTCGAACCCGAGCTCCAGGGCTCGTCACGGGTCATCGACTTCGTGTTCCGCATGCTCGCCACCGGCGACGCCGTCGTCCCGAACGCCGGCATGGGCGCCATCCCCGCGCAGCTCGCCGACCGCCTCGGTGACGAGGTCGTGCTCACCCGCCACCCGGTCGTCGAGACCGGCGGCCACCACGTGGTCATGGCCGACGGCACCCGCCACGACGCCGACGCCGTCGTCGTGGCCACCGGTGTCGACGCGGCCCGGGAACTCGCCGGCACCCCGGAGCGTCCGTGGCGAGGGGTCACCACCGCCTGGTTCGCGGCCGACGAACCACCGAACGACGACCGCACCCTGGTGCTGAACGGGCACGGCGTCACGCCGATCAACTCCCTCGCCGTGATGTCGAACGTCGCCCCCGGCTACGGCGGTGGGCGCCACGTGATCCAGGTCTCGGCGCCGACCCTCGACGAGACCGTCGTGCCGGCCATGGTCGACACTCTCGAGCAGTGGTACGGCCCGGTCGTGCGCACGTGGGACGAACTCCGCATCGACCGCATCCCCAAGTCGCAGCCGGCACAGCTCACCGGCCTCGATCGGCCCGGTGCGGTGCGTGCCGCGAACGGCACCGTGGTCTGTGGCGATCACCTCACCGACGCCTCCATCAACGGGGCCATCGGTTCGGGCCGGGCCGGCGCCCGCCTCGTCGTGGAGCAGGCCGGACGCTGATCCGCATCGGCGGCCACGCCGGCCGACGCGGCGCTACGGTCCGGACATGATCCGAGTCGGCGTCCAGCTCCAGCCCCAGCACTGCACCATCGATCAGATCCGCGACGCCTGGCGGGCCGCCGACGCGTCGGAGCTCGACTCGATCTGGACGTGGGATCACTTCTTCCCGCTCTTCGGCGACCCTGACGGCTCCCACTTCGAGGGCTGGTCGCTGCTGGCCGCGATGGCCACCGAGACCTCCAGCTCCCAGCTCGGCATGCTCGTCGGCTGCAACAGCTACCGAAACCCCGAACTGCTCGCCGACATGGCCCGCACGATGGACCATCTCTCCGGCGGCCGGATGTACCTCGGGATCGGCTCGGGCTGGTTCGAGCGTGACTACGACGACTACGGCTACGAGTTCGGCACCGCCGGCGGGCGCCTGACCGACCTGCGCGAGGCACTGCCCCGGATCAAGAACCGGCTCATGAACCTCAACCCCGGTCCCATCGGGACGCTGCCGCTGATGATCGGTGGCGGCGGCGAGAAGCGGACGCTGAAGTACACGGCCCAGTACGCCGACTCGCACAACACCTTCGGCCCGCCCGACGTCTACGCCCGGAAGATGCAGGTGCTCGACGACTGGTGCCACGAGGTCGGTCGGGATCCGTCCGAGATCGAGCGCACCGTCGCCATCGACGGCAGCCAGCTCGACTGGGCCGACGACCTCGTCGCCGCCGGCGCCTCCCACATCATCGTGATGACCCCCGTGCCGTTCGACCTCGAGCCGGCGCTCGGGTTGCGGGCACGCCTCAACGGCTGAGGGGCCCGTGCCCGAACTCCCCGAGGTCGAGACGGTCCGCCGTCAGCTCCAGCCGCGCCTGCCCGGCCGGCGGGTCCTCGAAGCCGGCTCCCATCCGAGTGCGAAGTTCACCCCGGCCACCGAGGTGACCGGCGCGGCCTTCGGCGACGTCGGCCGACGCGGCAAGTTCCTCCTGCTGTCCACCGACGACGGCCGGGAACTGATCGTGCATCTCGGCATGACGGGGGTGGTCCGCTTCGGCGGCCCCGAACCCGAACTCGACGACCCCTACCTGCGGGCCTGGTGGCGCCTCGACGACCGCACGACTCTCGAGTTCGCCGACGTCCGCCGATTCGGCCGCCTCCGGGTGGTGCCGGCCGGTGACTACTCGTCGATCCCGACCCTCGCCGTCGCCGGCCCGGAACCGTGGGATCCCGAGCTCACCCCCAAGCGGTTCCACGCGTCGATCAAGGCCAGCAAGCGGGCGATCAAGACCCAGCTCCTGTCACAACGTCCCGTCGCCGGGGTCGGCAACATCTACGCCGACGAGGCGTTGTGGGCCGCCGAGATCAACCCGAAGGTCACCCGCGTCGGGCTCGACCGGGCGACCGTGCTGCTCGACGAGGTCCGGGCCGCGCTCGAACGGGGCCTCGAAGGGGGCGGCACGACCCTGCGCGACTACCGCAACGTCGAGGGTGGCACGGGCGAGAACCAGAAGCGCCTGGCGGCCTACGGACGTGCCGGTGAACCGTGCCTGCGGTGCGATACGACGCTCGTCTCGGACGTCATCGACGCCCGCACCACCACCTGGTGCCCCGCCTGCCAACGACGCTGACTCAGGTGCCCACGTGGGCCTCACGTGCGGCGAGGATCGTCTCGATGTTCGACTCCGACCAGTTGCGGAGCGCGGCGAGCGGTTCGATCAGCGAACGACCGAAGTCGGTGAGGCTGTAGACGGTACGCGGCGGCACCTCGGCGAACACCTCACGCCGCACGATGCCGTCCCGCTCCAGATCCCGGAGGGTCTTCGTGAGCGACTTCGGCGAGATCCCGCCGACGAGGCCCCGCAGTTCACCGAAGCGATGCGGCCGCTGGGCCAACGCGCCGACGAGCAGGATCGTCCAGCGGGCCGAGATCAACGTCAACACCTGACTCGTGGGGCAATCGGCGTTGTAGACGTCGAACGGTGGGAAGTCCTCGGTATCCATGGGGAAGCAATGGTACCGATCGGAACCATTGGGTGAAGATCGGGGCTCCGGTCCCACCGATGGTTTCCCCGGCGAAACCTGTGTGCCGTTGACGAAACCGAGGGGTCGTGGTCTTCACTGCCCCGCATGCAGGCCTGGGTCGTCCACACACCCGGGCCGGTCGAGGCGCTCCGGCTGCTCGACTGGCCCGCCCCCACCCCGTCCCCCGGACGGGTGCTCATCGACGTCCGGGCCCGCGGGCTCAATCGCTCCGAGCTCTACACCCGCCAGGGCCACAGCGGCGACGCCGTGCCGTTCCCCCGCGTGCTCGGCATCGAGGCCGTCGGCACGGTCGTCGATGCCGGCGGCACCGACCTCGCCGTGGGCGACACCGTCGCCGCCGCCATGGGTCGGATGGGACGGGCCTTCGACGGCAGCTACGCCGAGCTCGTCTCGGTCGGACGGGACCACGTCTACCCGATCCGGACCGAGCTCGACTGGCCGACGTTCGCCGCCCTGCCCGAGACGTACCTGACGGCCTGGGGCGTGATCGACACCGTCACCCCCGCCCCGGGCCGTCCGGTCCTCGTGCGGGGCGGCACGTCATCGGTCGGCCTCGCGGCGATCTCGATCCTGTCCGACATGGGTGCCGGTGTCGTCGCCACGACCCGGACCGAGGCGAAGCGGCCGGCCCTCCTCGAGGCCGGCGCCGACGCCGTGCTCATCGACGACGGTGCCGTCGGCGCCGAGGCCGCCGACATCATCGGCGAGCCGATGGATGCGGTGATCGAACTCGTCGGCAGCCCCGACTCGATCGCCGACAGCGCCCTCGCCCTCGGACCGGGCGGCGCGATCGGCCACGTCGGCATGCTCGCCGACGCCTGGGACTGGATGGACGAGGGGCTCGACACCGAGGTCGACCTCCGCTTCTACAGCAGCGAGACCCTCCACACCCGCACGGCCACCCCGGCCCTGCAACAGATCGTCGACCGCGTCGAGGCGGGCCGGTATCGGCCGAACCTCTGGCGGGTCTTCGAGTTCGGCGACCTCGCCGACGCCCACGACGTCATGGAGCACTCCCGGGCCGCCGGGAAGCTCGTCGTCGCCTCACCACGGCGCTGATCCCGGCGCTTCCCACCGAAAGAGAGCAACCACATGTCCACCCTCCTGTTCGCGCGCGCCCGCACCCGGGCGCTCGCTGTCGCCCTGCTCACCCTGGTGCTGTTCGCCTCGGGGTGTTCCTCCGATGCCGACGACACGGCATCGGACACCGACACGACCGAGGCCACCCAGACCACCGACGAGACCGACACCGCCGACGGGCCCGCCGCGGTGGAGCTACCCGAGGGTGCCGCCTTCGAGCAGTACGAGCTCGACGGGGTCACGGTGCACGCCTACCTCGGCATCACCGCCCTGAACGGCAACTACGTGATCGAGTCGGAGAACTCGGTCGTCGTCGTCGACACCTCGTTTCAGGATCCCGACCCCGCAACGCTGCGGGCGCTGGCCGACGCCACCGGTAAGCCGATCGAGCGTGTGCTCATCACCCACGGCCACCCCGACGACGTGGGCGGCCTCAACGACGAGTTCGCCGACGTACCCGTGGCCACGACGGCCACGGTCGCCGGGCGTATCGACGCCGGGGACCGCGAGATCGAGATCCTCGACGGGCCCTTCACCATCGACGGCGTCGAGTACGTCGCCACCGAGTACCTCGACGCCGAGGACACCTCGCAGATGGTGGTCGAGATGGTCGGACGGGACGCCGTGTTCTCCGGCGACCTCGTCTACAACGGTGTGCACGCCTTCCTCACCGAGGACCTCGAGAACTGGATCTCGATCATCGACGAGCTCGCCGCCGATGAACCCGCCCTCGTCTTCCCCGGCCACGGCCCGGTCGGCGACGCCACCGCCTACGCCGACACCCGGGCCTACCTGGAGACGGCGATCGAGGTGCTCCCGACGGTGAGCACCGTCGACGAGTTCGAGGTCGCGATGCTCGAGGCGTATCCCGACCGCCTGGGAGCGTTCTTCATCCGCTTCTACGGCGAGGGCCTGGTCGCCGCCCGCGGCGGCGGCTGAGCGCGGCGTTCAGTCGCCGAGGGTGCGGCCGCCCATCTGGTGGAGCGGCGCCTTCAGCAGTTCGAGTCGGGTGCCGTCGGGGTCCATGAAGTACATGGACTCCAACACACTCTCCGGCCCGACGAAGTCGACGCCGGCGGCCGCGAGCCGCTCGGCGGCGGCGTCGTACTGCTCGGGGGTCACCGAGATCGCCAGGTGGTGGAACCCGCCGAGGACCTCCTCGTAGGGCCCGAGGCCGAGACCGGGGAAGTCGAAGAAGGCCAGCAGGTTCCCGTGGCCGATGTCGAAGAAGAAGTGGGTCGACCCCTCGTAGTCCCGGTTCTCGAACAGCTCCACCAGGGGGAACCCGAGCACGTCCTGGTAGAAGCGGATCGTCCGGTCGACATCCGAGCAGAGCAGCGCGAGATGGTGCACGCCGCGGGCGGTGGAGGCGGGGCGGAGTTCCCGGCTGCGGAGGTGCTCGGCCCGGAGGGCGTCCCACTCGGCGGTGCGGTCGTTGGCGGTGTCGGTCATGGCGGGACTCCTGGCGAGAGGTCGAGGCGAGGACGAAGCGGAGCGGGGCGAACGGGGAGCCACCCCCGGGCGGCACGAACGTGGGGCGATGGTGCCGCGGCCGGGGGTGACGGGGCGAGTCGTGCGGAGCGCGACCCGCCCGGAAGGGGAACCGGCGGTCGGAGGGATTCAGTCCGCAGCGAGGGCGACGCACTGGAGCTCGAGCTCGACGCGCACCTTGTCGCCGATCACGACGGCATCGGCGCCGAGTGGGATCTCGAAGTCGACGCCGAACGCACTGCGGGAGATCGCGGTGACGGCGGAGAAGCCGGCCCGGGTGCCGCCCCACGGGTCGCCGTTGATCCCGTTGAACTCGACGGCGGAGTGTGCGGGGTCGAGCTGCCAGGTGCCGGAGGTGAGCGGCAGTGCGGTGACGGTGGTCATGGGAGTGTCTCCTCGAGTGCGGTGGGCAACCGGACGGTCCGGTCGTCGGGGAACGACGCGGGCACCTACTTCAGTTTTGAAGTTTATTCCACGGTCTACGATTTCCCCGTGGCCGAAGACGAGACGCGCTGGCTCGACGAGCGCGAACAGCGGGCGTGGCGGGCCTTCCTGCGTCTCCGACGCGACCTCGATCAGCGCCTCGATCGCCGGCTCCAGCGCCGGGCCGGGTTCGGGATCCTCGACTACGAGGTGCTCGTCCACCTGTCCGAGGCGCCCGGGCGACGGCTCCGCATGAGCGATCTGGCCGCACACACCACCGCCTCACCGTCACGCCTCACCTACCGGATCGACCGGCTGGTCGAACGCGGCTGGGTCTGCCGCGGCGCCGACGAGGCCGACGGCCGCGTGCAGCTCGCCGTGCTCACCGACGAGGGCATGGCGACCTTGGCGGCCCAGGCACCCGGCCACGTCGCAGATGTCCGGTCGCTGCTCTTCGACCATGTCGAACCGGACGAACTCGATGCGGTCGCCGACGCCCTCGACCGGGTCGCCGCGGCCATCGACGAGATCGAAGACCCCACGTGAGCGCACCACTCCGCATCCGGATCATCGGTGCCGGGCGAGCCGGCGGATCGTTCGCCCGCGCCCTCCGATCGGTGGGCCACACGGTCGAGCTGCTGGGCCGGAGCCCGGGCGACACCGCCGACCCCGATGTGATCCTGCTCGCGGTCCCCGACGGCGCCATCTCCCGCGTCGCCGACGCACTGCCGGCTCTCGACGACGGCCCCGTCGTGCTCCACTGCTCGGGCGCCACCCCGCTCACCGCCCTGGCCCGCCATCCCCGGCGCGGCTCGATCCATCCGTTGATGACGCTGCCCGATGCCGAGACCGGCACGCGGCGGCTCCTCGACGACTGCACCTATGCCGTGGCCGGCGACCCCGTCACCCGCCGGCTCGTCGACGATCTCGGCGGCCGGGCGATCGAGATCGGCGACGACCAACGGGCGCTCTACCACGCCGCCGCGGCGATCACCTCGAACCACACCGTCGCCCTCACCGGCCAGGTCGCCCGCCTCGCCGAGCGGCTCGGCCTGCCCGCCGAGGTGTTCTGGCCGTTGCTGCGGGCCAGCGTCGAATCGGTCGCCGCCACCTCCCCCACCGACGCCCTCACCGGACCGGCCGCCCGAGGCGACCGGGCGACGATCAACGCCCACCTCGCCGCCATCGGCGACGACGAACGAGCGACCTATCTCGCACTCGCCCGCGAGGCCGCGCGCCTGGCCGGACGCGACCTCGACCTCGGTGACGCCTGACCGATCTGCACCACCCGAACCCGCGGGGCAGACTGCCCGGATGATCGGCACCCCTTCCCGGCAGGCCGACGAGGTCGAGCTCGTCCCCACGATCGCGGAGCTCCGCGTCCGGCTCGACGCCGAACGCGCCGCCGGACGATCGGTCGGCTTCGTGCCGACGATGGGCTACCTGCACGACGGCCACGCCTCGCTCATGCGCGCCGCGGCCGCGGCGAACGACGTGGTCGTGTCCTCGATCTTCGTGAATCCGCTCCAGTTCGCCGCGGACGAGGACCTCGAGGACTATCCCCGCGACCTCGACCGCGATCGCGCACTCGCCGCCGCGAGCGGTGTCCATCTGCTGTTCGTGCCCGACGTCGCCGAGATGTACCCGCGGGGTCCGGTCGACACCGTGGTGGCCGTGCCGCCGCTCGCCGAACGATGGGAGGGGGCGACACGGCCCACCCACTTCTCCGGTGTCGCCACCGTCGTGACGAAGTTGTTCTCGATCGTCGGCGCCTGCCGGGCCTACTTCGGTGAGAAGGACTTCCAGCAGCTGTCGATCATCCGGCGCATGGTCGCCGACCTCTCGATCCCGGTCGAGGTGGTCGGCTGTCCGATCATCCGGGAGGCCGACGGCCTCGCGATGTCGAGCCGGAACTCCTACCTCACCACCGAGCAGCGGGCGGCCGCCCCCGTGCTCCGTCGGGCGCTCGACACCGCCGTCGCTGCAATCGGCGCCGGCGAGGCCGACGGGGTGGCGGTGACCCGCCTGATGGCCGATCTGATCGACGCCGAACCGCTCGCCGAGCTCGACTACGCCGCCGTGGTCGACCCCGACACACTCGAGCCGATCGAGGTGATCGAGGGCGAGGTCCGGTTGCTCCTGGCCGCCCAGGTCGGCCGGCCTCGACTCATCGACAACGCCGGTGCCACCATGGGCACCCCCATGGGGGCCCTCGACGAGGAGGACCATCGATGAAGCGACCATCGATCCCGGCGATCCGCAGCAGCAAAGTCCGAGACGGCAGCGAGCCGCTCGTGATGGTGACGGCCTACGACGCGCCCTCGGCGCGGGTGGCCTCCGAGGCCGGCGTGGATCTCATCCTCGTCGGCGACAGCCTCGCCATGGTCGTGCTCGGCTACGACGACACGATGCAGGTGACCACCGAGGACATCGCCCATCACGTGGCCGCGGTGGCCCGGGCGAACCCCGACGCGGTGATCATCGGCGACATGCCGTGGATGAGCTTCCACGTCTCGGTCGAGGAGACCGTGCACAACGCGGCGACGCTCATCCGCGCCGGTGCGCACTGTGTGAAGCTCGAAGGTGGCCGCAAGCGCCTCCCCATGATCGAAGCCATCCGGGCGGCCGAGATCCCGGTGATGGGCCACGTCGGTCTCACCCCGCAGTCGATGAACGTCATGGGTGGCTTCAAGGTCCAGGCCCGCCAGGCGGCCGCGGCCCGTTCACTCGTCGACGCCGCCAAGGCGCTCGAGTCGGCCGGCTGCTTCTCGATCGTCGTCGAGGGGGTGCCCGACGCGGTGGGCGCGATGGTGACCGAGGCGATCAACGTGCCGATCATCGGCATCGGTGCCGGTCCGGGCTGCGACGGCCAGGTGCTCGTGTACCACGACCTCATCGGCCTCGAGAATCGCTTCAAGCCGAAGTTCGTCCGCCGGTACGGCACGGCCTACGAGGACCAGGTCGACTCGCTCACCCGGTTCGCCGCCGACGTCCGCAGCGGCGACTTCCCCGGTGAGGACGAGATCTACCGGGCCAACGACGACCTGACCGAGGCGCTCGGCCTCTACGGCTCCCAGCCCACCGAGGACTGATCGCCCGGACGTCAGCCCCAGCCGAAGATCGCGAACGCGGTGGCGAGGCTGTTCAGGATGATGTGGGTGACGATGCTCGGCCCGAGCCGTCCGGTCCACAGGGTGAGCGCGGTGAGCACGATGCCGAGCGCCCCGATCGAGGTGTAGAGCACCAGGATCTCCTCCCAGGTGCCGCCCTGGAAGTGGCCGAGCGTGAACACGAACCACGACACGATCGATCCGACGACGATGCCGCGGGACTTCGTCACGGCCCGCAGCACCAGGCCACGGAAGAAGAGCTCCTCGCCGATCGGCACGATGAGCCCGACGAGCAGGGCCACCGCGACGGCCACGACCGGTCGGTCGGCGGCGTCGCGGACGAAGCCGGTGTTGCCCACCGGTTGCTCCTGTCCGGTGGCGGCCAACGCGAGCAACGTGAAGAGGTAGACCACGAAGCTCGCACCGATGAACCCGAGGGCGCCGAGGCCGAGATCGGCCGCTCGGAACTCGAAGCCGAGATCGTGACGGAGCGAACCGGTGCCCCGGAGTCGCACGGCGAGCACCGGCACGGCCACCCAGACGAGTGCTCCACCGATGAGGGCGACCACGGTGGCGACGTCGCCGGCGAGGAACGAACCGAGCACGGCGGTGAGGCCGACGGCCGCGAGCAGCACCGGGATCGTGACGAGCAGATCCAGGGTGCCCCAGCGGGTCTCCCGCCACGACTGGCCGGGCGACCACCAGTGGCGTGGCGGCTCGACATAGCCGGCGGGTGCGGGCGTGGGAGCGAACGACGGCACCACCGACGAGCCGTCCCCGGGCAGGGGTCGGCGTGTGGTGGGCGATTCGGCGGAGTGCGGTCCCGACGTCGTCATCGGGGTTCCGATCGGCCGTGGGGCGTCGCTTGTGACTCGATGGGCGGGCGATGAACCATCCCCACCAGCATGCCTCCCCGGGCGGGCCGACCCCGGGTCGGGGGGCTCCGGGTGACCGATGCGAGGTTGTAGGTTCGCGCCGTGCCCTCCCCCTCGCTCCACTGCAACTCCGAACTCGACGGTCGACTCCGGGCCGGTTTCGACGCGATCCGGGTCGAGCTCCGTGTGCCCGAACGCTTCAGCGACGAGGTGCTCGCCGCCGCCGAGGCCGCCACGCCGGTCGACGTGCCCCGCCGCGATCTCCGGGACATCGAGTTCGTCGCGATCGATCCGCCCGGCGCCACCGACCTCGATCAGGCCCTCTGGATCGACACCCACGACCACGGCTGGACACTGCGGTACGCCATCGCGGACGTCGCCGCCTTCGTCCGCCCGGGCGACCCGATCGACCTCGAAGCCCGCAACCGCGGGGTCACGCTCTACTCCCCCGACCTCCGCACGCCGCTCCACCCGCCCGTGCTGTCCGAAGACCGCGGCTCGCTCCTCCCCGGCGGCGAGCGTCCGGCGCTCGTGTGGCACATCGAGCTCGACGCCGACGGGAACAAGACCTCGGCCCGGATCGAACGGGCGTGGGTGAAGATCCGTGCCGCCATCTCCTACGCCGAGGCGCAGCGTCGCATCGACGCCGGCGGCGAACCGCTCTACGACGCACTGGCCGCCGTCGGTCGGCTCCGCCAGCGGATCGAGGCCGAGCGTGGCGGGGTGAGCCTCAACCTCCCGTCCCAGGAGGTGGTCCGCCACGACGGCCACTTCGACCTCGAGTACGACGACTCGCTGCCGGTCGAGGGGTGGAACGCGCAGATCTCCCTGCTCACCGGCATGGCCGCCGCCGACCTGATGATCGATGCCGGTGTCGGCATGCTCCGCACCCTGCCGCCGCCACGCCGCCGGGACGTGCGCCGTCTGCAACGTCAGGCCGCCGCCCTCGGGGTCGACTGGCCCGACGGGGTCGAGTATCCCGACTTCATCCGTGACGTCGTGCCCGACACCGCACGTTCGAAGGCCCTGCTGATCCAGGCCGCCCGCACGCTGCGGGGCGCCGGCTATCAGGGGTTCCGGGGTGAGCTGCCCGACCTGCACCTGCACGGGGCGATCGCCGCGCCGTACGCCCACGTCACCGCGCCGCTGCGTCGGCTGATCGACCGGTTCGGCAACGAACTCCTCGTGGCGATCTGTGACGACGCCGAACCGCCGGCGTGGGTGATCGAAGCACTCGACGAGTTGCCGTCGTTGATGGGGCGGGCCCGCTCACGGGAGTCGGCACTCGAACGGGCCATGGTCGACTTCACCGAGACGATGATGCTGCAGCCCCGCATCGGCGAGACCTTCCGCGGCGCCGTGGTCGACGTCGACACCGACCGGGACCGGGCGACGGTGCAGATCGCGGAACCGCCCGTGGTCACGAGGGTGCGGCCCGACGGACTCGAGCTGGGCACCTCCATCGAGCTGCGCCTCGACGCCGTCGACACCGCGGCCCGCACCCTCGCCTTCACCCCGCTCGTCTGACGCGGAGCCACCGATGAGCGACGACCACCACCTCGACGACCCGGGCATCCCGCTCCCGACGATCGACCGCGAGCCCCCGGGCGCCGACTGGCCGACCGCCGGACTCGACGACGCCGTCGACCGGGCCCGCCTCGACGCGCTGTTCGACGAGGCCTTCGGCGACGAAGACCACCCCCGCACCCGGCTGACGCTCGCCGCCGTGGTCATCCACCGTGGCCGGCTCGTCGCCGAGCGCTACTCGAGCACCGCCGATGCCGACACGACACTCGTCTCGTGGTCGATGGCGAAGAGCGTGACCGCGGCGATGATCGGTCTGCTCGTCGGCGACGGCCGGCTCGACCTCGACGCGCCCGCCCCGGTGCCCGGTTGGGACGACGAACGCTCGGCGATCACGATCCGCCACCTGCTCACGATGACCTCCGGGCTGGCCTGGCGGGAGGACTACGTCGACGGTGAGGCGTCGGACGTGATCGAGATGTTGTTCGGCGCCGGCCAACACGACGTCGACGGCTTCGCCTCGGCGCTCCCCACCACCGCCGCGCCCGACGAGGTGTTCTGCTACTCGAGCGGCACGACGAACATCCTGGCCGGCATCGTGCGCCGGACCCTCGGCGGCGAGGCGGCCACCCGGGCGTTCCTCGACGAACGGCTCTTCGGCCCGCTCGGCATGACCAGCGCCGACCCACGCTTCGACGAGACGGGCACGTTCATCGGCAGCTCGTTCCTCTACGCCACGGCCCGGGACTTCGCCCGCTTCGGTGAACTCCACCTCCGTGACGGGGTGTGGCACGACCGCATCCTCCCCGAGGGCTGGGTTGATTCGGTGCGGGCCCCGATCCCCCAGGCCGTCCCGGAGAAGAACCACTACGGCCGCCAGTGGTGGTTGTGGCGCGACGAACCCGGTGTCTTCGGCTGCCACGGCTACGAGGGGCAGTTCATCGGGGTCGACCCCCGACGGGATCTCGTGGCGGTCCGCCTCGGCAAGACCCCCGAGCCGAACACCGCCGAGGGCCGCCACTGGCTGCGTGACGTGATGCGCTGCTTCCCGACCCTCGGCGCCTGACCCGGCACCGGCGTCGATGGCTACGGGCGCGGGCTCTGGAGCTCCGCACGGGTGAAGCCGTACATCACCTGATCGCCCCACTCGCCGTTGCGGAGCTGCGACCCACGGATCACGCCCTCCCGGAGGAAGCCGGCCCGCTCCAACGCCTTCTGCTCGGCCATGTTGTCGACCGAGGTGTCGGCCTCGACCCGGTGGCTCGGTGTGGTCTCGAGCAGACGTTCGGCGAGCAGACGCTGGGCGCGGGCACCGTGGCCCTGGTTGCGGTGCTCCGGCAGGATCGTGATCCCGATCCGCCAGGCGAGGCTCGGCCGGGTCGGCCCGTAGGGCACACCGAACCAGGTGAGGTCACCGATGGCGGTGCCATCCGCGAGCTCGACGATGACCCGACCGGCACCGGGCAGCGCCACCCGCAACGGGGCGCCATCGGTCTCGGGGAAGTGGTTGAAGGGACCGGCCACCGACGGATCGGCGAGACGCTCCAGCAGCGGGGTGTCTCGTTGGGCGTCGACCGGGCGAAGTCGGATCACCCCCGCAGCATGCCGGACGGAATCCGTTCGTGGGTGCCCGACGGCGACACGATCGCGCACCGCCGTGTCCGTTTTCGGCCGGTACGACGGCATGACCAGCGGTAGAACAGACCCCGTGCCCCCCGTCGACCTCGATCACACCCAGTGCTACGACGTCATCCGTCGTCGGGATGGGCGCTTCGACGGGCGGTTCATCACCGGCGTGCGCACCACCGGCATCTTCTGTCGGCCGTCGTGCCCGGCCCGGACGCCGGCGAAGGCCAACGTCGAGTTCTTCGTCACCGCCGCCGCGGCCGCCGACGCCGGCTATCGGGCCTGCCGACGTTGCCGACCCGAACTCGCTCCCGACGATCCGGAGTGGCATCGCAGTGATCACCTCGTCGGCTCGGCCCTCGATCTGCTCGATCACGGCGTGGAGCCGGCCGAGGCGGCCCGCCGCCTCGGAGTGTCCGACCGCCACCTGCGACGCGAGTTCGTCGCACAGCTCGGCACGACCCCGGCCCGGGTGGTGCGGATGCGGCGGCTCACCACGGCCCGCCTCCTGCTCGACCAGTCGGATCTGAGCATCACCGACGCGGCCTTCGCCGCCGGGTTCGGCAGCCTCCGGGCGTTCAACACCGCCTTCCGTGAGGCATTCGGGGCGAGCCCGTCCGAGCTCCGCAAACGTCTCGCCCGCGGCGGCCCCGCCCATCTGGTGCTGAAGCTCCGCTCCCGCGGCGCCTTCGACGGCCCGGCACTGTTCGGCTTCCTCGAGGCCCGGGCCATCCCCGGGCTGGAGGCCGGCGACCCCGGCTCGTGGACCCGCCGCGTGCCCGGCGGCTCGATGACCCTCTCCGCCGACCCGGGCACTGACGACCACCTCCTCGTCCGCTTCGAACTCACCGAGACCGACGCCCTGCACGACGCCCTCCGGGCCGCCCGGCGGCTCGCCGATCTCGACTCCGACGTCGACGCCATCGGTGCCGATCTCCGGCGTGCACCCCGGCTCGCCCCGCTGGTGCCGGGCCCCGCTCCCCGGGTACCCGGCGCCGTCGGCCGGTTCGAGCTGTGCTGCCGGGCGATCCTCGGCCAACAGGTCTCCGTCGCCGGGGCGACCACGCTGCTCGGGCGACTCGTCGACCGCAGCACCACCGGCGAGGTCGTCGGGTTCCCGACCCCCGCCGCCGTCGCCGAGGCCGACCTCGACGGACTCGGCATGCCCACCGCTCGCATCCGCACCGTGCAGCATCTCGCCCGGGCCGTGGCCGACGGCGGACTCGACCTCGACCAACCCGGACCGGAACTCGAGCGGTCACTCGTCGACCTGCCGGGCATCGGACCCTGGACCGCCGGATACGTGCGGATGCGCACCGGCGACCCCGACGGATGGCCCTCGGGCGACCTCGTCCTGCGCAACCACCTCGGCCTCGACGCCCGCACCCTCGATCGTGAGGCCGAGGCCTGGCGACCCTGGCGGGCACATGCCGCCATGGCCATCTGGCGCCACCCCGCCGATCCGACCACCCCCGCCCCCGACACGACCAGGTGATTCCCATGTCCGTGACCCAGCACCGCACCTTCGACACCCCGGCCGGCCCACTCACCGTGTTGACCCACGACCGCGACGGCACCACCGTCATCGTCGCCGCCGGCTTCACCGACGACCCGGCCCGACTGCACGACCGGCTCCGCGACGGCCGCGGCCTGCCCCTCGAGGCGGGCGACATGCCCGACATCGCCGCAGCGGTGGACGCGTGGCTCGCCGGCGATCACGCGGCGTTCGACGGGTGCGCCCTCGACGGAGGTGGCACCGACTTCCAACGGTCGGTGTGGGACGGACTCCGAGCCATCGGCGCCGGGGAGGTCGCGAGCTACCGCGACCTCGCCGAGCGTGTCGGTCGGCCCTCGGCCACCCGGGCGGTCGGCTCGGCGTGCGGGGCGAACATGATCGCCCCGATGATCCCCTGCCACCGGGCGCTGCGGACCGACGGCTCACTGGGCGGCTACGAGTACGGACTCGACGTGAAGCGATGGCTCCTCGCCCACGAGGAGGCCCGCACCACCGAACAGGCGGCGCTGCCGCTCTAGAGCCGTTCGCCCCGGTGGATCGTGACGGGGGCGCCGAGCGCCGCCGTCGCCAGCCTCGACCGCTCGGCGGCCGCGTGCAGTTCGAGTGTGAGCGGATCGTCCGCATCGGCCGGCACGGCATCGACCTGGATCGCCGCCGGGGCACCGTCGTCGTCACGATCGACGACGACACGCACGGTCTTCACCGCCGCCGCATGACGCCGGTCGAGTCCGATGGCGATCCGCACCAACCCGGCGAGCACGCGGACCACCTGCCGGTCGTCCTCGTCGAGGGCGGCGAACGGGGCGTGCTTCGTGGTCGGGAGACTCTTGCGGTGATAGCGGGCGACCTGCGCGATCAGCTCGATCTCGTGGTCGGTGAACCCCGTGAGCTGTTCGGTGTGTCGGATCACGTACTCGCTGTGCTTGTGATGCCCGGAGTGCGAGATGAACAACCCGATGTTGTGGAGCTGCGCCGCCACGTCGAGCAGTTCCCGTGCGTCGTCGCCGAGCCCGTGCAACGGACGGGTCCGGTCGAACATGGCGAGCGCGAGCGCGGCCGAGTGACGGGCGTGGTCGGCATCCGGGTCGAGCTGATCGGCCAGCCGGGCGACGTTGGCCCGTCGCAGATCCCGGAGGTGCTCGACCCCCTGGTCTTCGAAGCGGTCGAGCAGCACACCCTCGCGGAGGGCGTAGTCGGACACGACGAACTCGTCGATGTGCAGCGCGGCCGCGCTCTCGGCGAGCAGCAACATGCCACCGACGATGATGTCGACCCGCTTCTCGTCGAGGCCGCCCCACTTGCGTCGGTCGTCCGACGACGTGCCGGCCAGATCGTCGACCATCGCCTCGAGCTCGGCGGTGGTGAACCGGGAGCCGTTCACCGCGCCGAACGACTCACCCCGGCGGGCGGCGGCCATCGCGGCGACCGTCGCGATCGTGCCCGACGACCCCACGACGACATCGGGTGCGTGTCCCCGGACGGCTCGGGCGATCGGCTCGAGCATGGAGCGCACATGCGTGCGGCACTCGGCGACGGCGTCGGCCTCGACCCGCTCGGTGGTGAAGAACCGCTCGGTGAGGCGGATGGCGCCGAGGCGGATCGATCGGGCCTCGAGCACCTCGCCGCGGTGACCCACCAGGTATTCGGTGGAGCCGCCACCGATGTCGATCAACAGCAGGCGCCGGTCGAACACGGGCAGCGCCTGGAGCACCCCGAGGTGGATCAGGCGGGCCTCCTCGAACCCGGAGATCACCTCCACCTCGACACCCACCTCGTCCCGGGCCCGGTCGAGGAAGTCGTCCCGGTTCTCGGCCTCCCGGACGGCGCTCGTGGCCACGGCCACGAGGCGGGCCTCGTGCGATTCGGCGAGCGAGCTCATCCGGCCGAGCGCCGCGATGCCACGGTCGATGGCGGCCTCGGTCAGGCGTTTCATGTCGCCCGAACCACGGCCGAGGCGGACCATCTCCTTCTCGGTCGTGATCACCTCGAAGCCCCCACCCGGCGTGGAACGGGCGACGACGAGGTGCATCGAGTTGGTGCCGATGTCGATGGCGGCGAGAACTTCGGTCACGCCTCGTAGTCTCGGCGGTGATGAGCTGGATCGTGCGGATGGCGGCCCCCGATGATCCGGTGACGACCGACGCGGTGATCGCCCGGTTGTGGGATCTCGGCAGCACCGGCGTCGCCGAGATCGGCCCACCCGCGGTCGACGGGCCACAGCTCCTCGCCGGCTTCGACGACGACGCGACGGCCGCCCGGGTCGCCGACGCACTGGGCGGCACGGTGGAGCGGGTCGCCGAGGTGGTCGTCGAGCCGCCGCCCGGGCTCGTGCGCCTCGACGGTCCACCGACGGTCGTGGTCGCCCACCCGGACCGGCTCGACGACGCCGAGGCCCACGGCTCGGATCTGACCCTCACGATCGAGGCCGGGCCGACGTTCGGCCACGGCGCCCATCCGACCACGCACCTCGCCCTCGAGGCCGTGCTGGGGCTGGCCGACACGCTCGTCGATGCCACGGTGCTGGATGTCGGCGCCGGTTCCGGGGTGCTCGGCATCCTGGCCGCCCGCCTCGGTGCCGGCGTCGTCGCCACCGAGATCGATCCCGCCGCCCACGAGTGGATCGGTCGGAACGCGGCGGCCAACGACGCGGAGATCGAGGTCGGCCCGACCGACCTCACCGGCCACGACCCGGTGGACGTGGCGCTCGTGAACGTGCTGCTCCCGGTGCATCGGGAGGTCGCCGCCGACGTCGTCCGTCTCGCCCGTCGACACATCGTCGTGACCGGTGTCCGCGACGACCAGGTCGACGAGGTGGTCGAGCTCTACGGTCGCACCGTGCTCGAGGACCGATCCCGCGACGCCTGGCGTCTGCTCCTGCTCGACGGGACCCCGACGTGAACGACCGCGACGAGGTCTGGTACGTCGCCTACGGCTCGAACCTGGCCTGGTCCCGCTTCCGCTGCTACCTGGAGGGCGGCCTCGCACCCGGCGCCACCGGCACCCCACAACCCCCGGCCCGCGATCCACGCCCCCCGGCCGACGACACCGTGGTGGAGCTGCACCATCGCCTGTGGTTCCGCGGCCGATCGGTCCGCTGGGAAGGTGGCGGTGTCGCCTTCCTCGACCCGACCCCGCACACCGCACCACCCGGACGACCCACGGTGGGCCGGGCGTGGCGCATCGGTGCCGACCAGTTCGCCGATGTCGCCCGCGGCGAGTCCGGCGCCGACCGGGTCGTCGAGGTCGACCTCGAACGGCTCACCGCCGCCGGGCGGGTGGAGGTGCATCCCGGGCGTCGATACGGCACGGCGCTGCTCCTCGGCCACCACGACGACGGCCGACCGCTCGTGACCGTGACCTGCGCGACGCTCGACCTCGCCGGGCCGGCCAACCCGCCCGGTGCCGCCTACCGGGCGATCATCGACACCGGCCTCGCCGAGATGGGGCGCCCACCGCTCGAGCTCTGATCCGGGTCTGGTGACGGTTCGGGGGCGACGGGTAGCGTCGCCGCCATGCAGTTCGACAACCGGGTCACGGCCGTCACCGGCACGCGCTATCCGATCATCCAGGCCCCGATGGGCTGGATCGCACGATCGGCGTTGGCCTCGGCCGTGTCGAACGCCGGTGCCCTCGGGATCATCGAGACCTCGTCGGGCGAGCTCGACGCGGTCAAGGCCGAGATCGAGAAGATGGCCGATCTCACCGACCAGCCCTTCGGCGTGAACATCGCCCAGGCGTTCGTGCGCGATCCGGGCATCGCCCAGTTCGTGATCGACCAGGGCGTCCGGTTCGTCACCACCTCGGCCGGTTCCCCGACCAAGTACACCGAGACGCTCAAGGCCGCTGGCCTGACCGTCTTCCACGTCGTGCCCACCCTCAAGGGTGCGATGAAGGCCGTGGAGGCCGGCGTCGACGGACTCATCGTCGAGGGCGGCGAAGGCGGCGGATTCAAGAACCCGGATCCGGTTGCGTCGAACGTGTTGCTGCCGCTGGTGCGGTCGAAGGTCGACGTGCCGATCGTGGCCGCCGGCGGCATCGTCGACGGTTCGTCGATGGCCGCCGCATTCGCGCTCGGGGCGGAGGGGGTCCAGCTCGGCACCCGCATGGTCTCGGCGGCCGAGTCGCCGGTGAACGACGCCTGGAAGCAGGCCATCGTCGACGCGGCCGAGACCGACACGGTCTTTCTCAACCAGCGCCACTCCCCCGCCCTGCGGGCGCTGAAGACCGAACGCAGCAGCGGCCTCCAGTTCGCGGAGCACAACGTGTTCGGCGACTTCGGCGACCCCCAGGCGCTGTACTTCGGCGGCGACATGAACGCGGCGATCGCGCTCACCGGTCAGGTGGCCGGTCGGATCGACGCCGTCGAGCCGGTCGCCGAGATCATCGAGCGGTGCGTGTCGGAGTTCGGCGACGTGCTCGACGCCCTCGCCGACCGCTACCTGCGGGGCTGAGCCGATGACGAGCATCGGGCCGTTCGCCGACCCGACCGAGGTGGCCGCCTGGATCGACGCGGGCCGGCCCGTGGTCCTCGCCGATCTGTCCGTCGGGGCCGACGCCGAGCGCCTCCGACCGGGCGTGGTCGCGGTCGACCTCGAGACCGTGTGTGCCGATCCGCCCGAGCCGGTGCTCGGACGCCATCCGTTGCCCTCCCCCGAACGCTTCGCCGCCGAGCTGGGGGCACTCGGGATCGGACCCGACTCGATCGTGATCGCCTACGACGACCTCCGGGGACTCAAGGCCGGTCGGCTCGTGTGGATGCTCCGGGTGCTGGGACGCGACGCTGCACTGCTCGACGGGGGTGCGGCGGCCGCGGCGGCCGCCGGGCTCGCCACCGACCCACCGACACCGACGACCTGCCCGGTGGTGCCGTGGCCGGCCGACGAGCTCGTGGACGCCGACGCCGTCGTGGCCCACGTCGCCGCCGGTGGGCGCCTGCTCGACGCCCGCGCACCGGAGCGCTATCGGGGCGAGACCGAACCACTCGACGCCGTGGCCGGGCACATCCCGGGCGCCGAGAACCAGCCCTTCACCGACACGATGGACACCGACGGCCGACTGCTCGACGACGCCGCGCTCGGCGCGCGGTTGGGAGCGTTCGGCGCCGACACCGTGGCGAGCTGCGGGTCGGGGGTGTCGGCCTGCCAACTGATCCTCGCCGTGGAGCGGGCAACCGGTGGCAGGCCCCGTCTCTACGTGGGATCGTGGTCGGGCTGGTCGACCGAACCGGGTCGACCGATCGCCACCGGACCCGACCCGACGCCATGACTGACGTTCACGCACTTCTCGACCGAGCCCGCACGATCACCCTCGAGTTCCTCGACGCCGTCGAAGTCGATCTCGACGGGCGCACCGCCTTCGCCGTGCGGGAGAAGACCTTCGTGGCGGCCTCGGCCGCCGACGACGGCGCCATCGCCCTGCACATGCAGGCCGCCGCCGGGGAGCTCGACAGCCTCGTCGCCGAGGGCCACCCGTTCTTCGTTCCCGACGACGCACCACGGGGCTGGATCGGCGTGCATCTCGACGACTCGACCGACTGGGACGAGATCCACGAGTTGGTGGGCGACAGCTACCGGGCGATCGCCCCGAAGAGCGTGGTCCGCAAGCACGACGGCCTGGCCTGACCCGCCCGCGCGGCGCTCAGGCCTCGTAGCTCCCCAGCCACGCGTCGCAGAACGCGGCCACCGTCGCGACTTCGCTCGGGCCGAGGGACCGCAGATGATCGGCGA
>JAHDBV010000023.1:45172-46819 GCA_020630195.1 Acidimicrobiales bacterium
CACCGCCAGGCACGCGGCATCGTCGGGGTCGGCCGGATCGAGGCCGGTGGACGCGAGCGGTGCAGGGAGGTGGTCGATCGCCGGTTGTCGCTGCGTTGCACCCACGGACGGCTCCCGGATCGGGGTCGGATCACCGTAGGAGACCGTCGTCGGCCGTGAGAGTTCGGGCGAGTCGGGCCGACCGGCGCAGGGGCGTCGCGACGAGCCGCCGGTCTAGGTTGCGCAGATGAGCGATCCCAGCTTCGCCTCCGTGCTCCGCTCCCACGCCGCCGACCGGCCCGACTCACCTGCGGTGACCTTCACCGGTGGCGGTGGCGACCGGCTCACCTACGCCGAGCTGGTCGCCGCGGCACATCGGATGGGCCGCCGCTATCTGGCCGCCGGGGTGGCCGAGGGCGACTTCGTGACGATCGCCGAGCCGAACGGGGTGGCGTTCTTCGTCCACACCGTGGCGTGTTGGATGGTGGGGGCGACGCCACAGCCCGTGTCGTCGCGGCTCCCGGAATCGGAGCTGCGGGCCATCATCGAGCTGGCCGATCCGACCGTGATCGCCGGGCCACCGCCCGACATCGACCTCGGTGATCGGACGATCGTGGCCCGCGGCGACCTGGCGACGGAGGAAGACGACGCCCCGTTGCCCGACGCCGTGGCGCCGTCGTGGAAGGCGCCGACCTCGGGTGGGTCGACGGGTCGGCCGAAGCTGATCGTGTCGGGTGATCCGTCGGTGCTCACCCCGTCGATCGCCGGACTGGGCGAACTCCTCGGTTGCGGCGCCGATTCGACGCTCGTGATGCCCGGGCCGATGTATCACAACGGTCCGTTGGTCTGGTCGCTGTCGACGATCCTGAACGGCGGGCACGTGGTGCTCCTGCCCCGCTTCGACGCCGAGGCGACCCTGGCCGCGATCGCCGACCACGACGCCACGACGCTGTACCTCGTGCCGACGATGATGCAGCGGATCTGGCGTCTCGACCCGGCCGACCGGGAGGCCTACGACCTGTCGTCGTTGACCAAGGCCTGGCACCTCGCGGCGCCCTGCCCGGCGTGGCTGAAGAAGGAGTGGATCGACTGGCTGGGTGGGTCGGTGATCTGGGAGCTCTACGGCGGCACGGAGGGTCAGTGCTTCACGGTGCTCGATGGCGACGAGTGGCTGGCCCACGAGGGTTCGGTCGGCAAACCGATCTCTGGCGAACTCGCGATCTTCGACGAGGACGGTGCACCCCTCGGCCCCGACGAGGTGGGCGAGGTCTGGATGCGTTCGACCGGTCGGGAGACGCCGAGCTACCGCTACCTCGGTGCCGAGGCGGAGGTCCGCGACGGTGGCTGGGAGTGCCTCGGCGACATCGGTTCACTCGACGCGGACGGCTACCTCTACCTGTCCGACCGGCGTTCGGACATGATCCTCGTCGGTGGGGCGAACGTGTATCCGGCGGAGATCGAGGCGGCGATCGATCGCCACCCGGCCGTTCGCTCCTCCGCGGTGATCGGCCTACCCGACGACGATCTCGGGAACCGGGTCCACGCGATCGTCGATGCGCCCGGCGGTGTGTCGGCCGACGAGCTGCTCACGTTCCTCGGTGCCGAGCTGGTGCGGTACAAGATGCCGCGTTCGGTCGAGTTCGTGGACGCTCCGGTGCGGGACGACGC
>JAHDBV010000023.1:46919-52805 GCA_020630195.1 Acidimicrobiales bacterium
CCGAACGGCGTCGGGTCAGACGGCGGCGGCGAGCTGCATCAGCACGGTCTGTTCCGGGAAGGACTGGACCCGGTAGCGCTCCGGCTGGTGCATGGTCGGTTCCATCATCGAGCCGACGACGGCGTGAGCGGCGTCCCATGGCACGACGAGTGGCTCGGTGGCCGTCGAGCGGGCGAACGCGATGGCGTCGGTGCGGGGCAGCAGGCTCGGCACACCCTCGGTCCAGGTGGTCACGGTCTCGAGTCCACGACGGGACGACTCACGGAACACGACCGAGGCGACGAAGATCTCCTCGCCGACGAGGTCCTGCACCGCGGGGGCGAGGTCGTTGGCGGTCCGTTCGATCTGCATGCGGGTGAGGCGACGCCAACCGAGGTAGCCGGGATGTTCGGGCGGCAGCTCGAGGCGGGCCCAGTTGCCGTTGCGTCCGACGAGGGGCCAGGAGCAGACCAGGGCGGATCGGTCGGGGTCGGCGAGCACCCGTTCGAACGCGGCGACGATCGCCCGGGGGTCGTCCGCCGGACAGACGACGCAGCGGTGACGATGTGAGGGGATGACGACGAACGACTCGACGGGGCGGCCGAACTCGAGCGCTTCGAGCTCGCCCGGGATACAGAACCGTGCGGCGGCGTGGAGATCGTCGACCGCGGTGATGGCGACCGAGTCGGCGCCGACACTCCAGCCGTTGTGGTGACGGGAGCGCAGCGAGTTCAGTGCGACGGGAAAGGCGTCGCGGAACTGGAGGCCCCACTCGTCGAGCATGACGTCGGTGATGGGGATGACGATGCGGTCGTGTTCGGCGACGACGGTGAGGGCGACGTCGGGCGTCAGGTCGAGGGCCGGCACGGACTCACCGGTGGGGCCGCCGCGTAGACCGGCGATGCGGTGGCCTTCGAGCTCGGAACGCGAGCGCAGGGCGAGGAGGAGGTGGTCGTCGTCGGGGCGTTCGACGGTGGAGTTCTGGGTGAGGAGGTCGGCGATGCGCGATTCGAGCCACGACTGACGGTCGTGGTCGGGGCGGCGTTCCCACTCCTCCCGGACGTCTTCGATGGCGATGAGCCGGTGATCCACCTGGATCCGGCGGGCGACGGGGTCGTACGCGAAGGGACGACCGCCGGCCTGTCGTTGCACGGCCGAGGTGAGCGCCGCGAGGAAGTCGGGAGGACGTCGTCGGAACAGAGCCACGGTCTGGTCATCGGCGCGTGGGGCCCAGACCTGAGTAGGTGCTTCCACCCGCGGGCCGACATGGCCGACACTTCGCCAATCGGGGGTGGGAGATGCCAGGATCGTCGGGTGAGCGACGCAGCGACCGCAGCCGGATCCGAGGTGCCGAAGGGGATCGACGCCGAACCCGTGTCGGCCTGGCTCGACGCCAACATCGACGGCGTCAGCGGGCCCTACCGGTTCGAGTTCATCACCGGCGGCCACTCGAACCTGACCTACAAGGTGACGCCCGCCGAAGGCGGCGATCTGGTGCTGCGCCGTCCGCCACTCGGGGCCGTGCTCGAATCGGCCCACGACATGGGCCGGGAGCACCGCATCATCGCCGGGGTCGGCAAGACCTCGGTGCCCGTGCCCGCGGCACTCGGTCTGTGTGACGACGTCGAGGTCAACGGCGCGCCCTTCTACGTGATGAACCACGTCGAGGGTGCGGTGTTGCACAACCTGGAGACCTCGACCGAGCTCATGACCGACCCGGCGATGCGCGGCGCGTTGTCGCTCGACGTCGCGAACGTGCTCGCCGATCTGCACACCTGCGACGTCGACGGCATCGGCCTCGGCGAACTCGGCCGCAAGGAGGCCTATCTCGATCGCCAGCTCCGGCGGTGGAGCCGCCAGTGGGAGGCGTCGAAGACCCGTGAGCTGTCCGACATGGACGACGCCTACGCCCTGCTCGTCGAGGCGAAGCCCGAGCAGCGCTACACCGGCATCGTGCACGGCGACTACCGGCTCGGGAACATGCTGGTCGACCCGGCGGCGGGCACGGTCTCGGCGGTGCTCGACTGGGAGCTGTGCACCCTCGGCGATGTCCTGGCCGATCTCGGCTATCTGCTGAACAACTGGGCCGAGGAGGGCGACGACGTGGTGCGTGGCGCCACGGCGTATCCGACGATGACGAGCGGTTGGGCGACCCGGGCCGAGGTGGTGGCCGCCTACACCGAGCGCACCGGCTTCGAGGTCGAGGGCATCGAGTACTACCAGGCGTTCCAACACTGGCGTCTCGCCGCCATCGTCGAGGGTGTGCTCGCCCGCTACCTCGCCGGCGTGATGAGCGACGGCGGCGACACCGACCTGTTCCGCACCCAGGTCGAATCCCTGGCGGCCGAGTCGTTGCGGCTCGTGCGCAGCCTCGGCTGATCGGCGGCAGCCGTGACGGAGAAGCTCTACCTGGCCGACGCGACGATCCGGGCCTTCGACGCGGCCGTGGTCGAGGTCGTCGATGACGCCGACCAGCCCGGCGTGGTGCTCGACCGGACCGCCTTCTACGTCCACGGCGGTGGCCAACCGGCCGATCACGGAACCCTGACCACACCGGGCGGCGCCGAGTTGTCGGTCGTCGACGTCCGCACGATCGACGGGCGCGTCGTCCACCGGGTGGACGCCCTGCACGGCCTGGCCGTTGGCGATGTCGTGTCGGCGACACTCGACTGGAACCGACGCCACGACCTCATGCGAACCCACACCGCGATGCACGTGTTGTGCGGGGTGATCTGGAACGAGTTCGAGGTCGCGGTCACCGGCGGGAACATGGAACCGCTGAAGGGTCGGATGGACTTCGCGTTCGACCCGCTCCCCGACGGCTTCGCCGACCACATCACCGAGGCCGTCAACGCGGCGATCGCCGCCGACCACACGATCGAGGTGTCGGTGCTCGATCGGGCGGCGGCCGACGTCGACCCCGAACTGATCCGGACGAAGGTCAACCTGATCCCGGCCGCCGTCACCGAGGTGCGTGTGGTCGACATCGTCGGCCTCGATCGCCAGGCCGACGGCGGGACACATGTGGCCTCGACCGCCGAGGTCGGCCGGTTCGAGATCACGAAGACCGAATCCAAGGGCAAGGGCAACAAACGGATCCGGTTCGTTCTGCACGACGCCTGATCCCGTTCACCTCGCCGCCACCGGCACTCGTTAGCGTCGGGTGATGCGGATCATGGTCACGAACGACGACGGCATCGACTCGTTGGGGCTGCACGCCCTCGCCCGGGCGGTGGCGCCGTACGGCGAGGTGACGGTGATCGCCCCCGACAGTGAGTACTCCGGCGCCGGGGCGGCGATCGGTGCGTTGTGGCAGGCCCACCACGAGGTGCACGAGGCCTCGATCGACGGGATCGATCGGGCGTTCTCGGTGACCGGTGCACCGGCGTTGTGCGTCATGTTCGCCCGGATGGGGGCCTTCGGCGATCCGCCCGATCTGATCGTGTCGGGCATCAACCCCGGGGCGAACGTCGGCCGGTCCGTGTACCACTCGGGCACGATCGGAGCCTGCCTGACGGGCCGCAACGGCGGCATCACCGGCATCGCCGTCTCCCAGTCGGTGCCGCACTTCGGTGTGGAGGGCCAGGCCTGGGACGATGTGGTCGCCGACATGCCGTGGGACACCGCGGCGACCGTGGCGGCGGATCTCGTGAGCGCATTCGTGGCCGACCCGCCCGAGGCCGGCTCCGTCCTGAACGTGAACGTGCCCGGTGTGCCACTCGACGAACTGAGCACCTATCGGTGGACCCAGGTCGGCATGGCCCCGCCGCGTGCGATGTCGACCGCGACGCTGAGCCCCAAGCCCGGGCATCTCGGTGCGTTCAACGTCGAGCTCGCCTGGGGCGACGCAGCCGAACTCGAGCCGCAGACCGACACCGGGGCGATCATGCACGGTGAGGTCTCGCTCACCTGGCTCAGCCGGATCATCGCCGAGGACCGTGCCGCGCACGCCTCGATCGAGTCCGCGATGTCGAACCGCCTCACCGCCGCCTGACTCACGCGGCATCGTCGAACTCGTCCGGGTCGAGATCGTCGGGACGCAGGCTCCGGAGGCCCTCCAGCGGGCCACCACAACCCCACGACCACGCCAGCGCGTGCTGGGCGAGCAGATGCAGCGCCTCGGTGCGCGTCTCGTCGTCGTCGCTCGTCCACGCCCTCGCCGGGTCGGCCGCATAGGCCATCGACCGGACCAGTTCACCGTCGGTGTGCATCCAGTCGAGCAGGTCGATCCCGTCGTGGGCGAGGCGACGACGGGCCATCCGGAACTTCGCGAGATCGACCTCGGCGAGCTCGTCACCCACCGACGGGCCGGCCGACACGAACAGTGTCTGGAACGCCGTGGGTCGCGGTTCGGCGTGGCGCAGCACCCGGTCGATCATCAGAAACGGGTCGGCGCTGTCGGGCGGCATCACCTCCACCCGGTCGGGTTCGCAGCCGCGGAACAGCACCACGGCATCCCGATGGTCGCCTCGGTCGGTCAGCTCCACCGCGATCCGGGCGGCGTCGAAGAAGTCGAACAGTTCACACATGGGTCCTCCTCACCGACGTCGACGACGTCGGTGGTTGCACGCCCGGGGGGCGTGGCGCTCGGTGATGGCAGCGGGGCTGCGAGCGGCCGAGGACCGACCGGAGACCGCACGCTAGGTCGGGCGTGTGACATCGGAGCCGGCGCCCCGATGCGGACGCTCGGCGGTTCGCCTGCGACGCTGCCCCGATGGAACCCACCGTGCTCCCGGTGCTCGAGGTCGGCACCACGTTCGACGACACCGGCCGCGCCCTGCCGACCGCCGTCGTCGACGGCGCCACCCACCCCGAGGTCGCCGACCTGGCCCGGGTCCATGCCATGGAGGGCATCGGTGATCTCCGGACCGAGGCCATGCGGATGCCGACCGATCACCCGGATACCGGCGACGCCCTGCTCCTCGGGGTCCGGATGACCTCACCCGTCACCGCGATGTTCGTGCTCGTGTTCGATCTCGACGCCCATCGACCGATGCTCGAACACGCCGGTGCGCTCGGGGAGCTCGTGATCGCCCACACCCCGCCGGCCGAGGCCGACACCGAACGACCGGCCTGGTTGTCGATCAACCTCGACGGCGACGCCCTCGCCGCCCATCTGGACTGAGCCGGGCTCAGTCGCCGAAGTCACCGAAGGCCGGCCACGGCGGGCCGGCGCGAACGAGGTCGACGAAGTGACGGCCGTACGCCAACCGGTCGGGGAACTCGTCGTGACGATCCCATCGCCATGCGGCGACCATGGCGAGCACGAGGCGGCGGCACTGGCCGAGCAGCTCCGGGTCGACATCGGTCGCCGCCGCGGCGGTCTCGGCGTCGAGATGGGCGAGATCGAACTCGACCGGTCCCCGACACAACGTCTCGAGATCGATCACGATCGGACCGTTCGGGGTGTGCACGATGTTGCCGGGGTGGGGTTCACCGTGGAGCAGCTGCTCCGGCGCACCGATCGCGGCGATCCGGCGGCGAGCATCGGTCAGGGTGTCGGCGAGGAGCGCTCGATCGGCGGCGACGAGTTCCGGTGAGACGGTCGGATCGCCGACGATGGCCTCCGCTTCCGCCACCCGGCCGAGCATGTGTGGGGTCTCGATCTCGAGGGTCCGCAACCCGCGATGGAACGCCTCCATGACCCCGGCGACGGCCTCGGGTGGGCTGGGTGTCGGGGCGGTGGCCAGGTGGGTCCAGAACGTGACGGTGAACGTGTCGATCCGATGAGGCCCGGGGTCAACGGCGGTGGCGAGCGGGGCGACCGGCGCTCCCGTCTCGGCCAGACGACCTGCGACGTCCACCTCGAGCTGCGCCACCTCACGACCCGCGTGCGCGACCCGGGCGACGAGGTCGACGGGCAGCACCCGGAGCGTCAGCTTGTTCGAGTCGTGGAGCACGACCGCC
>JAHDBV010000024.1 GCA_020630195.1 Acidimicrobiales bacterium
ACCAGACGCTGCTGCTGTCGATCTCGATGCTCGGCATCGCCGCCATCATGGGTGCGGGTGGCCTCGGTCGCCTGCTCTTCCAGGCGCTGTCGACCCAGTCGGTGGTGCGTGGCACCTCGGCCGGGCTCGCCTTCTTCCTCGTGGCGGTCGTGCTCGACCGCATCTCGCAGCGAGACGGTGAGTCGACCGGTGGCCTCTTCCGCCGCATCAAGATGGCCTGGGCCCACCGGAGCGACCCCGAGACGCTGCTCGAGGAAGCCGAAGCCGCCAAGGCCGCCGCTGCCGAGGAGGCCGAGGCCGCCAAGGCCGACTCCTCCTACTTCGCACCGGTCACCGCGGCCGAGCGTCCGGGCATGATGGTCGCCGGTCTCGGCGGTCTGCTCATGGTCGTCTCGGTCTTCCTGACCTGGACCTCGAATGCCGGCAAGATCAGCGGGTACAGCCGTCGAGCCGATCAGAGCGAGCTCGAGGGGTTGTCCTTCTCCGGGCTCGACGCCTCGGGTGGCTCGTGGTTCGGCTACCTCGTGCTCGTCGCCGGTCTCGTGATCGTCGGCTCCGTCGCCAAGGTGATGACCCGCCCCGGTCGCGGGATGCGCTGGCTCACCACCGATGGTGCGACCATCGCCGCCTTCTTCGGGCTGTTCGTCGCCTTCGGCCACTTCATCGCCGCCCCGTCCGACTTCGCCGTCGACCCGGGTCAGGGCATCGGTGTCTACCTCGCCCTCATCGGTGGTGTGGTCGCCGTCGCCGGTTCGATGATGTGGATCCGGGTCGCACCCCACACGCCGCTGCATCCGCTGCCCTCCGGCATCGCCTGGGGCCGAATGGTCGGCGGGGCGATCTCGGTCGTCTTCCTCGTGATCGCGATGTTCTCGGCCTGGTCGTTCGACACCCGTTCGGACACCGTGCTGTCGGCCGAGGATCTCGCCCGCATCGACGAGCTGAAGGCCCAGGCGGTCGCTGATCCGGCGAACGCCGCGGTCTACGCCGCGGAGATCACGACGCTGCAGACCACGCAGACCGCGAACGCCAAGATCATCCTCGACGGCATCACCGGTGAAGGTGCGGGTCTCGGCCTCTGGACGCTGATCCTCGGTGTGTTGGCGCTCGCCGTCGCCGCCGTGAGCGCCGGACTCGCCGGGACCGACGAGCGGACCCGCTGGGTCGGCTCCGCCGCACTGGCGGGTGTCGGCGCCGGCATCTTCGGGATCTCGGCCGCATGGATCGGCTCGCTCGCTCGTGCCACCGACCCGAACTTCGTGTCGGGTATCGGCTCGTTCCTGGCGCTCTGCGCCGGTTTCTTCATCCTCTCGTCCGCTCGCGGCGTGCTCAACGAGTTCCGCCGCACCCGGGTGTACGAGGATGAGCCTGCACCGGTCTCCGGTGCGACCTCGCCCATGGTCGATCTGACCGCTGAGGAGGTCGAGCCGACTCCGGTCGGCTGACCGCCGGGTGATCCCGCGGGCCCCACCAAATGTGGGGCCTGCTCCGGTCCGGTCCTTGCACCGGACTACTGTTGTAGCGCTCCGATTGGCGTGCCGATCGGCGCACTCGCTCAAGACAAAACCCTTGGAGGGGAATCCAACATGAGGAAACTCAACAAGATGGCGCTGATGGCGCTGCTCGCCGCACTCGGCCTCGTGGCCGCGGCCTGCGGTTCCGACAGCGTCACCGATGCCGCAACCGATGCGGTCGAGGACGCCGCTGAGACCGCCGAAGAGGCGGTCGAAGAGGTCGCCGAAGAGGCCGAAGAGGCCATGGACGACGCCGAAGACGCCATGGAGGACGAGGGCGACGCCATGTCCGAGCTTCCGGGCGAAGGTGTCACCGTGACCATGGCTCGCGCCGACTGGTCGACCGGTTACTTCCAGGCCTACGTGTACCAGCAGCTCATGGGCGAGCTGGGCTACGAGGTCACCGACCCCGCCGAGCTCGAGCTCGGCCCGTCCCTCGCCTACCTGTCGATGGCACAGGGCGAGTTCGACTTCTGGGTCAACTCCTGGTACCCGGGCCACCTCTCGTGGCACGAGGCCGAGATGCCCGACGGCTCGCTCGTCGGCGACCACGTCACGATCGTCGGTGAGGAGATGATCGCCGGTGGCCTCCAGGGCTACCTGATCACGAAGGCGTTCGCCGACGAGTTCGGCGTGTACACCCTCGACGACCTCAACAACAACGCCGACGCCCTCGCCGCCTTCGACGCCGCCGACCCGGTCCCCGGGAACGGCATCGCCGACATCTACGGCTGCCAGGAGTCCTGGACCTGCGACAACATCATCACCAACATGATCGCGTTCTCGGGTTGGGAGAACATCCAGCAGACCATCGCCGGCTACGACGCCATGATCGCCGAGGCGGTCGCCAAGGCCGACGCCGGTGAGCCCATGGTGATCTACACCTGGACGCCCTCGGCCTACATCACGCAGCTGGTCCCCGGCCAGAACGTGTACTGGGCAGGCGTGGAAGACGTCCTCGACGACTCGAACCCCACGGGTGACGAGGGCGGCGAGGCCCACGACCAGCGTCCCGGCACGGCCGCCATCGGCACCGACGTGTGCCCGGCTGCCACCGACACCTGCCAGACCGGCTGGGCCGCTGCCGACATCCTCGTGACCGCGAACAACGAGTTCCTCGCCGCCAACCCGGCTGCCGAGGCCCTCCTCGCTCAGGTCACCCTGTCGGTCATCGATGTCTCGCTCGCCAACGTCGAGCAGGGCAACGGCTGCGACACCTCGGAGTGCATCCAGGGTCTCGCCTCGACGTGGATCGAGAACAACCGCGACCTCGTCGACGGTTGGCTCGCCGCCGCCAAGGGCTGATCCTTCCAGATCACCTGATCTGAACTGAATCGGGCCGGGGTCTTCGGACCCCGGCCCTTTTCGCGCCCCGACCGGGCGGACCCCGTATCGGGAAGGGGGCGGGTCCCGGCGGTGTTCCGCAGGTGTGCAGCACGTCGACGACGACCTCCCGGATCCGGCGCCCCGGCAGCTCCGGCTCACGGGGCTGGTCCTCGCCCTCGGTATGACGACGTGGTTCTCCACCGCCGCCGTGCTGGGCCCACTCCGTGACCGGCTCGACCTCGGCACGACGGCGGCGTCGCTCCTGACGATCGCGGTGCAGTTGGGGTTCGTCGTCGGCGCCGTGGTGTCGTCGATCACCGGCCTGGCCGACCGGATGTCGTCGGGGCGGCTCATGGCGATCGGCGCGGTGGCCGCCTCGGCGTTGAACGCCCTCGTCCTCCTGACTCCCGACGCCGCGTCGACGACGGCGGTGCGCTTCGGTACGGGTGTGGCGCTGGCGCTCGTCTACCCGGCCGGGTTGCGCGCGGTCTCGGGATGGTTCCGCCAGGGGCGGGGTCGGGCGCTCGGCATGATGGTGGCCGCCCTGACCCTCGGCTCCGCGCTCCCCCACCTCCTCGCCGCGGCCGGCGGCGTCGACTGGCGCCTCACGGTCGCGTTGTCGTCGGTCTCGACGCTCGGTGCCGGCCTCCTGGCCGAGGTCGCACTGCGGGACGGTCCCCATCTCGGGGCCGTCGTCCGCTTCGATCGGCGGCAGCTGTCGGCGGTGATGCGGCGCCGGGAGTTCCGGATCGCCACGGTCGGCTATCTCGGCCACATGTGGGAGCTCTACGCCATGTGGGCCTGGATCGGTGTCTTCTATGCCGAGCGGTGGCCGCCACGCCAGGCGTCGCTCGCCGCCTTCGCGACCATCGCCGTCGGCGGACTCGGTGCGGTCCATGCCGGTCGCCAGAGCGATCGCCACGGTCGCGATGCCGCCGCGGTCGAGGCGCTGCGCTGGTCGGGCTCGGTGGCGGTCGTGATCGGGTTCCTGCTGGACGCCCCCTGGCCCATCCTGCTCGGTGCGGGGCTCGTCTGGGGGTTCTGGGTCGTGGCCGACTCCGCCCAGTTCTCCGCCGTGGTGTCCGAACACACCGACCCACGACGAGCGGGAACGGCACTCACGCTGCAGCTCGGCTCCGGCTTCGTGTTGTCGGTGCTCACGATCTTCGCCATCCCGTTGGTGGTCGATGCGGGTGGATGGGGCTGGGCCTTCGCCCTGCTCGCGCCGGGCCCGTTCCTCGGGGCGTGGGCCATGCGACGGCTGCGGCCCCCGGCACCGGCCCCGGGCTTCGCCAATGCCCACGTCTGAGTGGCGCACTAGGTTCGGCGGCGAAGGAGGTCGCCATGGATCTGGCCACCGTCATCCGGGACCTGCACGACGAGCAGGACGCCCTCGACACGATCGTCCGCGAGCTCGACTCGCCGGGATGGGACACACCGACATCGAGTCCGCGTTGGTCCGTCACGGATCAGATCGGTCACCTCGCCTACTTCGATCGGACCGCCGCCCTCGCGATCCGCGACGCGGCGGCGTTCGAGGCGCACGCCGCCGAACTGGGGTCGCGGTTCGCCGCGCCACCCGAACAGCTCGACGAGCTGACGCTCGGACCGTTCCGGGCGCTCGATGCCGAGGGCCGGCTCGAGGAGTGGCGATCCGCCCGTGAGGAACTGGCCGATGCCTCGACCGGGTTGGCGGAGGACTCGCGGGTGATCTGGTATGGGCCCTCCATGGGTTCGAAGTCGTTCCTCACCGCCCGGCTGATGGAGTGCTGGGCCCACGGCCAGGACGTCCTCGATGCCGTGGGCGGCGATCGCCCGGCGACCGACCGGTTGGCCCACATCGTGCGCCTCGGGGTCAACACCCGCAGCTGGACGTACCTGAACCGTCGGGAGGAGGCCCCCGAGGCACCGGTCGCGGTGGTGCTGACCGCACCGTCGGGCGCGGTGTGGACCCATGGTGATCCCGAGGCCGCGGACCGGGTCGAGGGATCAGCGGAGGACTTCTGCCTCGTCGTGACCCAGCGCCGCCACGTCGATGCCACGGGCCTCCGGACCACGGGATCCGCCGCCCGGGACTGGATGGAGAAGGCCCAGGCCTTCGCCGGACCCGCGACGGACGGCCCGGCGGCCTGAGGCTCAGCCGGCGAGCAGGTCGGCGAGGTTCCGGGCGCTGTCGGCGTCCGCCGGGAAGAAGGTCTCCAAGCGGAGCTCCGCGATGGTGACATCGTGCGCCGCTTCGAGCGTGGCCAGGCAGGTGAACAGGGCGATGGGGCCGGCGGGGGTGTCGAATCGCATTGCCGTGATGAGCCCGGCATGGTCGGGGCGATGGCGGTCGCCCGGCACGAGGCGCCGCAGACGCTCGCTCAGCTCGGCGAGTACCGGGTCGCCAGGGTGGGTCGCCGCGTCATCGGCGAGCCGCCACGCCAGGCCGGGTGCGCACTCGTCCCAGTTCGTGATGGCACCGCGGAGGCCGTCGGACTCGACCAGGAGCGCCATCAGATTGAGCTGACCGTCCAGGAGCGGGGGCTCGGGCGACAGGGCGGTGGTGAAGCGGAGCGCGGCGGAGTTGGCGTCGACGACGTTCCAACATCGATCGAGCACGACCGCCGGGTTCGGTTCGTGGGCGCGCAACATGAACGCCACGGCTTCACGCACCGGGCCGAGGTCGGTGAGTGGGGTCTCGGGGTGGACGGGTGCGTAGCCCGCGGCCAGGAACATGCCGTTCTGCTCCCGAGGAGGCACGCCGAGCATGCGGGCGAGGTGGCCGATCATCTCGGGGCTCGGACGGGAGCGCCCGTTCTCCACGGCGGAGAGGTGCCGTTGGCTGACCTCCGCACGCAGCGCCAGGTGTTCCTGGCTCTCGCCCCGGCGATGTCGCCATGCCCGGAGTTGTTCGCCGACGGCGGTCACGCTCGGATCCGATGGAGTCCGGCCGCCTGGGCGGCGGCCAGCCCCGCCACCATCGCGGCGATGGCGAGCGCCCCGACGATCCCGGTGGTCGACAACCAGCCGCCGACGAGCAGCCCGCCCGCCACGACGACGGCGGTGGCCGCCACCCAGCCGAGATCGGCCGCGACCACGCCGGGTGCGTGCGTCACGAGGTCGTCGGTGGGACGTGTGGCGAGCCACACCAGACCACCGGCGAAGAGCAGGAGTCCGCAGCCTCCCACCGGGACCAGCCACATCGGCTGGATCCCGGCGAGCTCGGCGATGCGGCTCCCGGCGGCCAGTGCCGCCACCCCGGTCGCCGTCGAGAAGGCCGCGTTCGCTCGGAGCGACGAGCGGAGGAGCAGGGTCGGATCGGTGGGGTCGGTGGTCATGACGCCATCGAAGGGCACCGGGGTCGTGGAGGCCATGACCTCTGAGGTCATGGGGTCGCCGCTCCCCCGCCGGCCACCCACTCGTGCATGACCGTGATGCCACCGTCGGTCACGATCGGCCGGCGACGGTCCGGCGCCCGGTCGGCGTGGATGGGCTCGAGCTCGTGGGCGACGACCCGGGTGCCCGGTGGCACCCGAGCGAGCACCTTCCCCACCTGCTCGGCTGCGGCCCAGGCCGCGATGAACATCACGACAACGGTGGCGTCTCCGAGCGGGGCGGTGTCGGCATCGCCGGTGTCGATCACCGCACGACCCCCGAGGCCGGACCGATCCAGTCGGTCGAGCGCGTCCTCGGCGACGCCGGCGTCGAGCTCGATGCCCCGCGCCCGTCCCGCTCCGGCCTCGAGGCACGCCTGGAGCAGGCGGCCGTCACCACAGCCGAGATCCACGACCACGTCGTCCGCGGACAGCTCGAGCGCCGCCGCCAGACCCCGGGCGACGTCCATCGGCGTCACGAGCAGCGGCCCGAGATCGGGTGCCGGGCCCCGTCGCCCGGCCCGTTCGGCGGCGACGCGCACGAGCCGTCGGAGCAGATGGACCGGCCAGAGTGCCCGGGGAAGGGCGGGACCTCGCAGATCGGGCTCCCGAGGGGCGATCCGCGCGAGACGAGGAGGTCGCTCGGCCCAGCGGATCACGATCCGTTCGGGCTCGTCGGCCGTCGAGGCGAGCACGACCCGGTCGGTGGTCCGGCGGACGGCCTCGGCGGCCGACCCGCTGGTCGGGGCCCACCGACGGAGGCCGTGGTCCTCGGCGACGGCGATCGCGGCGTCGACGGCGTCGGGCGCGACGCGGAACTCGGGGACGGAGATCAACGATCCCGTCTCCGGTTCGGGGATGCGGTGCGCGATGGCCGCGGTCGTCAACCGGCGTGACCATCGGGCGGTGTCGTCGTGTTGACGGCGGTGCAGGGCGGCGAGGGCACGTGTGGCCCGTCGATGCAGCTCGTCGTCACCGTGGTCGGCGGCGAGTCGTCGGAGGGTGGCCGGCAGGTCGCCCCGGTGGATGGCGTCCACGAGGGCGTCGGGAAGGTTGTCGGGCGACGACATGGGCTCAACCTAGGCGTCCGACCGGCCGAGCGGCGCAGCCGGCGACGCTCGCCCGCTCCCGTCTGACACGGGCCGGGCCGGTGAGTAGGTTCGGCCCGGTCGCCGAGTGCGCGACCGAGCCGACGAGGAGTGCCCCGTGTCCGAGATGATCCTGTTCGACGTCGACGCGAACGTCGCCACCATCACCTTCAACCGTCCCGATGCGGCCAACGCCATGGACCGGGACTTCATGTACGAGCTGATGCACCTGGCGATCCGCTGCGACGAGGATCCCGACATCCGAGCCGTCGTGGCGACCGGCGCCGGGCGGTTCTTCTGCGCCGGTGGCGACCTCGGATCCTTCGCCGACGCCGGTGACGGCGCTGGCGGGCTCCTCAAGGAGATGACCACCTACTACCACGCCGCGATCTCCCGCTTCGCCCGCATGGACGCCCCGTTGATCTCGGCCGTGAACGGTGCGGCCGCCGGTGCGGGCTTCTCGTTCGCCGCCGCCTCCGATCTCGTCATCGCGGCCGAGTCGGCGACGTTCACCTCGGCCTACACCGCCGCGGCGCTGACCCCCGACGGGTCGTCGACCTACTTCGTTCCCCGGCTGATCGGCATGCGGCGGGCGATGGAGCTGATGGTCACGAATCGTCGGCTCTCCGCCGCCGAGGCCCTCGAGTGGGGACTCATCACCCAGGTCGTTCCGGATGACGAGCTCCTGGCGACGGCCTCGGCCACCGCCGCCCGGTTGGCGGCCGGGCCCACCCTCGCCTTCGGACGGGTCAAGGCGATGCTCAACGAGACCTTCGCCGGGACGCTCGAGACCCAGATGGAACTGGAAGCCCGCAACATCGCCGCGATGTCGGGGACCGCGGATGGCAAGGAGGGCATCGACGCCTTCCTCAACAAGCGCCGCCCCGGCTTCACCGGACGCTGAGGAGCGGAGTCAGCCGCTCCCGCCGTCGAGCTCGGCCGGGTCGGGTCGCAGCTCGACGGGGAGCGCCCGGAACTCGGCCCACGCTCGTCGGCAGGCAGCCGGATCCCCGTCGGGGCGTGCGGCGAACCAGGCCCGGGTGAATCGGACGTACTCGAGCTGGGGCAGCGTCGGCGGAGGCTCCGCGTCGCGGGTCGCGTACCAGTGTGCGACCAGCTCGCCGAGCGTGGTGTCGCCGGCCGCGATGGCCTCGCGCATGAAGACGTCGTAGCGGAAGCCGGATCCGATCCGTTCGACGAAGAACGCCCGGAGCTGCTGCGTGGCCGCCTGGCCGGGCCGGATCGGGGTGTCGTCGGCGAGGGGTTCGGGCAGACGGCGGCTGCTGGTGGTCCGTCGTGCGGGCGTCGGTGGATCCACGCCGTCGAGGTCGGCCGCCAGTCGCTCGGTCAGGTCCGGCTTGGAGCCCGACGTCGGCAGGCCACGTCGTCGGCACTCGGCGAGCAGTTCGGCCTTCATCCAGTACCAGCGACGCAGCTCGGTGCCCGTCTCGACGGACGCCAGGTCGGGGCGTGCCGGTGGTGCGTCGCTCACCGGCGGCTCCCGCCCCGGCGGAACGCCGAGCGCACCTCGTCGGCGGGAACCCAGACGCTCGGGTCGACGGCTTCGACCTTCTCGCTCGGGTCGAGTTCGGCGACGATCCGCCACGCTTCCTCGGCGCGGGCTCGGGCATCGAGATAGGTCCGCTGGGCCGCGGCGGAGGCCTCCACGGCCTCGGTCACGGACGGATCCTCGCTCCCCAGTTCGATGCGGAGCATCTCGGCGGCCACCATCAGCCGGCTCGCCTCGCCGTCGAGCTCCTCGGCGCGGCTCGCGGCGGCCTCGGCCCGTTCCCGAGCGTCGGCGACGAGTGCCAGCGGGGCATCGTCGGGCTGCACGTCGAGGGCGACCTCGGCGGCCGCCTGGACGAAGACGACGAGCCCGAGGCGTTCAGAGAGCTCCGACAGGCTGCGATCGGCGGGCCCGAGCAGCCGTCCGTGGCGGACCCGCAGCGGAGCGAGGACGAAGGCGGCGGCGCTGGTGGCCTCGACGAAGTCGTCGGGGTCGACCGCTCCGACGACCGTGGCCGGGAGTCGGGCGTCGTCGATCTGGCGTTGCACGTCGACGGAACGCTGCGGATCGTCTCCGACCAGGTGGACCTCGATCGCTCGCCCGCTCCAGTCGGGGGTTCGGGTGCACATCCAGGCCAGCAGGGTCAGGAGGCGTCCGGTGCGGTCGTCGGTCCACCAGACGGCGATCGGTCCATCGGCGTGGTCGTCGAGCGCCCGCCAGCCGGACTCCGACGCCGACAGCACGCCGACGTTGATGCCGAATCGCAGCGCGGTCTGGACCATCGTGCCCCGCTCGGCGGCGAGGCCATCCAGATCGTCGCCGTCGGGAGGCGCCGATTGGCCGATGTCGGCACCGCTGAACAGCGCGAGGTTCGTCCGGAGCGGTCCGAGGCCGTGGGCCTGGATCATCGCGGCGACCCCGTCGTCGAGGTCGTCGGCGACGAGGACCCGGTGATACGCCGCCGAGTCGGCGAAGGACAGCTCCCGGGCGAGCTCTCGATCGACCGAGCTGGCGTGGCGTCGCACGATCGGCCCTCGTCCCCGGACGATCCGCGTCACGGTCGTGAAGCCGGCACCACCTTCGAACCATCCGGCGAGGCGGACGAGACGCTCCCGGCGACCGGGATCACGTGGCACGAATGCGACGGTGACCGGGCGCCAGTCGCGGCCGGCGTCGCTCGATTCGGCCATCTGCTGGAGACCGGTGCGGACCCTGGCCGCCTGATGGCCCCGTGTGGAGTCGGCCCAGCGGGAGGCGGAGATCGAACGCTCGAGCCAGGTGTAGAGGGCGAACACGGCCACGGCGGCGAACGCACCCGCCACCGGATCGATGGCCAGGATCGCGCCGAGGCAGGCCAGGGTGCCGAGCAGGCTGAGGCGCCAGTCGAAGAAGCGGAACGTGGGCCGGAACGAGGTGCTCTGGGCCCGGGCCTCGTTGTAGGTCGCGAAGTTGATCAGGCCGTAGCTGGCGAGGAAGAACATCGAGATCACGGGGGCGACGAGATCGAGATCACCGAGTGCGACGGTGACGAGGGCGATGCCGGTCGTGAGCAGCACGGCACGCCGGGGGTTGTCGTCCGGTCCGGCGCCGACACCGAGCGGTTCGAGCCGAGCGACGAGCCGATCGGCGGCGAGGCGTTGCAGCGTCCGGGGTCCGCCGAGCATCGAGGCGATGGCGGAGGACAGGGTCGCGGCGATCACGCCGACGTCGACGAAGGCGGGGGCGACGGCGAGGCGCCGCATGATCGCCGTGTCGTCGCGGAGCTCGCCGAGCGGGACGGCGGCGGCGAAGGTGAAGATCACGAACAGGTAGACGACCGTCGACAGGCCGATGGCGGCGAAGGTGCCCCGGGTGATCGACCGGCTCGGGGTCTTCAGGTCTCCCGACATCGCCACGCCCTGCGTGAAGCCGGTGATGGCGGGGAAGAAGATGGCGAAGGCGACCCAGAACGGCTCGCCGCCCGAGGGGGCGGCGAACGAGTCACGGAGGCGGCTCGTCTCCATGTCGGGCACGACCCCGACGACGTAGCCGACGATCGCGACGATCAGACAGACCATGACGACGTACTGGAATCGAGTCGCGATGTCGGCCCCGAGCCAGGCCAGACCGAGCAGCAACACGATGGTGACCGCGGCGATCAGCCGTGGGAGGGAGGCGGAGTCGGACCCGACCACACTCGCGACGGCTTCGCCGAGACCGATGGCGTAGAACGCCACCGAGACCGACATGGCCAGGTAGAGCACGAGGCCGATGGCGCCACCGAACGCCGGGCCGAGGGTGCGGGAGATCAGGTAGTAGACGCCGCCCCCGCCGACACGCAGGTTGGTGGCGATGGCGGCGAGGGAGATCGTCGTGAGGATCGAGACCGACGTCGCCGCGAACAGGATGAGCAACATCCGGGTGAGCCCGACGTTGCCGGTGACGAAGCCCAGGCGCAGGAACAGGACGAGCCCGAGGATGGTGAGCACACTCGGCGTGAAGACGCCACCGAAGGTGCCGAGGCCCCCCGTGGGTGTCGCAGCGGCATCGCCGTCGTCGGCGGTCGAGTTCGTCGCCCCCATGCCCGGCAATGTGTAGCCGATCCGGGGGCCCGACGTGAACGCCGGCGGATCCCAGCCCGCTCGACGTGGTCGTGGTCGCTCTGCCAGCATCTCGGAGGTGACCATCGCCTTCGTCCACGGAGTACCGGAAACCACCGCCGTGTGGGACCTGCTCGTCGCCGAGCTCGCCGATGTCGGCCGACCGATGGTGCGCCTCGAACCGCCCGGCTTCGGTGCTCCCCTGCCCGAGGGATTCACCCCGCATCCCGATGCCTACGGCGCCTGGCTCGTGTCGGAGCTCGAGGGTCTCGAGGGCCCGATCGATCTCGTCGGCCACGACTGGGGCGCCGGCCACGTCGCCCGGGCGGTCGCCGACCGGCCCGAGCTGGTGCGATCGTGGGCGATCGACTGCGGCGGTCTGCTCCACGCCGACTACGTCTGGCACGACACCGCCCAGGTGTGGCAGACCCCGAGAGCCGGTGAGGAGGCACTCGCGGGCATGGTCGCGGTGCCGACCGCCGACCTCACGGCGGCCTACGCGGGCCTCGGTCTCCCGGAGGCGATCGCCGGCTCCTTCGCCGAGGCGATGACCGAGGAGATGGCCACGGCGATCATCGGGCTCTACCGCGGCGGCGCGCAGCCCTACCTGGGAGGGCTCGCCGATCGTCTCGCCGGACTCGAGCAACCTCCGCCCGGGATGTTCATCACCGCCTCCGACGACGCCTATGTGTCGGCGGCACTGGCCGCGGAGGGGGCCGAGCGGTTCGGCGTGGTGAACACCGTCATCGAGGGTGCCGGCCACTGGTGGGCGGCCAGCCACCCCGGTGAGGCCGCCGCGTCGTTGCGGGCCTTCTGGGCGTCGCTCGGCGGCGCCTGATCTACCGGGGTTCGCGGGGCAGCCCGAGCGTCCGCTCCCCCAGGATGTTCCGCATGATGTCGGACGTCCCACCCATGATCGTGTAGGCCGGGCCGTAGGCCAGTCCCTTCCCGACGTCGTCCCACAACATGGCCTCCGCCCCGAGCACCCGGGCCACGAAGTCGGCGACTCGGGCCTCGTGCTCGGTGCAGAAGGCCTTGGTGGCGGCACTGAAGCCGGTCGGGGCCTGTTGGAGCACCTCGCGGTACACGAGCAGCCGCCCGACCCGGTAGTCGGCCTCGAGGCGGGCGATGTCCTGGCGGACCACGGGATCGGAGGTGTCGGCCCGTTCGAGCGCGAGGTCGTAGAGCGCCCGGTTCGAGACGAGCCGGTCGATCCCTCCGCGCTCGTGCTGGAGCTGGACCATCGTCTGCTTGAACGCGTCGCCCTCGACGCCCACGAGGTTCTCGACCGGGACCCGCACGTCGGTGAAGTAGACTTCGCAGAAGTGCCGGTTGGTCGTCATGTCGGTGATCGGGCGCACCTCGATGCCGGGGAGGTCCATCGGCACGATCAGCTCGGAGATGCCCTTGTGGGGTGGTCCCTCGGACAGGGTGCGGCAGATCAGGTAGCAGTAGTCGGCGACCTCACCGAAGCTCGTCCAGATCTTCTGACCGTTGACCACGAACACGTCGCCGTCGCGGACCGCCGAGGTCTTCAGACCGGCGAGGTCGGAGCCGGCGTCGGGTTCGGACATGCCGATGCACCACGTGGTCTCGCCCGACAGCATCGACGGGAGGAACTCCGCCTTCTGGTCCTCGGTGCCGTAGGCGATGAGGGTCGGGCCCATCTGGCGGTCGGAGAACCACATCGCGGCGATGGGGGCGCCGGCGCCGATCATCTCCTCGGCGACGATGACACGCTCGATGGGTGGGCGCTCCCGGCCGCCGTACTCCTTCGGCCAGCCCATGCCGATCCAACCCTCCTCGGCCATGCGCTTCGCGAAGTCCTTCGAGAAGCCGTTGATCCAGGAGTCGTTGTGGCGGCCGAAATCGCGGACGCCTTCGGCGGCGACGGTGCGGGCACGGTCGCGTAGGGCGACGAGTTCGGGTGAGAGGTCGAAGTCCACGGGCATCCAATCGGCAGGTCGCGGCTGACAGTTTCGCGGAGGAGGTGATCCGGGTCCGAATCCTCGCGCCGATCCGGGTGTCGGGACGATCTCAGGCGCCGAGTTCGCTCCCGGCGACGGTGACCCGGTGCATCACCCGGCGGTGGCCGTGGTAGTCGTTGTGCGCCTTGTGCCAGGTGTTGCGGTTGTCCCACATCGCGACGGTGCCCGGCTCCCACCGGAGGCGGACCGTCGTCGAGTGGTCGGCGATGGCCTGGATGAGGCGGTCGACCGTGGCCTTGCCCGTCTCGTCGTCCTCACCCTCGATGCCGACCGTGAACGCCACGTTCACGTAGAGCGACTCCTCGCCGGTCTCCGGGTGGCGGACGATCACCGGATGGACGGCCTCGCCCGTGAGCTCGGGGTTGTGCATCTCGATGTCGGTCTCGACCGCGTACCCCGTCTGGGCCCCGAACACGTGGTGGTTGCTGTGGCGGGCCCGCACGGTCCGCAACTCGGCGAGCTCGGCGTCGTCGAACGAACCGAGCACCTCACCGGTGTGGAGGAACTCGGTGTCGCCACCGGTGGGTGGCAGCTCGCGGGCCACGAGGATCGAGCCCCGTGCCGGTGCCGCGTCGTAGCTGTGGTCGGTGTGCCAGCCGCCGCCGATGTTGGTCAGCTGGCCGGGCTCCTTGCGGACCTCGGCGATCTCGGGATGGCCGGCGACCGGCGTGAAGAACTTGTTGACGTCCACCTCCGCGAAGCGCCGGGCGAAGGCGAGATGATCATCCGGGTCGAGTTGCTGGCCGCGGAACACGAGCAACCCCCGCTCCGCCCAGGCCCGGTCGAGGACGGCGATGTCGTCATCGTCGAGCTGGCGGAGGTCGACGTCGTGGACCTCGCTGCCGCAGCGGGGGGACAAGGGCTCGAATCGCATCCGACGAGCGTGACAGGCCCGGCGTCGGCCGACAAGCTGGCGGCACCGACGGAGGCATGACCATGACGATCGATCGACTCGAACGGCACCCCGGCTACTGGGACTCCCCGTGGCCGGTCGAGTGCGGCGGGAACCGACGACAGAAGGCCCGGGTCGGACGCCTCGACGCCGCGAACCGCACCGCCGAGGTCACCACCCGCCACGACGATCGCTGGCACGTGATGGTGGTGCGGCGCGATCCGGGAGAGTGGTTCGTCGGGGGCACGATGCCCCGCTTCACGGGACCGGCACCGTTCGGCTGGGTCGACCGGCTCGACCCCACCACGCTCGAACCGGTGGCCCGCTCCCCTGAGCTGCCGTGTGGGGAGCACGTGTGGTGTGGTTCGATCGCCGTGCACGCCGACGGGTCGATCCTCTCGGTCAACGGCTCCCGTCTCCATCGCCTCGACCCGATCTCGCTGGAGGTGCTCGCCGAGCGGCGTCTTCCGGTCGAGCGGGCCCACAACGGGATGCTCGTGCTCGCCGACGGCTCGATCCTGACGAAGGACCTGCGCCTCGAGGGTCAGGGCGGCACGACCATCAGCCGCTTCGCCGGCACCGACCTCGATCCGGTCGGAGCGCCGCTCGTGCTGCCCGAGGGCTCGATGGGGCGGATCGCCGCGGAGGTCGGCGCCGACGGTGTCGAGCGGGTCTACGTGCCCGGCACCGAGCACGTGTGGCGTCTCGTGATCGACGGTGAGGCGATGCACGTCGACCCCGAGTGGAGCCCGCGCTACCGCGCGGCCGGACCCACGAGTGGAGGCCTCGCCTGGGACGGGTGCCTCGCCGACGGCTCGTTGTGGCTGATGGATGCCGGTGATCTGCCGAGCATCCGCCACATCCACGAGACGGTTCCGAACGGACGTTGGGATCGACCCCCGGATCTCTCCTGGCGGCAGCCCGCGCCGTGGCCGGCGCCGCAGCGGCTGTTGCGCATCGGACTCGACGACGCCGCGGTGGCCGACGTGGCGCCGTTCGGCGCCGCCGGAGGCGGCATCATCGCCCCGCCCGTGGCGGTACCCGAACACGACCGGGTGATCGCCTGGGACTCGGTCAACGGCGGCCTGGCCGGCATCGAGGCGTCCACGATGCGCGTCGTCTGGCAGCTCGACGTACGGCCGTCGATGCAGCCCGTCGTGTATCCCGACTCCGGCGAGCTCGTGATCAACGACTTCACGCCGGATCGGCGGGACCACGTGATCGTCGTCGACCTCGAGACGGGAACGCTGCTGGATCGGGTCGACACCGGTTCGCGAATCGCCAACGGCATGTTTCTGACCGCCGGCGACGACCACGACGTGTGGTATTGCACGACGACGGTCCTGTCGCGCATCCGCTGGCGCTGACCGCACGGGTCCGGCCGACCCGGTGTGGGAGCATGGAGGGATGCCCGTCGGCACCGTCCACCCGAACGAGCGGAGCGGCCGGTGAGGCGCCACCACCGGGCCGCGGCCGTCCTCGCGCTGTCGCCGATCCTGGTCGCCGCCTGCACGAGCGATGGTCTCGGACCCGGCGCCGACACGACGGCCCCGGCGACGAGCGAGATGCCGACGACCTCTCGATCGACCGACGATTCGGCCTCGACCGTCACCGTCGACCCCGACGCGGTCGCGATTCCGGTCGGTGTGGCGCTGCCGACGACGTCGGGCAATCCGGTGCTGCCCGGCCGACTCGATCTCGGCGCGGTCACCGAGATCGGGGCCTTCGACGCCCCCGTCGGTCGCCTCCGGGGATTCGACACCTCCGGAGCCACGTGGCAGGTCGCCACCGATGGCCGCATCGTCGACCTCGACCTCGACGAGCTCCGCCCGGGCGAGCCGCTCGGGCGGGTGCTGGTCGACCCCCGGCAGATGGCCGACGACCCGCTGCCCGACGGCATCCCGGTGTGGTCGGGGACGACGATGGTGGTGCTGACCGAACCGACCGACCGCTACGGCCACGGCGTGCTCGGCGACGCCGTCGAGGCGGGTGCGTTCGAGATCCTCACCCTCGCCGCCGAGCCGACGGAGCTCGAGCCGCATCCGGAGGTGCTGGGGCGGGTCCGGGTGGAGATCGCGGCACCGGCCGTGATCGAGGGCATCGCGGCGCTGCTCGCCGACCTCGACGGTGACGGTGTCGACGAGGTCATCGCAACCGAAGCCGACCCGTCGAACGGTGCCCGCATGGTGGCGTTCGAGCTCGATGGCACGCCCGTGGTGCGCGGCCGGCCCGTCGGTCGGGGCAACCGCTGGCGGAACCAGCTGGGCGTGGGCCCGCTCGGACCGAACGGGGAGATCGAGTTCGTCGACGTCGAAACACCCCACATCGGCGGTGACGTCGGGTGGTTCCGGCTCGGGGACGGCGAGCTCGGTCAGCAGATCGTCACGGGTGACTTCTCCACCCATCGCATCGGCTCCCGCATCCTCGACCAGGGAGTGCTCGTCGACGTCCACGGCGACGGACGCCCGGAGGTCGTCGTGCCGACCCAGGATCAGCGCACTCTGGTGGCGCTGTCCCGGACCGTCGCCGGGGTCGAGATCGTCGCATCGCTCGATCTCGGCGCCCGCCTGACCTCGAACCTGGCCGGCGTGTCGGACGGGAGCCGAGCGGTGCTGGCCGTCGGTCTGGACGACGGTCGGGTACTGCGTCTCGGGCGCCTGACCTGACGGGTTCGGGTCGGCGGGCGCGTCGCTGTCGTTGCACCCGCCTAGGTTCTGCGGCGTGAGTGATCTGCCGCCCATCGAGGCCTACGACGATCCCGGAGGTGGATGGGACGAACCATCCTGGGAGCCCGGGCCCGACGAGGTCGATCGCTCGCAACCGCTGTTGCGCGAACGTCCCATCGACGCGAGCGGGATCGCCGAACCGGACCGGCCGAGTCCGGCGGAGGTCGAGGCCGAACTGGCCGAGCACATCCGGTTGCTCGCCGGGCCCGACGCCACCCCCCGCCCGGAGCAGATCGCGGCGGTGCGCAGTGTCGTGGCGGAGCGTCGACGGACCCTGCTCGTCGCCCGGACCGGCTTCGGGAAGTCGGGTGTCTACTTCTCGGCCACGGCCATGCTCCGACGGCGAGGGTGGGGGCCGACGGTCGTCGTCTCACCGCTGCTCGCGCTGATGCGTGACCAGGTGGCGGCGGCGGAGAAGCTCGGCCTGCGGGCCGTCACGATCAACTCCTCCAACGTGGACGCCTGGGACGAGATCGAGGAGCGGACGAACAACGACGAGGTCGATCTGCTCCTCATCGCTCCCGAACGCCTCGCCAACCCGGGGTTCCGTCGGCGGGTGTTCGCGAGTCTGCGCGCCCGGGCGTTCCTGCTCGTGTGCGACGAGGCGCACTGCATCTCCGACTGGGGCCACGACTTCCGCCCGGACTATCGACGGCTCCGTCGCCTGCTCGAGGAGCTCCCGGCGTGGACCCCGGTGCTGGCCACGACGGCGACGGCCAACCAGCGCGTCACCGACGACGTCGCGGCCCAGCTGGGTGACGACACGCTCGTGCTGCGGACCACGCTCGACCGGGCGTCACTGCACCTGTCGGTCGTCGACCTGCCCGACGACGCCCATCGCCTGGCCTGGCTCGCCGGCCATCTCGACGAGCTGCCCGGCTCCGGCATCGTCTACGCCCTCACGGTGGAGCAGGCCCAGACGGCCGCCTCGTTCCTGGCGGCGGAAGGCCACGCCGCCGCCGCCTACTCCGGCGCGCTCGAACCGGAGCGGCGCCTCGAGCTCGAAGAACGCCTGAAGGGCAACGACCTGAAGGCGCTCGTGGCGACCTCGGCCCTCGGCATGGGGTTCGACAAGGGTGATCTGGCGTTCTGCGTGCACCTCGGTCTGCCGCCGTCGCCCGTCGCCTATTACCAGCAGATCGGCCGTGCGGGCCGCAACCTGGATCGTGCCGAGGTCGTCGCACTCCCCCGCCCCGCGGAGGACGCGTCGGTGTGGCGCTGGTTCGAGTCGGTCTCGATGCCGACCGAACAGGTCTGTCGGGAGGCGCTGGATCAGCTCAACCCCGTCGAGCCCACGTCGATCGCCACCCTCGAACGCACGGTGAATCTCGGGCGGACCCGGTTGCAGACGCTCATGAACATCCTCGAGGTGGACGGAGCGGTGGATCGTGTCGGCTCGGGATGGATCCGGACCGACGGCGACTGGCGCTACGACCACGAGCTCGTCGACACGCTGCGCCGTCTGCGTCGCGACGAGGGCGAGCAGATGCGGACCTGGGCCGGCCTGGAGACCTGCCGGCTCCGCTACCTGCGCGCCTCACTGGACGACCACGAGGCGACGGACTGCGGCCGATGCGATCGGTGCCTCGACACCGTCCGGGATCATTCGGTCGACCCCGAACGTGTGCAGCGGGCACAGGTGATGCTGCGGACCGGCGACGTCGTCGTCGAACCTCGCCGGCAGTGGCCGAGCGGTCTCGGCCAGCCCAAGGGGCGGATCAAGCCCGAGTTGCAGGCCGCCCCCGGCCGGGCCCTCGCCCGGGTCGGCGACGGCGGCTGGAATCCGATCGTGGAGCAGCTGCTCGACGGATCCCGTGCCGTCGACGAGGAACTCCTCCGGGCCGTCGCCGCCGTGCTCAAGCGCTGGGGCTGGGACGAGCGGCCCACCTGGATCTGCCCGGTGCCGTCACGGCGACGCCCGGAGCTGCTCGAGGCACTCACCGAGGGTCTGGGCGCGCTGGGCAAGCTCCCGGTGCATCGGGCCCTCTCGGTGAGCGACGACGGCCAGCACCAGGCCGAGCAACAGAACTCGGCCCACCAGGTGGCGGGTGTGTGGGGGCGGCTGGACGCGACGAGACCCGACGGCGGTTGGCCATCGGGTCCCGTGTTGCTGGTCGACGACGAGGCCGACAGCCGCTGGACGCTCACCGTGGCCGCCACCCGCCTTCGTCAGGCGGGCAGCGGCCCGGTGCTCCCGTTCGTGCTCCGGGCCCGCTGAGGGCCACGGGGATCAGCCGACGGCGACCGGTTCCCGGTCGTCGGCGGAACCCTCGATGATCGGGCCCTGGTGGGCCGGGATCAGGGTGCCGCGCTTCTCCTCGAGCGCCCGGCGCCACAGGGCGAACCCGGTGAGCGCCAGGACGACGGCGGCGGTGACCGGCGGCTCGACGAGCGGATCGATGAGCGCGCTGATCTTGAGATCGAGCTCGAACACCCGCTCGACGGCCCAGATGAGGGCGACGACCGCGAGCACGGCGGACAACACCTTGAACGCCACGGCGTAGAAGCGGGTCTGGCGCAGCAGGTAGAGCGCCGGGAAGAAGAGCAGGATCACGATGACCTGGCCGATCTCCACGCCGAGGTTGAAGGCGAAGAGCGACCAGACCCGGTTGGCCCGGTCGAGGCCGAGGCCCGACAGCAGCCCGGCGAAACCGAGACCGTGGAACAGGCCGAACACGAACGCCAGCCAGTACTCACGGTTCGCGAAGATCGGCTTGAAGTTGTGGATCGCGGCGAGGGCGATCGAGATGGCGATGATCGACTCCACGAGTTTGGAGTCGAGCTCCACGACACCGAAGCCGGCGAGGCTCAACGTGATCGAGTGGGCGATCGTGAAGAACGTCGCGATCTTCAGCACCCGCCAGAGCGAGCTCTTGAAGTTCTCCGCCGGGTGCCAACGGCCGGCCGACACGACGAGCACGGCGGGTAGCAGCAGCGCCACGATGAACAGGATGTGGTCGGTGCCGATCCGGATGTGGTCGATGCCGAGCCACACGACGCCACCGAGCCCACGCAGGAAGCTGGAGTCGCCGAAGGTGTACGAGCCCGACTGGTTGCTCTGGGTGAAGAACAGCAGCTGGTCCTCGGAGGCGAACACGCCGCCCTCCCAGTAGTTGCCGATGTGGAAGATGCCGGTGTGGTTGCCGATCTCGTCGACGAAGGCCGAGTAGTCCATGTCGACCGTGCCGGGCAGCGTCGAGAAGCTCTCACGCACCGTGTAGTGCATGACGACCCAGTTGGTCTCTTCGTCGATGATGATGGCGTCGAGCGGCGTCTCCCACTCGAGCGTCCACTCCTGGCCGTCGGCGCCGATCGTGAAGTTCTGGCCCACGTAGTCGACGATCACGTCACGCTCGGCGTCGATCTCGGCCTTGAGGGCATCGATCTCGTCGGGACCCGAGGACACCTCGGTGATCGAGAGACCGAGGATCTCGTTGATGTCCGCGACGGTGAACTCGACACGTCCTTCGAGTTCGTCCTCGTAGACGTCGAGGAAGATGTAGCTCTGGTCGATCTCGTGCGCCGATGCCGTCGCCGGCAGGGTCAGCAGGACGGCGACCACGGCGAGCAGGCCGGCGAGGGCCTGGCGCGCACGGTGACGTGTCCGTCGCATCGAGGGGGACGCCAGCGGCGTCGTCGACGATTCACTCATTTCTTCTGCCTCCATTCAGCCGACACCGAGGAGCCGGGCGATCAGGTTCTTCTGGATGTCGGATGTGCCGGAGTACACGAGACCGCCGAGGGCGTCGCGTACTTCCCGTTCGACCTCGTGGTCGGTCATGTAGCCGCGGGCTCCATGGACCCGGGCGGCCGCCAGGCCGATGTCGGCGATCGCCTCGGAGGCGACCAGCTTCGACATGGCGGCGTCGAGGGTCGCGGTCTCGCCCGCGTCGATGCGGGCGGCGGTCTTGTAGAGCTGGAGTCGGGCGAGCTCGTGGGTCACCTTCATGTCGGCGATCCGATGGGACACGGCCTGGAAGCCGCCGATGGGCTGTCCGAAGGCTTCCCGTGTCCGCGCCCGCTCGATGGCCTCGTCGATCACCCGCTCGGCGGCACCGAGCTGGGTGGCGAAGATCAGGCCCCGCTCGGCCTCCATCGAGGTCGTGAAGATCGAGACGCCGGCGCCTTCGGGACCGAGGCGGTCCGCGACCGGCGCCCGGTACCCGTCGAGCAGGAGGTCGCCGAACGGCGTCGTGCGGAGCCCCATCTTCTCGTGCAGCTCGGTCCGGGTGACGCCGGGCCGATCGGTGTGCACGATGAACGCCGAGATGCCCCAGGCACCGGCGGCCGGATTCGTCTTCGCGAACACGATGGCGAGATCGGCGACGGGGGCGAGGGTGATGTGGGTCTTGTGGCCGTCGAGCACGTAGTGGTCGCCGTCGAGGACGGCGGTCGCCTCCATGGCGTAGGCGTCACTCCCGGAACCGGGCTCGGTGATGCAGAACGCGCCGACGATCGAGCCGTCGCAGACGCCGGGGAGGATCTGCTGGCGTTGCGTGTCGGATCCGAACCGCAGGATCGCGTCGGTGAAGGAGAGGATCTGGGACGCGAGTGCGAAACCGAGCCCGTTGTCGCGGCAGCCCTTGCCGAGGCCCTCGAGTTCGAGTGTGGCGGTGACGGGATCGAGGCCACGCCCGCCGAGGTGCTCGGGCACGAGCATGCCGGTCAGGCCCCGGGCCGCACAGGCCTTCCAGGCCTCGGCGAAGAAGGTGGAGGCCCGATCCCGTTCGACCATGTCGACCGGATCGAGTTCGGATGACGCCCAGTCCGCGACGGCGGTCTTGACCGGGTGGTCGGCGTCGAGCATGGCCGCGAGGGCGAGCTCGGCCGATGGGACGGGCACGGTCATGACGGGAATTCGCTTCCGGTGTCGTGGTCGGATGCGGGGAGCACGAGGCGACCGTGCTCATCCACGTACTTCCATTCGTCCTGGAAGTCGGCGTTCGCCCACGAGCCGAGCCCGGGATAGAAGACCCGCTCGCCGCCGTGGGGTGCGAGGTCATCGCCGTTCCAGCGCGGATCGGGTGTCTCGCCTGCCGCGTAGTAGCGACTGTCGGTCGACAGCCGGCAACGATCCCGGTCGGCGTGGTTGTCGAAGGCGCCGTGCAGCGTCGACATCGAGAAGATCAGCACGTCACCGGGTTCGTAGTCGGCCGTGAGCCAGCGGTCGCCGTAGTTCGATCGCACGACCTCGGGGTCCGCCTCGAGCCATTCGAGCCCGTCGAGGTCGGCGTCCTTCGTCAGGTAGCCCTCGGCGAGTCGGTGGTTGTCGTGGGACCCGTCGAGCACGACGAGGCCCCCCTCGTGTGGTGCGATGTGTCCGAGCGGGATCCAGCAGGACAGATGCCGCGTGGTCGCTCGGCTCATGTACGGCCCGTCGCAGTGGAAGCCGCAGCCTTCGCCGGGGCGGACCAGCCGTGGCCAACGGAAACTGAACGGCACGGCGTCGCCGTCGAGCAGGACGCCGACGGTGCGGAGCAGTTCGGGATCGAGGATCACGGACTCGTAGTGGGCGCCGGTGCGCACCGAGTGGGTGAAGGCCCGGAGGTTCGCACCGACGAGCCCGGAACGATCGCCCGCGACGCCGTCCATGATCGGCGAGCGGTCGTCGATCTCCCCGAGCACGGCGTACTTGGTGAGGATCTCCTCGCGGGCGGCGAGGACGGTCTCGGGGGGCAGCAGCCCACGGAGGAACACATGCCCGCGCTCGACGAATCGACGCCGCAGCCCGGCGGGGTCGCTGCGCAGCGGGGTCGCGTCGTCGAGGCGGCCGAAGCGATCGTCGCTCGTGCCGATCGGTCGGCCACCCGTGGTGAGCGGGGGGTTCACGGGCTCGATGATTGCACCCCGCCTCCCCTGCGGCGAGGGGGTCGGGCGAATCGTCTCACGACCGTGACGAGATCACCCACCGACACCGCGGTGTCGATCCCGCGAGACTGGTCGGGTCGCATCCGGCCGGCCGTGCCGGAGCGAATCCCCCTCGATGACCACCTCCGACCGATCGCCCTCGACGGCGTCGGGTGCCCTGTCGCCCGAACGCCCGACGACGCTCGTCGACGCGCTCGTGCGGGCGGGCACGGTCGTCCCCGATCGGATCGCCTTCCGGACTCCCACCGAGGTGACGACGTGGGCCGACCACGTCGGCCGCGTGCGGCGTCGAGCCGGTGCATTGGCCGCGCGGGGCGTCCGCCCCGGTGATCGTGTCCTGATCCATGCGATGAAGTCACTCGACACCGTCGCGATGGTGCACGCCTGTCAGTGGGCCGGCGCGGTGCCGGTCCCGGTCGACCCCCTGGCGAACGCCGACCACCTGGTCCGGGTCGCCGTGGCCTCCGACAGCCGCCTGGTCGTGGTCGACGGTGTGACGGCCGCTCGCCTCGAGCGATCCGAGGTCGCCAGCACACTCCCCCGCTGTTCCGTCGACGCCGAGGGTGCGCCGGCGCAACGGCATGGCGTCGTCGCCGACGATCCGGCCTACGTCATCTACACCTCCGGATCCACCGGCGCCCCGAAGGGCATCGAGCACACCCACCGCTCGGCACTCGCCTATGTCGAGCGGGCCGTCGCCGCCTTCTCGCTCGTCGCGGACGACGTGTGCGCCAACATCGCACCGTTCCACTTCGACCAGTCGACCTTCGAGCTCTACGCACCGATGCTCGTGGGTGCGTCGACCGTGCTCGTGCCCGAGACGTTCCCCCGCTTCCCGGCCGAGCTCGTGCGCCTCGTCGCCGAGACGGGCGTGACCGTGTGGTACTCCGTGCCGACCATCATCACCGCCGCGGTCGACCGCGGCGGTGCCGCCGACCACGACCTGTCGGCCGTGCGTCTCGTCAAGTTCGGCGGTGAAGCCGTCTCGGCGGTCTCCATCCGCAGCGCCATGTCGGTGTTCGACCACGCCGAGTTCTGCAACGTCTACGGCCCGGCCGAGGTGAACCAGTGCGCCCACCACGTGCTGCCGGCCGATCTCGCCGACGGTGACGACGTGCCGATCGGCTCGCCGTGGGAGGGCACCGATCTGCGTCTGCGTGGCTCGGACGGTGTCCTCGTCGAGGGCGCGGGCCGGGGGCTGCTCGAGGTCGCCACCCCGACGATGATGCGGGCCTATGTCGCCGATCCCGACCGGACGGCGGCGAGCATCGGGTTCGACGACGCCGGGCGCCGTTGGTATCGCACCGGCGACCTCGTCGACCGCCGCGCCGACGGCGTGTACGTCTTCGTCGGTCGTCTCGACCGCCAGGTCAAGGTCCGCGGCGTTCGTGTCGAGTTGGAACCGGTGGAAGCCGCGCTCCAGAGTGCCCCGCTCATCGCCCATGCCGCGGCGGTCGTCGTCGGTGACGGCCCGGACCAGCAACTGGTCGGCGTCGTGGAGGCGCCCGCCGACCTGGACCGTCGTGGCGTGCTCCGCTCCCTGGGCCGGGTGTTGCCCGTCGGTGCCGTTCCGGACCGGATCGAGGTCGTCGCCCACCTGCCGCGTACGGTGTCCGGCAAGATCGACGCGGCCGCCGCCGCCCGTCTCGCCGAGTCATCGCCCGCTCGCCCCCACGGAGATCCCCGATGAGCTTCGCCACCGACCTGCTCGACTTCGTGAACGCCGAGATCAGCCTCGACCCCGGGCTCGTCGCCGAGGGCGGCACCGATCTGCTGCTCACCGGATTGGTCGACTCGCTCGGTGTCGTGCAGATCGTCGGCTGGATCGAGGACTCGACCGGGATCGACATCGACCCGGCCGACGTCGTGCTCGACAACTTCCAGACCGTCGATCAGATGGTCGCCTACGTCGAGCGTCGCCGAGCCGCATGAGCGCCGAGGAACCGGTCGGACCACGGCCGGTGTCCGACGGATCCGCGATGGGTGCATCGCCCGACCTGTCCGCGATGCAACGACCGATGGTGGCCGCCCACCGGCTCTCGGTCGAGCCGGCACATCTCACGATGGTCCACCTCGCACGGTTCGAGCGGGTCACCCCTCGGGAGCTCACCGAGGCGACTCGCCGGGTGCTCGACTCGGAGCCCGTCCTCCGGGCCCGCCTCCGCGGGATGCACCTCGTCGACGGTGGCGTCGTGCCCGTGCTCGGGCCGTCACGGGTCGAGGCCGGCGCCGCCCGCAGCCGCGCCGTCGAGGTGGCCTCGACGGCCATCGATCTGTCCCACGGTGTCGGCACCGCCGAGATCCTCGACGGGCCGGACGGCACGTGGCTGATCCTGGCGCTCCATCACGCCGTCACCGACGCCGCGTCCCACCGCCTCGTGCTCGCCCGCATCGCCGAGGTCGCCGAAGGTGCGACGCCGCCGGTCGGGACCCCGCACCACGAGGTCGTCGGTCGTCTGACCGCCGACGGTCCGGCGCGGTCCCGCGCCCTCGAGGGGTGGCGCGATCACGGCCCCGTCGAGCGAACCGGCTGGGCTCGCACACGCCACTCGGCCGACGTCGCGGGGCGTGCGCATCGTCACGCCGAGCTCCTCGACGACGTCCTCGTCGGCAGGATCCGGCACGCCCTCGACGGGCCACGGCGTGCCCTGACCGACGACCTCGGCTGGACCGGTCTCCTCGCCGCCGCCCTGGCGCTCGTGTCCCACCGCCAGACCGGTCGCTCGACCGTCGAGATCGATCTACCCGTCCACCACCGGCGCACCCCGGCGGCCGCCTCGTCGATCGGTCCGTTGATGGAGACGTTCCCGGTCTCGATCGACATCGACCCCGACCACACCCTCGAGGAGCACGCCGCGGCATCGCTCGCCGCGGTCATCGCGACGCTGCGGCGAGCCCAACCCGACACGGGGCCCACGGGCCGGAGTGGGTTGTTCCTCAATGTCGTCCCGGCCAGCCGACCGATCGACGGCGTCACCTCCCACCGTGTCGTCGGTCCGACGATCGACCCCGAGCACGTTCTGGAGATCCAGCTCGCCCGCTACGGCGATCGTCCGTCGCTCCACGTGTCGGTGAATGCCGCCGATGCCACCGCCGCCGACGCCGCTCGGACCGTCCAGCTCCTGCGGGCCGCCCTCCGGGATCTCTGCGGCGACGACGCCATCACGGTCGGCGCCTGGTGTCGACCGTCGGCCGAAGAACTCGAGCGCCTGTCCGTGTGGGGCGGCCTGCACCGCCCGATCCCGCCGGTGCCGGATCTCGTCGAGCGCCTCGCGCGATCGCTCGATCACGACCGGGTCGTGCTGACCGACGCGGGCCGATCCTGGACCGGACGTGAGGTGTGGTCGACCGCCGGGCAGCTCGCACACACGCTCGTCGACACCCACGGCCGGCTCGGCCTCGCGGTCGGCCGGAGCGACGCCGCCGTGCTCCACGTGTTGGCCGCACTCCGGGCCGGCGTGTCGGTCGTCCCGCTCGACCCGGACCATCCCGAACCCCGGCGGCGCCGTCTCGCCGAACGAGCGGGCTGCGGGCTCGTGCTCGACGACACCATGGCTCGTGAGCGCACCGGATCGGCCCGGGCTCGGGCCGCCGATGCCGGCGACCCGGCCCCGGTGACCCCCGTCGATCCCGACCGGGAGGCGTACCTGCTGTTCACCAGCGGCTCGACCGGGGAACCCAAGGGTGTGCCGATCCCGCGCCGGGGGCTCGACCGCTACGTGGAGATCGCCACGGCCTACACCGACGCGGCGCAGCCTCCGGTCGTTCCGCTCGTCAGTGCACTCACCTTCGACCTCACGATGACGTCGCTGTTCCTTCCGCTCGTGACGGGCGGACGACTCGAGGTCGTGCCCGGCGACGGACCCGCGGCGATGGCCGCCGTCGCCGCCGAACCGTCGTTCACCTGGCTGAAGGCCACGCCGAGCCACGCCGAGCTGCTCGTTCGCCGCCTGGGAGGTGCACACGGGCTCCGGGTGCTCGTGCTCGGAGGCGAAGCGCTTCGCTCCGATCTCGCCGAACGGCTCCGGTCGGTCGTGCCCGATCTCCGCATCATCAACGAGTACGGGCCCACCGAAGCGGTCGTCGGGTGCATGATCCACGAGCTCGATCCGGCCGATCTGGGACGTCCCGACGTCCCCATCGGCCGACCGGCTCCGGGCGTCGCACTCCGGATCGTCGACCCCGAGACCGCGGCCTCGACGCTGGTCGACGTCGCCCCCGGTCGACCCGGCGAACTCGTCATCTCGACCGATGGGCTGACCCCCGGCTATCTCGGCGGGGAGGGCGACGACCGCTTCGTCGACGACGGTGACCGTCGCTGGTACCGCTCGGGCGACCTCGTCCGCCTCGTCGACCTCGACGGGCTCGACGCCGCGGAGTACCTCGGGCGGATCGACCGGCAGGTGAAGATCGGCGGTGTCCGCCTCGATCCCTCGGAGGTCGAGGCCGAGCTGCTCGCCGTCGACGGCGTCGACGCCGCGGTCGCCGGCCTCGCCACCGCGCCGGGCGGGCGGCGCACCGTGTGGACCGCCTGGGTCGTGGCCGACACCGATGCCCATCTCGACGCCGTGGCGATCCGGGCGGCGATCGCCGCACAACTCCCGGAGGTCGCGGTCCCGGCCCACATCGTGTTCATCGACACGATTCCCCTGACGAGCAACGGCAAGGTCGATCACGACGCCCTCCCCGCACCCGATGGCCTCGGGCGCCCGGCCGGACCGACGGCGGGGCCGAGCTCGGCACTCCTCGACGAGATCGTCGGGCTCTGGCGGTCGATCCTCGACGTTCCGGGGCTCGGGCCCGACGACGATGTCGTCGCACTCGGCGCCGATTCGCTCGCCGCCCTCGAGTTCTGCCTCGCACTGGGGGAACGCCACGACCGCGACATCCCCGAACGACTCCCACGCCTGGCTCCGACACCACGGGAACAGGCCGAGGTGCTGACCGGCGCCGACGGTGTGCATCGCCCACCTCCCGGCCAGCGGGCCCCGAACGACGCCCCGGCGTTGACCGACGGCGAGCTCGCGTTGCTGTTCGAGCACCCGGGCAACGAGTCGCTTCCGCAGTACCACGTCGGGCGCCGCTTCGAGATCCCGGCCGGGGTCCGGATCGAGCCCGAACGCTGGCACGCGGCCGCCAGCCGGGTCGTCGAGCGTCACGAGCCGCTCCGGTGGACCTGGCGGCTCCCGCGCCGCTGCCGGGAGGTGTCGGAGGCGCTCGAGTTCGCCGCCGTCGGACCGATCGGCGACGACGCGGTCGACGCACTGCTCGACGACTGGCACCGACGGAGCTTCTCCCTCATCGAGGGACCATCGATGCGCCTGCTGATCGTCGAGCGCGATCACGGCCCCACGACGGTCTTCGTCGTCGTTCATCATCTGAGCGCCGACGCACCGTCGTTCGAGATCCTGTGGCGCGAATTGACCGCGGAGCTCCGGGGCGAGCCACTCCCGACCCCGGCCACCGACGTGGCGTCGGTCGGCGCGTGGCATCGGCGCCACCGGGCCGACGTCGAGCACACCTGGCCGGGTGAACCCGAGACCCCTCTCGCCGCCCTCCCGCCGGCGGGCGGTGACGAGCCCGACGGTCTCATCACCCTCACCGACGCGCTCGCCGCCGATGCCGATGGTCGTGGTCCCGATCTCGCCCGGGTGCTCGCGGCCTTCGCGTCCGTCGTCGCTCGCCGGAGCGAACACACGGCGGTCGAACTCGATGTCATCATCTCGTCCCGCACACACCGTCGAGTCGAAGACCTCATCGGGTACTTCCTCACCACGGTGCCCGTCGTCGTGGAGGTCGACCCCGACCGCCCGCTCACCGAGCTCGAGGCGGAGCTCGAACCGCGGCTCGACGTGATCGCCGCCCATCGCGACGTGCCACGAGGTCGGATCGACGACGTCCGTCGCCGACGCGGCCGCGAGACCCCGACGACCTCACTGCTCGTGGCCGTGGACCGCATCGGTGAACTGACGCTGGACGGCGTGCCGGTGGATCACCGGCCCCGGTTCAACGGCGCGGCTGTGGCCGACCTCACACTCTTCGTCGAGACACGGGGCTCCTCGGTCGACCTGCTCCTCGAACACCGTGGGTCCACGATCGGTCGCTCGGCCGCGCGGACGCTGCTCGGTGAGGTCGCCGACCTGCTCCGGGCACCCGGCGACCGTGCCCCGAACGCGATCTTGCCGGCCGTCGGCTCCTCGGTGCTCCATGGACCCCTCCTCGACGCCCGGCCGCACCACGGTGTGTCGATCGCCGAGCACCTCGCCGAGGCGGATCTGGCTCCGGCGATCACCGCGGGCGCCGACACGATGTCGTGGCGCCGCCTGGGTACACGGGTGGCCGTGCTCGCCGACCTGCTCGACGACGCCGTGCCCGATCGCGCGTCGGTGCTGCTCCCGCTCGGCCGCACGACGGATGCCGTGGCGGCCATGCTGGCGTGCTGGGCCACCGGGCGCGTGCCGATTCCGGTGGATCCGGCGCAACCGGTCGATCGGGTCGATCAGCTCGTCGACGCCTCCGGTGCGGCTGCCGCCCTCGTCCACGACGACGGACGGCGCTGGAGCCCCGACGATCTCCTCGTACCGCCGGCCGACGCGCCGGCTCCCGCCGATGCCGTCGCCCGAGCCGGAGCACGGCTCCGGGCGCTCGATCTCGCCGCCGTCGCCTATGTCATCTTCACGAGCGGCTCCACGGGTGTCCCCCGGGGTGTCCCGGTCTCGCATCGAGCCCTCGCCGCGTCGAACGGCGCCCGGTTCGAGCACTACCCCGAACGGCCCCGTTCCTTCCTCGTCGTGTCGAACCTGGCCTTCGATTCCTCGATCGCCGGTCTGGTGTGGACGCTGGCGGCCGGCGGCGAGATCGTGCTCCCCGTCGACGGCGAGGCGACCGACCCGACGGCCCTCGCCGGGTTGCTCCTCGGTGCCTCCCACACCCTGATGGTGCCGACCCTGTACGACGCCGTGCTCCGATCGACGGACGGCGGTGTGGCGTCGCGACTCGAGCGGGTCATCGTCGCCGGCGAGGCCTGCCCCGAACCGCTCGTCCACCGTCACCACGAGGTCCACCCGTCGGTGGCACTCACCAACGAGTACGGCCCGACCGAGGCGACGGTGTGGTGCTCGGCCATCGATCTCCGCGTCGGGGAGCCCGTCACCATCGGACGCCCGATCCCGGGGGTCACGCTGATCGTGGCCGACCCGAACGGCCGGACCGTGCCACCGGGTGTGCCGGGCGAGCTCGTCGTCGTCGGACCCGGCGTCGTCGACGGCTACCTCGATGGGAGCGGAGGCCATCGCTTCACGACCCACGAGGGCCGCACCGCGTTCCGGACCGGTGACCGGGTGCGCCTCGACGACGCGCACCGCCTCGAGTTCCTGGGTCGTCTCGACGATCAGCTCTCGCTCGGTGGCACACGGATCGAACCCGCCGAGATCGAAGCGGTGCTCGATGGTGTCGACGGCGTTCGAGCCTCGGTCGTGACGACCAGCGACCCCCGACCACTCGAGGTGCTCCTCCGCGCCGCCGATCCCGGCTGGCTCCGGACGACCCTCGCCTCGGTCGCCGACGCGGCGGACCCGGCGGCCGCGCTGGCGGCGCGCGTGCGGACCGCCGACCAGCGGGGCCGCCGGCTCGTCGCTCATCTCGAAGCCGACGCCGACCTCGACCCGGATGTCGTCGCCGCCCACGTCGCCGATCAGCTCCCCGCGGCGCTCCGGCCCCGCGCCTACGGCGTGCACCCGAGGCTGCCCCGCACGCCCAACGGCAAGCTCGATCGTCGGGCCGCCGAGGCGCTCGCACTCCCGGACCGTTCGAGCCCCGACCGGCCGGGCGAAGTGCCGGAGGCCGTCGTCGCCCGCGTGGCGGCGGTCGCGTCCCGCCTGCTCGAGACGTCGATCGGTCCGGACGACGACCTGTTCGACCACGGTGCCCACTCCCTGCTCGCGGTCGCACTGATGGCGGATCTCGACGAGGAGTTCGGCGTCGAGCTGGCGGCCAACTCGCTCTACGAGGATCCGACCCCGCGTCGCCTCGCCGAGCGGCTGTGGGCCCGCAGTCCCTCCGGCACGGACGACGGGGAGCATCCGCTCCACGTGCCACTCCAACCCGACGGTGCCGGGGTGCCGCTGTTCGCCGTCCATGTGCTCGGGACCAACGGCGCCTTCTATCGCCCCCTGATCGAACGACTCGGGCGTGCCCGACCGGTCCACGGACTCTCGGTGCCCTATCACGGGCCCGGGAGCGGTGCGCGTTCGCTCGCCGAGCTCGTCGACGACTATCGCTCGGAGGTCGAGCGGTTGGCGCCGACGGGCCCGGTCTGCCTCGCGGCGGTGTCCGCGGGATCGATCGTGGCCGTCGAGCTCGCCCGGCTGCTCCTGGCGGCCGGCCGCAGCGTCGAGCTCGTCCTGTTCGACGCCACCGGGCCCGACACCTCGTCCCTCGCGCTCAGCACCCGCCAGCGTCTCGAAGTCCACGGGCGGCGGCTCGTGGAGGACCGGTGGGCCTACCTCGGACCCCGACTCGCCTGGCAGGTCGAGAAGCTCCAGCGGGTCCGGGAGAAGGTCGAGCTCAAGCTGCGCGACGACGACGGAGCGCTCCCCGACCATCTCGTGAACCGGCAGTACATCGAGAACAACCTCGAGTTCCTGGATGGCGGATCGACCGAGCCGTACCCGGGCGATCTCACGGTGCTCAAGGCCACCGAGGACGCGTTCGCCGACCACCTCGTGGCCGCCGGTCTCGGGTGGGAGGCGGTCGTCGAGGGCGAGTTGTGCATCGAGATGGTGCCCGGCGCACATCTGTCGATGCTCGCCGAGCCCCACGTCGCGGTCGTCGCCGAACACGTCCGCGCAGCGCTCGAGCGGGCGGAGCGGCAGCACCCGATTCGATGAGTCCGCGGGTCAGGTGACCGTCGAGCGGAACTTCTCCATCAGCCACGGCCCCGCCAGCACGGGTTCGTGACGTGCGGGCCGATCGGGGCCGACACAGGTGGGCAGCGGCGCGATCTCGGCATCCCAGTTGGCCATGTGGAAGAACGCCATCGAACGCCGATCACGGTGGTCGGTCGGCGTGACCCGGTGCAGCGTCGAGCGCCAGCGATCGTTCGTCCACTGTGCGATCGAGTCACCGAGATTCACGATGAAGGTGCCGGGGACCGGCGTCACGAGCTGCCACGTGCCGGCCGCGTCGCGGATCTCCAGGCCCGGGATGTCGTCGGTCCGCAGGATCGTCAGGGTGCCGTAGTCGGTGTGGGCCCCGGCGCGAAGTGCGCCGTCCGGTCGATCGTCGCGGTCGAGCGCCGGATAGTGGAGGGCCCGCATCGCGCTCGTGTGTCGATCGATCAGCGGTTCGAAGTGGGCCGGGTCGAGATCGAGCGCGACGGCCATGACCGACAGCAGTCGGCCGGCGAGCTCGGATTGGGCGCGGAACCACGCTTCCCACGACGTGCGTAGCCCGGGGAGTGCGGAGGGCCAGCGACTCGGTGATCGGATCCACGCCTCGGCGCCGACGGCCACATGGTCGATCGGGCCGAGGCAGTCGGGGCCGACCGCGAACGACGCCTTGAGGTCGCCGACCGCGTCGTCGTCACCGAGGCTCGACGCGAGTCGCTCGGCACGGAACGGGGCGTAGCCGTATGGATAGCCGGGTTCGGGGAAGGCGACCTCGAGGCGATCCCGCTCGGCGAGGTCGAAGAACCGTCGGGCGTCGTCCCAGGCGGCGTCGGCCACGGCGGTGTCCACGAGATCCATCGGAATCCGGAAGAAGCCGTGGGCGGCACACGCCCGCTCCAGCACGTCGGGAGCGTCGGGTTCCCGGATGTCCACCAGGGCGAGGTCCATCTCCGAGGTGTAGCCGATGGTGGGTGTGGTCCGCCCGCTGGGCACGGGGTTCCCCTTATGTTGCATTTGTGTTACGGTCACGCTCGGCGCCGGCATCACCACTCGAGGTCACCTCATGTCGTCTGCGCCCCCGCCCCGGTCGTCCGATCTCGCCGGCGGACCCCGGGTGACGCTCCGCCGGCCCCGCCGCCCCGTCGATCCACGAGCCGGTCGAACCGAGCCCCGTCCGCCCCTGCCGCCACCCGGGCTCGAGGTGCTCGGCCCGCCCAGCGGTGAGGTGTCCCGTGTCGACCCGGCCACCTCCTCGACACGCTCGGCTCGAGGCGTCTGGCGCGAGGACACGGTGAGCGAACGCGGGGTGCTGCCGCGCTCGTTGTCGTTGCTCTGGTTCTCCGACGACGGGGAGCTCACCGAGGCCGACCGACGTCGGGTGCTGTCCGACCTGTTCCCGACCGGACGACGGGCGGCTCACGACATCCGTCGGTTCACCGTGTTGATGGTCGCTTCGGTGCTGATCGCCGTGATGGGGCTCATCGCCGACTCGACCGCGGTGGTCATCGGGGCGATGCTCGTGGCGCCACTGATGAGCCCGGTGCTGGCCGCCGCCGGGGCCATCGTGATGGGGTGGCCGACCCGTGCCGGACGGGCGATGCTCACCGCCGTGGCCGCCTCGGGTGGCGCGGTGTTCATGGCGGCGGCGTTCGCCTACATCGTGCCGGGTGATCTCGATCCGCTGCCCGCCGAGGTCATCGCCAGGACCTCCCCCAACCTGCTCGATCTCGGTGTCGCCGTGGCCGCCGGCGCCGTGGGCGCCTACTCCCGTCTGCGTCGATCGGCGAGCGACGCGATCACCGGCGTGGCGGTGGCGGTGGCACTCGTCCCTCCGCTGGCCGTCGTCGGCATCACGCTCCGCGTCGCCGAGTGGGAGATGGCGGCGGGCGCGACCCTGCTGTACGCGGCGAACGTCGTCGGGATCATCGGGTCGGCCGCCGTGACGTTCCTCGTGTGCGGGTTGCCTCGCCGGAACGATCTCGTTCGACGCTCGGTGCCGATCACCGGCGGTCTGCGTTGGATCGCCTCGGCCGCGGCCGTGATGATCGTGCCGCTCCACATCGCCCGCCCGGCGGTCCTTCCACCCGGCGACCCGACACTCGACGTGCAGGCCGCGGTGGAGCAGTTCCTGGCGGAGGCCGAGGTCGACACCGAGGTCATGGCGGTGTCGGTCGACCGCGAGGCGGGTGGCTTCGCGGTCGACATCGTCGCCACCACCACCGACGGGCTACCCGATGCCGCCGAGATCGCCGAGCAGCTGGCCGAGGAGTTGACCGACGACGTGTCCGTGGAGCTCCAGGTCGTGAACGTCGAGACCGACAGCGCCACCTCTCCCGCCGGCGACTGAGCCGGCGGCTGGATCATCCGGCGGTGGATCCCGACGGTGGTGCGGGTGCGTCGTCGGGGATGTCCCCGGCGGCGGCCCGCACCGGTGCCAGTGCGGACTCCACGGCCCGATGGCCCAGAGCGTCGAGGCCGGCCACCCCGAAGTCGACGGCGCCGAGCGCCCGGGCGGCGTCGTCGACCACCTCGCGGCCGCGGTTCGTGATGGCGGCGAGCCGGGTGCGGCCGTCGGTCGGGTGCGCCGTCCGGGCGACGAGCCCGTCGCGCTCGAGCCGGTCGATGGTGTTCGTCACGCTCGCGGCGTGCACCTGGAGCCGCTCACCGATCTTGCCCATGGGCAGGGCGCCCGAGCGGGACGAGTGCAGGAGGGCGAGTGCTTCGAACCGGGAGAAGTTCAGGTCGAACGGGCGCAGGGTGCGGTCGATCTCGGCCAGCAGGAGCTGGTGCGCGCGGGTGATCGAGGTGGCGGCGGCCATCGCATCGGCGGCCGGCCAGCCGTGGCGATCCCAGTTCCGGCGGGCTTCGAGGATGGGGTCCGTCGAGAGCGGCATGGACTAGAGTCAAGCACAACTCCTTGAACGTCCAACTGTTTCCAGCCGGAGCTCCCATGACCGATTCGACTTCCGCCCCCGACCCACGGACCGACGAACAGGCGCGTGCGGCCTGGGAGGCCGCGTTCGCCGCCACGCCGGAACGTGACGTGGACTTCGAGACCATGTCGGGTGTGCCAGTGGATCCGCTCTACGGCGACGGTCCGTACCCGGGCCAGTACCCGTTCACTCGGGGCGTCTATCCGTCCATGTACCGCTCCCGTTTGTGGACGATGCGGATGTTCGCCGGGTTCGGCACCGCGGAGGACACCAACGCTCGCTTCAAGGAGTTGCTGCGAGCCGGTGGCACCGGCCTGTCGACCGCGTTCGACATGCCGACGCTGATGGGACGTGACTCGGATTCGGAGTGGGCCGAGGGTGAGGTCGGGCGAGCGGGCGTCGCCATCGACACCCTCGCCGACATGGAGGACCTCTTCGCCGACATCGACCTCGGCGGCGTGTCCACCTCGATGACGATCAACGGGCCGGCGGCGATCGTCATGGCGATGTACGTCGCCGTCGCCGAGAACTCCGGCATCGAGCGCTCCCGCCTCGCCGGCACGATCCAGAACGACATCTTCAAGGAGTATCAGGCGCAGAAGGAGTACATCTATCCCCCGCGCCCGTCGGTGCGCCTCGTCACCGACATGATGCGGTTCTGCTCCGCCGAGATGCCGAAATGGCACCCCGTGTCGATCTCCGGCTACCACATCCGCGAGGCCGGCTCGACGGCGGCACAGGAGCTGGCCTTCACCCTCGCCAACGGCTTCGCCTACGTCGAGGCGGCGATGGCCGCCGGGCTCGACGTCGACGACTTCGCCCCGCGCCTCTCGTTCTTCTTCAACTCCCACCTCGACTTCTTCGAGGAGATCGGCAAGTTCCGGGCGGCCCGCCGCATCTGGGCCCGGTGGATGAAGGAGCGGTACGGAGCGAAGAACGAGAAGTCGATGCTCTGCCGGTTCCACACCCAGACCGCCGGGGTGTCGCTCACCGCCCAGCAGTCCGAGAACAACATCGCCCGTGTCGCCATCCAGGCACTCGCCGGTGCGCTCGGTGGCACGCAGAGCCTCCACACCGACGCCTACGACGAGGCACTGGCGCTGCCCACCGAGGAGTCGGCCCGCATCGCACTCCGCACGCAGCAGATCGTGGCCCACGAAACGGGCGTCACGAACGTGATCGACCCGCTCGGTGGTGCCCCCTTCGTCGAGTGGATGACCGACGAGATGGAACGTCAGGCCGAGGCGATCTTCGCCCACCTGGACGAACTCGGGAACGGCTCGATCCTCGAGGGGGTCTACGCCGGGATCGACAACAACTACTTCACCGGCGAGATCGCGGATGCCGCCTATGCCTTCGAGCGCAAGGTCAACGCCGGACGGCGGATCATCGTCGGGGTGAACGAGTTCACCGAAGGCGACGACGGCGACCCGAACCTGCTCCGCATCTCACACGAGGTCGAGGAGTACCAACGCAAGCGCCTCGCCACGGTCAAGCAGGACCGGGACTCGGATGCCGTGGCGGCTGCACTCGCCCGGGTGTCCGCCGACGCGGCCGACCCGACCGTCAACATGATGCCGAGCCTCATCGACGCGGTGAAGGTGATGGCGACCGAGGAGGAGATCGTGATGGCGATGGAATCGGTGTTCGGCACCTACGTGGAAACGGCGATCGTCTGATGGCCGACGAGATGTTGCCTCTAGCCGGTGACGAGACCGAGGCGCCGATGCGGATCGTGCTGGCCAAGCTCGGTCTCGACGGGCACGACCGTGGCCTCAAGGTGGTCGCTCGCATGCTGCGAGACGCCGGAGCCGAGGTCATCTACCTCGGGCTCCGCCAGACGACGGCCACCATCGTCGCCGCCGCCGAGCAGGAGGACGCCGACGCGATCGGGCTCTCCATGCACAACGCGGGACACCTGACCCTGGCGCCGAAGATGGTGCAGGCGGTCGCCGACGCCGGCCTCGACGTGCCCGTCATCGTCGGCGGGATCATCCCGGACGACGACGTCGAGGTCCTCCGCAACGCCGGGGTCGCCGCGGTGCTCGGTCCGGGTTCCTCCGCCGACGACGTCGTCGCGGCGGTGCGCGCCTCCGCCGGTTGAGCCAAGCACCACTCCGATCACCCCAGGTTGATGTCGGGAATGTGAACGCTCCTTTGTCGGAGCGTTGCTCCGCCGATGTGGAACGAATGAGGCGTTACGTTCCCGACGTGAGTGGTTCGACAACCGAGAAGAGCAGCGTGGCGAAGCTCGAGGATCGCCTCCACCAGTGGCGGAGCGGTCGCTCGGATCTGCGGATCCGTGAGGGTGGCATCGGTGTGGTGGGCATGGTCTTCTACCTGGCCCTGATCGCCGGCCTCGGTCTCGTCCAGGTCTCGTTCTGGACGACGCTGCCCGTCGTGCTCGCCGTCGTCGTCGGCGTGGCCCTGGTGTGGCGCCCCGCCCGGACGATCCGATTCGATGGCCGGAGCATCGCCGTGGCCACGCTGCCCGGCGGGTACGGCCCGGCGGTGAACTTCTCGTCGCTCAAGGAGGTCGAGGTCGAGGAGCGTCGACGTCGGGTGCTTCCCGATCGTCGGGATCTCGTGCTCCGTGGCCCACGAGCCGTGATCCGACTCCGGGTCGACGACATGGCCGACATCAATCTCGATGCGCTGTGTGCGGTCGTCGCCGATGGCTTCGGCGTGCGTGCCGCCGCCGCGTTGACCGACGGGGTCGGCGCCCGCTGAGCCGCGCCCGTCAGCGGGCGAGGGCCATGGCGGCGTACAGCGCCACCCCGTGGTGCAGCTTCGACTCGCTGATCCGCATCAGGTTGGAGTGGTTCGGTGCCGCATCGGCCAAGGGGATGTCGTCGGGAGCGACGCCGAGGAACGCCATCGAGCCCGGGACCCTGTTGAGCACGTAGCTCCAGTCCTCCGCGCCCATGACGGCCTCGGGCATCTCGGTCACGCCGTCGTCGCCGAACAGCGTGCGGGCGACACCGACCGACGCCGCGGCCTCCTCGGCGTCGTTCACGGTCACGGGATAGCCCTGGTCGATCGTGCACGAGCAGGTGCAGCCGTGGGCGGCGGCCGTGCCCTCGGCGACACGGGTCACCCCGCTGTGGATCTTGCTCCGGGTGCGTTCGTCGAGTGTCCGGATCGTGCCTTCCATGAAGGCGTGGGGCGGGATCACGTTGTTCGTCGTGCCGGCCTCGATGTGGGCGACGGTCACGACACCCGCACGAGCGGCGGGGACCTCCCGGCTCACCAGCGTCGAGAATCCGCCGACCATCGCGGCCGCAGCCGGAATCGGATCGATCGTGTCGTGGGGCATCGAGGCGTGGCCACCGGCGCCGTGCACGGTGATCTGGAACTTGTCGGCACTCGCCATGAGCGGCCCGCCCTTGGTGAAGACCTTGCCGTTGGGCAGGTTCGACAACACGTGGATGGCGAACGCCCGATCGACGCCATCACACACCCCCTCGTCGATCATGTACCGGGCGCCGTGGTAGCCCTCCTCCCCCGGCTGGAACATGAAACGGATCTTCCCCTCGAACTCCGAGGTGTGATCGGCGAGCAGTCGGGCCGCGCTGACCAGCATCGAGACATGTGCGTCGTGGCCGCAGGCGTGCATCCGGTTCTCGTGCTTCGACTGGAACGGGGAGACGAAGTCCTCGGTCATCGGCAGCGCGTCCATGTCACCACGGAGCAGGACCGTGGGGCCGGGGCGGCCGCTGTCGAGCTCCGCCACCACCGAGGTGGTCGATTCGCCGAGGGTGATGTCGAGACCGAGCCCGGTGAGCCCGTCGAGGATCTTCGCCTGGGTCTCGGGCAACTCGAGCCCGAGTTCCGGTTCGGCGTGGATCGCCCGGCGCAACTCGACGGTCCCGTCGTCGAGCGACTGGGCGGCCGAGAGGAGGTCGGGCGTGGCGGTGGGGTCGAACTCGACGACGGTCATGGCGTGACCCTATGCGTCGCCGTCGGGCGGCGCCGAATAGCCCGGGTAGGAGTCCTTGAACACACCGGAGTGCAGGAGCATCTCGGCGATGGCCCGTCCGGAGGACGCCTCGGTCAACGTCGAGCGGGTCCAGTACGACTCCACCCGACGCGACTGGGACAACCCGACGATCTCCCGCTCGACGAGGTACTCGGTGTCGGCGAAGAGCGGCCCGTCGAGCATCGTGACCTCGAGATCGAGGAAGAGGCCGAGTGATGGCTGCCGGATGGGCCATCGATCGCCGATCTTGTTGGTCAGCACACTGACCATCTCCATGGGGACGAACGGCGCGCCGAACGGATGCTCGCTCCCGCCGTACCAGGCACTGGGCTCGGTGATCTTCGCGAGCTTCGCCGCGAGCGAAAAGGGGTAGAGGGCCCCGTTGTCGGTGTCGAGGTCCATCGACGTCGGACGGGCGCCGTCGGAGCGCATGCCCTCGTGGAGCTGGTCGACGATCTGGAGCGCACCGGCCGGTCGACGGGCGGCGAGGCGCTCGTCGAGCGCGGAGGGGCGGGCGCCCCGCACCGACATCGATCCGCTGAGCACCGGTGCACCGTCGTCCCGGGTGGCGGCGATCTCGGCCCGGTCGCCGTCGAAGGTGGCCTCCGCCGTGACGCCCTGGCCCTCGACGACCATCGTCGTGAAGTGGGCCGAGATGCACCCGGTTCGGAACCACTCGTCGCCCCAGCGGGCGTGGGCGAGGGGGTCGAACTGGGAGAAGTGGGTCGGACCCTCGATCGGCGCCCCCGCCAACCCGAGGGCGGCGGCGTTGGCCTCGTCGTGGACCGACAGGTGGTCGTCGTAGGTCTGGGTGGCGAGCATCTGCGCCGGATGGCGCAACGGGCCGGTCCAGTGATCGCCGTCTCGGACGATCTCGGTGTCGAACGGGTTCATGCGACGCTCCATTCACCGTCGAAGTGGTCACGGCCGGCGAGCACCGACGGTGGCTGCCGCCGGATCGGGCCGTGCCCCTTCCCCACGGGACGACCGATCGGGACCATGGCGGGCACACCCCAGCCGTCCGGCACGCCGAGGAGCTGGCGCACCTCGGGCTCGCGGCGGCAGTGGAGCGTGGTGAGTGTGCAGCCGAGGCCCTCACGGACGCAGGCCAACATCGCGTTCTGCACCGCCGGGTACACCGACCCGCCGCCGACGAGCGAGACGTGGTCGGCATCGTGGTCGGTCACGGCCATCCGGGACGGGTCGGCGCAGAACATCAGGATCGCCGGCGCCTCGTGCAGGTGATCGGCGAGATGGTCGCCGGCGAGCTTCGTGCGGTACCAGCGCTGGTACTCCTCACCCTCGAGTCCGGAGATGCGGTCGAGGAAGCGCTCGGCGTACACCGACCACTCGGGTGCGTAGAGCGCCTGGAGACCGGCCTTCACCTCGGGGTCGGTGACGACGACGACCCGCCACGGCTGCTGGTTGCCGCCGGTCGGGGCCCAGGCCGCGGCCTGGAGCACCCGATCGATCACCTCGTCGGGGATCGGATCGGGCCGGAGACGCCGAACGGCGCGGAGGGTGCTCATGGCTTCGTCGAGCTGCATGGCAACGGTCTAGCGTCCCGGCCATGTCTGATGCAGTTGTGCGCTCGATCGACGACGGTGTGATGGTTCTGCGGATCGATGACGGCAAGGCCAATGTCGTGTCGTTCGAACTGGTCGAGGCGGTCACGGCCGCACTCGACGCCGCAGCGGCCGACGACGAGGTGCGGGCCATCGCGATCCTCGGTCGGGATGGCACGTTCTCGGGCGGGTTCGATCTCGGGGTGATGCGCTCGGGCGACGCGGAGGCCATGAGTCGGCTCGTGGCCGATGGCGGTGAGCTGATCCGAGCGATGTTCGCCGCCCCGGTGCCGATCGTCATCGGCGCGAATGGTCACGCCCTCGCCGCCGGAGCGCTGCTGCTGCTCGCCGCCGACGTCCGCATCGGTGCGGATGGCCCGTTCCGGGTCGGACTCCCCGAAGTGGCGATCGGCATGGGTCTGCCTCGTTGGGCGCACCGGATCTGTGAGGCACGCCTCTCCCGACGCCACGGCCTGCGCGCCGTGTCGACCGGTCGGATCACCGACCCGTCGACCGCCGTCGATGTCGGCTTCCTCGATGAGGTCGTCGCGTCCGAGGACGTGGAGGCTCGCACGCTCGAGGTCGCGGCCGAACTCGCCGCCACCGTGCATCCGGGCGCCTACCGCTCGATCGTCCGGCTCGGCCGGGGTGAGGTGCTCGACGCCATGGCCGAGGCCATCGCGCTGGAGCGTGAGATCGGCCCGGGCGCCCCCGCCTGATCCGCCCGGCGGCACGCGCCCGGCCGGTGCGTGAGAGGTTCGCCTCGCTCCCCCGCCGTCGGCCATGCTGTCGGCCATGAGTGAGAGCGAAACGACCGAAGCCGCCGTCCTGACCGAGCGTCGTGGGCGGGTGTTGCTGATCACCCTCAACCGCCCGGAGGCGATGAACGCCATCAACGGTGCGCTCTCGTCGGGCCTCGTCGCCGCGATCGAGGAGCTCGACTCCGATCCCACGCTGACTGCCGCCGTGCTCACCGGCAACGGCAAGGGCTTCTGCTCGGGCATGGACCTGAAGGCCTTCGCCCGGGGTGAGGACATCGGCCCGATGATGGCGTTCATCCGGAACGGCGCGAAGAAGCCCCTGCTCGGCGCCATCGAGGGCTTCGCCCTCGCCGGCGGTCTCGAGCTCGCACTGACCTGTGACCTGCTGGTGGCGTCCGAGGGCGCGAAGTTCGGGATCCCCGAGGTGAAGGTCGGATTGTTCGCCGCCGGTGGCGGTCTGCTCCGCCTCCCGAGTCGGGTGGGCCATGGCAAGGCCATGCAGATGGCCCTCACCGGCGATCCCATCTCGACCGACGAGGCACTCGGCCACGGCCTCATCTGCGAGGTGACCGAGCGCGGCGGTGCCGTGGACGCGGCGCTCGCCCTCGCCGAGCGGATCGCCCAGAACGCGCCCCTCGCCCTGTCGGCGTCGAAGCAGCTCATCAACGCCACCCAGGGGGCGACCGACGACGAGTTCTACGAGCTCCAGAACCCGCACATGGGCACCGTGTTCGCGTCGAACGACTCGAAGGAAGGCCCGAAGGCGTTCGCCGAGAAGCGCGCGCCGGAGTGGACCGGATCGTGACCTCCCACGGCGGTCATCGGGGTGTCCGGTGACCGCCGATCCGGCGGCCCGCTGGACCCGGGTCCGCTACGACGTGCCCGCCGAGCGGGTCGCCCGCATCACGCTCGCCCGGTCCGAGGCGGCTAACGCCCAGGACTATCTCCTGCTCTCGGAGCTGAACGAAGCGCTCGATGTCGCGGCGCAGGACGAGGACATCCGGGTGATCGTGCTCGCCGCCGACGGCAAGCACTTCTCCTCGGGGCACGACCTGCGTGATCGCACCGACATCGCCGATCTGCCCACCGTCGGGGTGCAGTGCCACTTCGACGCCCCCGGTGCCGAGGGCTACATGGCCCGTGAAGCCGAGATGTACGTGAACCTCTGTTGGCGGTGGCGCAACATCGCCAAACCGACGATCGCCTCGGTGCAGGGCAAGGTCATCGCCGGTGGGTTGATGCTCGTCTGGCCGATGGATCTGATCGTCTGTGCCGACGACGCCACGTTCTCCGACCCGGTCGTCGCGTTCGGCGTGAACGGTCACGAGTACTTCGTGCATCCGTTCGAACTCGGTGGCCGCCTCGCCAAGGACATGTTGTTCACCGGCCGGGCCATCACCGCCGAGGAGGCCGAGCGCCACGGCATGGTGAGCCGTGTGGTGCCGAGGGACGATCTCGAAGCCGAGACCCTCGCCCTCGCATCCCACATCGCGAAGCGTCCGATGTTCGGACTCACCCTCGCGAAGCAGTCGGTGAACAACTCGCTCGACGCGATGGGGATGTACACCTCACTGCAGTCGGCGTTCGGCCTGCATCACGTGGGCCACAGCCACAATCGTCTGGTACACGGGTCGCTCGTCGATCCCGAGGGTGTCGACGTGATCCGCTCGGAGGCCTGAGGGGGCCTCGGCCCGGATGGCGGGCTCAGCCGTCGATCCGCCAATCGAACGCGCCGGTGTCGGTGTCGGTGATCGTGACGATCGCCGGCGCCTCCCCGGCCTCCGCACTGTCGACGGTGCAGACGAGTTCGTTGTTCGCCGGCAGCACCACCGTGGTGTCGCCGCACTCGGCGGTCACCTCGAAGCCGACCTGCTCGGTGACGGCGCCGGCGAGTTGGCCGGCGATCGTCGCGAGCGCGTCGCCCCGGACCACGTTGGTCGTGCCGAGATCGATGTGGTCCTCGCGGTCGACGAGGCCGGCGATGTTCACCGTCTCGCCGTCCGCCGTGATGGCGGTGCAGGTGAACTCGGTGCCGACCTCGGGCTCGTCGACCGCGGGACAGGCGGCGGTCAGCTCGAGATCGAGCTGCTCGGCCAGTTCGCCCTCGATGAGCTCCGTGGCGGCGTCCTCGACCGACTGACCGCCGATGCTGAATTCGGCTGAGCAGGCGGACAGGCCGGCGGTGAGGCAGGCGAGCAGGAGGATGGCGGGTCGGGAGGTCATCCCGTACGTTCGCACACGCTCGGTGACGGGTCGCCCGACGCCACCAGGATGCGGGGCCGGACGCGCCACGGCCCCCGGCACGTGCCGGGGGCCGCGGGCGGTGCGGAGGAACCGTCGGACTCAGGGAGTCGGGGGCAGGAGCACCGAGTCGATGACGTGGATCACGCCGTTCGAGGCCTCGATGTCGGTCGCCACGATGGTGGCGTCGTTGATCATCGGGGCGTCGCCGCTCACGGAGATGGTGGCCTCGAGGCCGTTCAGCATCGTGATCTGGCCGTCGGCGAGGCCATCCGAGGTCTGGATGCCACCGATGGCGTGGTAGGTGAGGATCGCCGTGAGGGTCTCGGTGTCGGCGAGGAGTTCCTCGGCGGTGAGGCCGAGCGCCTCGAGGGCGGCGGCGAAGGCCTCGTCGGTCGGGGCGAAGATCGTCGCGACGGTGCCGCCAGCCAGGGTCTCGGTCAGGCCCGCGGCCTCGGCGGCGGCCAGCAGCGTCGTGAAGTCACCGGCGGCGTCGGCCACCTCGATCAGGTTGCCCGGGCCCTCGTCCTCCATGGCCTCCTCTTCCATCGCCTCGTCGGCGGCGGCGAGCGCCTCGACGACACTCGGGGGGAGGATCACGGCGTCGATGGCGTGGATGATGCCGTTGTCGGCGGCGACGTCGGCGATGACGACGTTGGCGTCGTTGATCTTGACGCCGTCGGAGAGGTCGACGGTGATCTCTTCGCCTTGGACGGTGGGGGCGGTCATGCCGTCGGAGAGGTCGGTGCTGGCGACCTCGCCGGCCACCACGTGGTAGGTGAGGATGGTGGTGAGGGTGTCGGTGTCGGCGAGGAGTTCCTCGGCGGTGAGGCCGAGGGCGTCGAGGGCGGCGGCGAAGGCGTCGTCGGTGGGTGCGAAGACGGTGAAGGGGCCGTCGGAGTTGAGGGTGTCGACGAGGTCGGCGGCCTGGACGGCGGCGACGAGGGTGGTGAAGGAGCCGTTGGCGACGGCGACGTCGACGATCGTGCCGACCTCTTCCTCCATGGCTTCCTCTTCCATGGCCTCCGTGGTCTCGGTGACCTCTTCGACCGCCTCGTCGGTGGCCTCGACGGCCTCGTCAGAGGTGCAGGCGGCGGCACCGAGGGAGAGCGCCATCAGAACGGCGGCTGCTTTACGGGTGTTCGGGGAAAACATCGTGAGCTCCTTGGGGGTGGGCGATGTTCATGAGGTGATTCGCCCGCCCCGGTCCCGGTGGATGCACCCGGATGCTGTGTCCTTCGTCACGCGCCGGTCGGAGGGAGTCCGTCGATGCGGGTCGCCCCGCCCGGCTGCCGTAGCTTCACCGGGTGGACCTCATCCTCATCCGTCACGGACAGCCCGACCGACCCATGTCCGGCAACGATCCCGGCCTCAGTGAGCTGGGGAAACGCCAGGCCGCGGCGATGGCGGCCGTGGTGGGCGGGGAGACCATCGACGCCGTGGTCGTGAGCCCGCAGGCGAGGGCCAGGGAGACGGCGGCACCGCTGGTTGCGACCCTCGGCATCGATCCGGTCTACGACGAGCGGATCGCGGAGTTCGACTACGGACTGACCACCTACCACCACCCCGAGGACATGCGCTCGCTCCCGCCCGAGACCCGACAGATGATGTTCGACCTGATGTTCGATCCGGCCTTCGTCGATCGGGTCGTGGAGGGGTTCGACGACATCATCGTCCGGCATGCCGGCGAGACCGTCGCCGTCGTCTGCCACGGGCTCGTGATCGCCACGATGATCGGTGCGGTGCTCGGCACCGACCGTGCGCCCATGCTGCGAGCCGAGTACACGTCGGCCACGCGGATCACGGCCTCCTCCGAGGGTCGGCGGACGCTGCGCAGCTTCAACGAGCGCCACTGGCTCGGAACCGAGCTGCTCCCGGGCTGAGCGGACGCCAAGAACCCGCAGGCCGAACGGTCGACGCCGACCGATCGACCCGCGGGCCCGGGATCAGAGACGCTCGATGATGATGGCCGGGGCCATGCCGCCCGCTGCGCACATGGTGATGAGGCCATAGCGACCATCGGTCCGCTCGAGCTCGTCGAGCACCGTGCCGATGAGCACCGAACCGGTGGCGCCGATCGGATGGCCGAGTGCCATCGCACCGCCGTTGACGTTCACCTTCGACCGGTCGAGATCCAGATCGCGCTGGAACTTCTCCGACACCACGGCGAAGGCCTCGTTGATCTCGAACAGATCGATGTCGTCGACCGTCAGCCCGGCCTTCGCGAGCACCTTCTTCGCGGCCGGGACCGGCGCGTTCAGCATGAGGGTCGGGTCGTCGCCCATGTTGGCCGTGGCGACCACGCGCGCCCGAGCCGTGAGGCCGTGGCTCTTCGCGTAGTCGGGCGAGGCGATGAGGATCGCTGCGGCACCGTCGACGACACCGGAGGAGTTGCCGGCGTGGTGGACGTGTTCGATCTGGAGGTCGGGGTACTTCTGGGCGACGAGTTCACGGAACGTCGGCACTCCCTCGGCGTGGCGGTAGTCGGCGACGTTGCCGAACACGGCGGGGAGCGACGCGAGCTTCTCGGCCGTGGTCCCGGGGCGGGGGAACTCCTCGTGGTCGAGGGCGAGCGAGCCGTCGGGGTTGTACACGGGGATGAGGCTGCGGTCGAAGCGGCCTTCCTTGATGGCGATCTCGGCGCGGGCCTGCGACTCGGCCGCGTGCTCGTCGAGAGCGGTACGCGGAATGCCCTCGAGCGTGGCGATCGCATCGGCGGCCACACCCTGATGCGGCTGGGGATGGAGGGCCTGGAGCTCCGGGTTCAGGGCACCGATGGGCAGTGCCCCCTTCTTCGGCAGCGACATGAGTTCACAGCCGCCGGAGATGACGAGGTCCTCCATGCCCGACATCACGGCCTGGGAGGCGAAGATCGTGGACGTGATGCCGGAGCCGCAGAACCGGTCGAGCGTGACACCCGAGGCCTTCACGTCGTAGCCGGCGGCGAGCGCCGACATCCGGCCCAGGTCGCCGCCCTGCTCCACGACCTGGGCGCTCGTGCCCCAGACGATGTCGTCGACCTCGGAGGTGTCGAGGGAGTTCCGCTCGGCCAGTGCCTTCAGCACCGTCGCCCCGACGTGCTGGGGGTGGAGGTGCGCCAGGCCGCCCTTGCCCTGCTTGCCGACGCCACGCGGCGTGCGGCAGGCGTCGATGATGAGTGCGTCGGTCATGGCGGATCCCCCGGTGTGTCGAACGGTGCCCCGACGCTACGTCAGCTCCATGGCGCGACGAAATCCTCCGGGTGCGCCGACGCCCGGCCACTCGAGCCGGGTCACGGCGGCCGTCACCCGAGGATGCGGCTCTGCCCGTCGCCCCAGTAGCGGTCTCGCAGCTGGCGCTTGTAGAGCTTGCCCGTCGGCAGTCGGGGCAGCTCGGCCTCGAAGTCGATCGAGCGGGGCACCTTCTGGCGGCTGAGGTTGTCGCGGCAGAAGGCGAGCAACTCCTCGACCAGGGCGTCGTCGCCCTCCAGGCCCTCGAGTGGTTGGACGACGGCCTTGACCTCTTCGCCGAGATCCTCGTTGGGCACGCCGAACACGGCGGCGTCGGCCACCTTCGGGTGGGTGATCAGCAGGTTCTCGGTCTCCTGCGGGTAGATGTTCACACCACCGGAGATGATCATGAACGTCGACCGGTCGGTCAGATACAGGAAGCCGTCCTCGTCGACGTAGCCCACGTCGCCGACCGTCGTCATCGTCCCGTCCGGTGAGGTCGACTCGGCCGTCTTCTCGGTGTCGTTGTGGTAGCGGAACTCCGTCGCCGTCTCGAACCAGAGGGTCCCGGGGGTGCCCATCGGGAGCTCGTTCATCTCGTCGTCGAGGACGTGGAGCTCCCCCAGCACGATCTTGCCGACCGTGCCGCGATGGGCCAGCCACTCCTCGGAGTCACACGCCGCGAAGCCGAGGGCTTCCGTGGCGCCGTAGTACTCGTGGATGATCGGGCCCCACCACTCGATCATCTGCTCCTTCACCTGGGCCGGGCACGGCGCGGCGGCGTGCACGGCGAACTCGAGCGACGAGAGGTCGTACCGGTTTCGCACCTCCTCCGGGAGCTTGAGCATGCGACTGAACATGGTGGGCACGAGCTGGGAGTGCGTGACCTGATGCTCCTCGACCAGGCGCAGGTACTCGGCCGGGTCGAATCGCTCCATCACGACCACGGTCGCACCCGCACGGATCGCGAGGTTGACGGCGGCCTGCGGGGCCGAGTGATAGAGGGGTGCGGGCGACAGGTAGACCATGTCGGTCCGGTACTGCCACAACATGTTGAGGAACTGCCACAGCGGCGCCATCTCGTGGGGCGGGCCCTCCGGGAGCGGTCGCAGGATGCCCTTGGGTCGGCCGGTCGTGCCCGACGAGTAGAGCATGGCGGTGCCGGTCGACTCGTCGGCGATCGGCTCCGACGGCAGGTCGGCGGTGGCGGCGAGATAGTCGGCCACCCGTGCCGTGCCGACCTCGGCGGGCAGGTCGGTGCCGTCGACGACGAGGACGAGCTTCAACTTCGGGCATGCCGCCGCCGCCTCGAGCGCCACGGCCTGGCGCGAGGCCGAGGTGATCAACACCTCCGAGTCGGAGTTGTCGACGATGTAGGCGACCTCGTCGGCGGTGAGATAGGAGTTGATGCACGTGTAGTAGAGCCCGGTCCGCTCCCCCGCCGCCGAGCACTCGATGTGGCGCTCGTGATTCTCCATGAACACCGAGAAGTGCTGCCCGTGATGGAGACCCTCGGCCCGGAGGAGGTGGGCGAGCCGGTTGGCCCGTGCCTCCAGCTCGCCGTAGGTCACCGTGGTGCCGCTGCCCGCCATGATGAACGCCGTGCGATCGGGGTGGTCGATGGCGTGGGTGTGCGGATACATGGTGGCTCCTCGTGACGCGGTTGCGCCCCGATCCTGTCCGACGGTCCGCAGCGGCGCCACCGCAGCGGCCTCGACCGGACGCCGCCCGATCCGTAGGGTCGACCCATGGCCGATGACGCACACGTCCGATCCCACGACGAGCCGGGTGCGCTCGGCGCGATCCGGGTCGTCACGCTCGACCGCACCGACGCGCTCAACGCGTTCGGCAACCGTTTGATGCACGAGCTGGCCGTCGCCCTCCGCGACGCTGATGCCGACGACGATGTCTCGGTGATCGTGCTCACCGGCAACGGCCGGGCCTTCACCGCCGGCGCCGACCTCAAGGCGATGGGTGGGTTCGACGAGCCCCACGAGCTGGGTTGGCCGGAGCTGCTCGAGATCCTGATCGGATTGACGAAGCCGTTCCTCGTGGCCGCGCACGCCACCGGCGCCGGTGTGGGCATGACCATCCTCGGGTTGGCCGACCTCGCCGTGGTCGGCACCGAGGCACGATTCCGGTGCCCGTTCTCCGAGCTCGGCCTGAACGCCGAGGCATCGAGCACCCGCACGTTCGCCCGACGGGTCGGCCATCAACGGGCGTTCTGGATGCTGCAGTCGTCCGAGTGGTTCACCGGCGCCGAGCTCGTCGACGCGGGCCTGGCGTTCGAGCACGCGCCCGGCGATCGGGTGTTGGACCGCACGCTCGAGCGCGCTCGTCGACTCGCCGAGATGCCCGTCGAGTCGCTCGTCGCGACGAAGGAGCTGATGGTCGGGCCGGACCGCGACGAACTGCGCCGAGCGGGCCGAGCGGAGAACGAGATGCTCGATCGCCTCATCGGTGCGCCTGCCAACGTGGCCGCGCTCGAGCGCTTCCGGCAACGCCGGAGCTGACCGCACGACCCACCGCCGGGCTCGGCCTCGGAACCCACCCCGCCGGCGATGCGGGAGCGATCGCCTGCACCTGGGACGCGGCCCGCACGGCGTAGGGTCTGCGGGTGCGTCATCGCCCGGCCCAGGCTCTCGTCTTCTACACCTCGGGTGCCGTCCTGGTGCTCGAGATCCTCGCCGGGCGGTTGATGGCCCCCTACGTGGGCGTCTCACTCGAGACCTTCACCGGGATCATCGGGGTGATCCTCGCGGGTATCGCGATCGGCTCCGCCGTGGGCGGCAAGCTCGCCGACCGGTTCGACCCCCGGGCGCTGCTTCCCCCGACCGTCATCCTCGGTGGTGCGCTGTCGATGCTGTCGATCCCGATCGTCGCCGCCCTCGGCCCGGGCGTTCGAGGTGGCGGGGCGATGGCCATCGTCTTCCTCACGACGTTCGGCTTCGTCGCTCCGGCGACCGTGCTCTCGGCCGTCTCGCCGATGGTGGCCAAGCTCCGCGTCACCGACCTGGACTCGAGCGGGGAGGTCATCGGCAACCTCTCGGCCGCCGGCACGTTCGGTGCCTTGGCGGGCACCTTCACCACCGGGTTCGTGCTCGTCGCCGCCGCACCCACCCGTCCGATCGTGCTCGCCGTGTCGTTGTCGCTCGTGCTCGTCGGTCTCTGGCTGGCCGTCGCCTTCCGACTCGGCCGGGGTAACGAGTTCGTCCGTGGCACCACGATCGCAGCCGTGCTCGCCTTCGTCGCCTCGGTCTTCATCGGGTCCCCGTGCGACGTCGAGTCGGCCTACGCCTGCATCTCGATCGTCGACGGCACCGACCCGGAACGTCCCGGGGAGCGCTTCCTCATCCTCGACAACGCCCGGCACGCCGTCACCGACATCGACGACCCGCTGCATCTCGGGTTCCGCTACACCCGACTGTTCGGTGATGCCTTCGAGCTGCTCCCGGAGGGCCCGGTGGATGCGCTCCACGTCGGGGGTGGTGGCTTCACAGCCGCCCGCTACCTCGCCGCCGACCGCCCCGGTTCGACGAGTCTGGTGCTCGAGATCGACGGCGAACTCGTCGGGGTGGCCGAGGAACACCTCGGTCTCGTCCAGTCCGATGACCTCCGGGTCGAGATCGGCGACGCCCGGCTCGCCATGCCCGACCTGGCCGACGACGCCTACGACCTGATCATCGGCGACGCCTACGGCGGTCTCACCGTGCCGTGGCACCTCACGACCACGGAGTTCATCGCCGAGATCGATCGCACGCTGCGGCCCGACGGGCTGTACGTGATGAACATGATCGACGGCGGCGAGAACCGTTTCGCCCGGGCACAGGCCGTGACGCTGCTCGAACACTTCGAGCATCTGGTGGTCATCGAACCGCCGAACGGCATCGGGTCCCAGCCGCGGAATCAGCTCTTCATCGCGAGCGACGCGCCGATCGCCACGCCGGTGGTCGACCCGGAGGACGGCCGGGTCGTCACCGATCTCGACACCTTCATCGGCGAGGCCGAGGTGCTCCGGGACGACTTCGCCCCCGTCGATCAGATCCGCGCCGCCACCTGAGCGGGGGCCGGCCCGGTGGCACGGTGCCGGCGGCCAGACGTCGTATCGCCGGCGGCCCGAAGCAGCATCGCCACCGAGGCGATGATCCCCGTCGCACCGAGCAAGGCAAGCGACGGATCGGGGCGCAGCAGGCCGAAGACGCACCAGCACGCCATCTCACCGAGGACGAGTCGCCAGGTGCCGATCGAGATCCCAGCGGCGGAGGTCGCCCGGTAGGCCGACCACAACGACGGTGTCACCTGCACGACGAAGGCAGCGGCCAACACCGTGCGCAGGCCGTCGGTTCCGAAGATCGCGAACACCGTGGCGAGCAGTCCGGCCCACAGCAGCGCCATGCTCACACCCGGAGCGGCGCCGCCACGGCGGCGCGTGATCGCGGTGGCCACGGCGAGACTCATCACGACCACCGACGCGTTCGGGATCATCGCCGTGCGATAGCCGACCTGGGCGAAGTACACGATCCAGGCGGTGTTGCTCACGGCGGTCAGCAGCGCCCAGGTGGTGGACAGCCCATCGGTCGACGCACCCGGCCCACGGAGCCGGTGGAGTTGCGGGAGGAACTGGGGCACGGCGAAGGCGGCGGCGACGACGGGGATGAGATCGATCGGTGGCATGAGACGATCCTGCACGTCCAGGCGATCGATCGGTATCCAATCTCGCACGCATGTGGTGCGGGTGGGAGCATGATCCACCATGGATGCGATCGATCACGAGATTCTCGACCATCTCCGCTCCGACGGGCGTCTGACGAACTCCGAGCTTGCTCGGCGAGTCCGTCTCAGCCCGACCCCCACACTCCGTCGGGTGCGGAGGCTCGAGGCGACCGGGGTGATCACCGGCTACCACGCGGCCGTGTCGCCCTCGGCGCTCGGTCGTGGGTTCGAGGTCCTGGTGTCGGTGAACCTGCATCTCGGTGCCGCGGAGGATCTCCGGCGGTTCGAGGAGGCGGTTGCTGCGCTCGATGAGGTCGTGGAGGCGCACCGTCTCTATGGCGAGCCCGACTTCCTGCTCCGGGTGGCCGTGGCGGACAACACCGCCTACGAGACGTTCTACTCGCAACACCTCACACGGCTCCCGGGCGTCGCCAAGGCGTGGTCGCAGATGATCATGAAGCGGATCCGTTGACGCTCACTGCTCGGCGGAGTCGAGCATGGACGTGACGAGGTCGCAGACCGCGGCGCGGCCCGCCTGGTCGGGTGGGGCGAGCCCGAAGAGATCGATGAGCCACAGCCCGTCGCCGACGACCCGGGCGAGCAGTGCAACGGTGTCGTCGACGCCGTCGTCGGTGCGCAGACGTTCCTGCCAGGCGCCGAAGGTGGCACCGGCCGACGCGAGGCCGTCGGGTTCGAGCGTGGCGGCGGCGAAGACGGAGGCCGCCTCGTCGCTCTCGCTCCGCTCCCCCGAGCGCACGTAGTCGAGATAGGCCCGAGCGAAGGCTCCCGGACCCGGGTCTCGCGCCGCCAGCTGTTCGAGATCGTCACCGGCCGACGCGAGGGTCTCGTCGACCATGGCCAACACCAGTTCCCGCTTCGAGCCGAAGTGGTAGAGCAGTCCGCCCTTGGACACCCCGGCGGTCTCGGCCACGCGTTCGAGGGTCATGCCGGTGACGCCGTCGGCTCGCACGACCGAAGCGGCGGCTTCGAGCAGCCGGGCCCGGGTCCGGATCGATCGGGTCTGTCGCGGTCGGGGTGTCGGGGTCGCCGTGGAAGAGTCCTTGCCGCTCACGAGCAGAAACTGTACCGTCCGGACGGTTTCTTATTCCAGTGCGCCCCGGAGGTGTCCCATGACCGACGAGACCTACGACTACGTGATCATCGGCGGTGGCTCGGCGGGCTGTGCGCTCGCCAACCGTCTGTCGGCCGATCCGGGCAACCGGGTGCTCGTGCTCGAGGCCGGGCGCAAGGACTGGAAGTGGGACGTCTTCATCCACATGCCCGCCGCGCTGACGTATCCGATCGGCAGTCGCTTCTACGACTGGAAATACGAGTCGGAGCCCGAGCCGCACATGGGCGGCCGACGGGTCTACCACGCTCGGGGCAAGGTCCTCGGCGGGTCATCGAGCATCAACGGGATGATCTTCCAGCGGGGCAACCCACTCGACTACGACCGGTGGGCCGTCGAGGTCGAGGGCATGGAGGCCTGGGACTACGCCCACTGTCTCCCCTACTTCAAGCGCATGGAGAACCGGCTCG